>NZ_JACCFO010000001.1:4800000-5167314 GCF_013410565.1 Streptomonospora nanhaiensis
CGGCCTGGAGCGGGTCCGACGGCGCGCGGGCGGCCCGGCCGCATCCCGAGCGGCCGCCGGCGCCGTGGCCGCACCGCTGGCGGGAGCTGGAACTGGACTTCCGGGCGTGCGGCGGCCGGTTCGACGCCGACGAGCGCGCGGCGGCCGAGCGGGCGGCCGGGCAGCGCGCGCTGGCCCGCGACGCGGTGGCGGGCGCGGCGGTGCTCACCGGTGTGCTGGCGGCCGCCGGCGCGGCGCGCCAGGCGGAGCGGCGGCTGCGCCGGCTCGTGGGGCGCGGCTGAGGCACCCGCGGCCGGCCCCGCCTCACACCCCTGACAGCGCCAGGAAGAACGCGATGATCAGCGCGCTGCCGCCGACCGTGGTGAGGGTCGCGCGCCCGGCCTCGGTGAGTCGGGCGGGCACGAGCTGGGGCGACCACGCCGGCTGGAACCGGGGCACGCGGTTGAACACGGCGATGGCGACCAGGGCGGCGCCGAGGAGGATCAGCAGTATGGACACCGGGCGGCCCTTCCGGGGAGAACAGGCTGCTATGGAGCCCGATTCTGCCGCACCGCGGGCGCTGCCGCGCGTCGGATCCGGCCTCGCGGCAGGTTAGGGGCGCGCCGCAATCACCTCACGTGAGCGGCGGTGCCGCCGTGTCGCCCTGGCGCAGGGCGCGCAGCGTGAACCCGGCCACCAGGCGGTGCGCCTCGTGCGGGGTGGTCTCGCCGCGCTGGAGCGGCACCCGCTGGGCGCCGACCATGGCGAGGATGAGGCGGGCCACCGGCTCGACCGGAACCGGCGCGAACTCCCCGGCCGCCACCCCGGCGCGCAGGATCTCGTCGAGCAGGGCGTGCATGGGCGCCACGTGGTCGGCCAGGGCCTGGTAGGCGTCGGGGCCCAGGCTGGCGCCCAGCTCGCCCGCCGCCGGGTGGGGGTGCTCGGCCAGGCCGTCGAGCTGGAAGCGGATGAAGGCGTCGAGCCGGTCGGCGGCGGAGGCGTCGCCGGCCAGTTCGCGGCGGTAGCGCTCCACGAACCCGCTGGTGACCCGCTCGGTGAAGGCCAGCAGCAGAGCGGGCTTGTCGGGGAAGTAGTTGTAGAGCGCGGTGCGGGTGATGCCCGCCTCGGCGGCGACCTCGGTCATGGAGATCTCGTCGATGCCCTGCACGCGGGTGAGCGCGGCGACGGCGTCGAGGATGCGCTCGCGGGTCTGCGCGCGGTGCGCCGCGATGGTGGGCGCGGAGATCTTGGGCATGGCCCCTATGGTCGCACGCGGTGACCGCGCCGGGCGGCGGTTGTGCCGCGGCGCCGCCCGGCGCGGGCCTGTTCAGGCGGCGCGCCCGCCGGCGTGGGTGCGGCCGAGGTCGGCCAGCACCTCGGCGTTGAGCCGGTAGGCCAGGCGGGTCTCGGCGACGACCCGGCGCCGGGCGGCGGCGTCGAGGTCCAGTTCGTCCAGCCGGCGGCGGTAGCCGTCCTTGAAGCGCAGCAGGCTGCCCAGTCCGGGGAAGTCGAAGAACGCGGTGCCGGAGTCGGCGTCAATTCCGTAGGCGCGTTCGGCGGCCCGGCGGAGGAACCGCCCGCCGGAGAGGTCGCCCATGTAGCGGGTGTAGTGGTGGGCCACGTACCGGGCGGGGTCGGCGGCGGTGCCCTCGATCCGGGCGGTGTAGGCGCGCGTGGGCGGGGTGGGAAAGACGCGGTCGCGCCAGTCGGGGCCGTAGAGGGCGGTGAGGTCGCGGTGCAGGGCGGGGACCCGGCTCAGGGCCGGGAAGTGGATTCGCCCGGCGAGGGGGTCCTCGGCCAGGGTCCGGCCGACCTCCTCCAGCGCCGCGTAGACGAAGTGGTGCTGGGCGAGCATCGCGGCGTAGGCGGCGCGCGGCAGGGTGCCGTCGAGCAGCGCCTGGACGAACCCCTGCTGCTCGGCGTCGCCGTGGTCGCTCCAGGTGGCCTGGCGCAGCTCCGTGGAGAAGGGGGTCTGCTCGGTGTCGGGGGTGGGGTTGGCGTCGACGGGATTTGCGGGCACACGCCCTCCTTTGTCGCCTTTGCCGCTCCGGCTTTTTCGACATGATGTCAGCATGAGGCGCGGCCATCAAGGGTCGAGATGACGGCGTGTCAGAAAACGGCGGGGGGAAGCCGGGTAGCCTGGTAAGGCACACGGGTGCGACCAGGCGCCCCAGGATTCGGGTCAGCCCCCCAACCCCTCGTTCGATGTCTCTCGTGCAATCCCGCTGGCGACACTCCGTGCCGGGCGATTATCGTTTGACTGCCGCAACGGCTGACGACGCTCCCCGCGCACCGGTCGACGTAGAGGCGATGTGTGGATATCAGGAAACCAGGACACCAGCCCGTGACCATGACCGATACCGAACTCGCGCGGCTGGGCGACACCGGCCGGGCCGCTGAGGCCGTCATGGAGCGGCGTTCCTCCTCCACCGTTGAGGCGGTCGACATCCTCCTCATCGAGGACGACACCCAGGACGCGTTCCTGGTGGAGGAACTGCTCGCCGACACGGCGCTGAGCGCCCACATCACCTGGGTGCGCACCCTTGCCGAGGCCCGCGAGTACTTCGCCGGCTTCCGCGGCTGCGTCCTCCTCGACCTCAACCTGCCCGACGCCTCGGGCATGGAGCTGCTGCGCGAGGTGCTGACCGGTGCGGCCTCCGCCGCCGTCGTGGTGCTGACCGGCCTCAACGACGAGCACGAGGGCGTGGCCGCCGTCGCCGCCGGCGCCCAGGACTACCTGGTCAAGGGCCAGGTCGACGGCTCCCTGCTGGCCCGCAGCCTGCGCTACTCCGTCGAGCGCCAGCGCGCCGACGAGAACGCCCGCCAGCTGCGCGAGGCCGAGCTGTACGCCCGCGAGAACATGCGCCTGGAGCGCGGCCTGCTGCCGCAGGTGCTGCTCGACAGCACCCCGCTGATCCCCCGCGCCTTCTACCGGCCCGGCCGCAAGCGCGCCCTGGTCGGCGGCGACTTCTACGACGCCGTGCACAAGGACGGCACCACCCACGTCATCGTCGGCGACGTCAGCGGCCACGGCCCCGACGAGGCCGCCCTCGGCGTCAGCCTGCGCATCGCCTGGCGCGCCCTGGTCATGGGCGGGGTGGCCGAGGCCGACCTGCTGCCCGCGCTGGCCGAGATCCTGGTCAGCGAGCGCGCGCAGGACGAGATGTACGCCACGCTGTGCCAGACCAGCATCGACACCGGCCGCGAGGAGGCCCGGGTGCGGCTGTTCGGCCACCCGCCGCCGCTGGTCCTCAACGGCGGCAAGGTCGAGGAGGTCGCGGTCACCCCGAGCCCGCCGCTGGGCGTCTTCCCCGAGGGCGAGACCGAGGTCGACGAGTTCCGGCTGTCGCGCGGCGCCACCCTCATGCTCTACACCGACGGCCTGGTCGACGCCTACGACGGCGCGCCGCCCGCCCGGCTGGAGGTCGAGGGCCTGCGCCGGCTGGTCACCGACCTGCTGGCCCGCGGGGTGTCGGTGGTGGACCTTCCCGAGCACGTCATCGACGAGGCCGAGCGCTCCAACGGCGGCCCCCTGCAGGACGACGTCGCGATGCTGCTGATCACCCACGGGGACCGGCCTTGAGGAAACTGCCCCTGCGCCGCCGGGTCACCATCCTGCTGGCGTCGGTGGCGGTGGTGCTGGTCGCCTCCGTGTCGACCATCACCGCGGCGGCCTTCAGCGCGCGCGACTCCCTGGACCGCCAGGTCAACGAGCTGACCCCGGCCCAGAGCGCGGTGCGCCAGACGATGTCGGCCTACTTCAACCTGGACTACGGGATCCGCGGCTACGCCCTGACCGGCGACATCGAGTTCCTCGACCCCTACCAGCAGGGCCGCCAGACGCTGGAGGAGAGCCTTCCCCAGCTGCGCGCGCTGGCCGAGGCCGACAGCGACGTCAACGCCGACATCCAGCAGCTCATCGCCGCGGGCGAGACCTGGCAGGAGGACTTCGCCGCGCCCGCGCTGGACACCGTCCAGCAGGGCGGGCAGGTCAGCGCCGCGGACCTGCAGGAGGGCCGCGCCCTCTTCGACGACCTGCGCGCCGCCGGCACCGCCGCCGAGACCAGCATCGACGAGGAGCTGTCGCAGGCCCGCGACGGCCTGGCCACGGCCACCCAGCAGGTGGTCGCGCTGCTCGTCCTGGTCGGCGTGGTCGTGGTCGTGCTGTGCTGCTTCCTGTGGATCATGCTGCAGAACTGGGTGCTGCGCCCGCTGGACGAGCTGGCCAGCCACCTGGCGCAGGTCTCCGGCGGCTACTACGGCCACCGCATCGAACTGCAGGGCCCGCCCGAGATCGAACGCGTGGGCCGCGACGTCGACGCCATGCGCGAGCGCATCGTCCGCGACCTCGACGAGGTCGGCGCCGCGCGGCGCAAGCTCCAGGAGCAGTCGGAGCTGCTGGAGCGCCAGACGGCGGAGCTGCAGCGCTCCAACACCGAGCTGGAGCAGTTCGCCTACGTGGCCTCCCACGACCTGCAGGAGCCGCTGCGCAAGGTGGCCAGCTTCTGCCAGCTCCTCCAGCGCCGCTACCAGGGGCGGCTGGACGAGCGCGCCGACTCCTACATCGACTTCGCGGTCGAGGGCGCCAAGCGCATGCAGACGCTCATCAACGACCTGCTGGCGTTCAGCCGGGTCGGGCGCACCAAGGACGACGAGCCGGTCGACCTCAACGACGCCCTGGACGACGCGCTCAACTCCCTGGAGACCCGCCTGGAGGAGGCCGACGCCGAGATCACCGGCGACGACCTGCCCACCGTGCGGGGCGACCGCACCCTGCTCACCCAGGTGTTCTTCAACCTGGTCGGCAACGCGGTGAAGTTCCGGGGCGAGGAGCGCCCCCGGGTGCACATCGGCGTCCGCCGCCGCGGCGACGAGTGGGTGTTCTGCTGCGCCGACAACGGAATCGGGATCGAGCCCCAGTACGCCGACCGGGTGTTCGTCATCTTCCAGCGGCTGCACACCCGCGACAAGTACGGCGGCACCGGGATCGGCCTGGCCATGTGCAAGAAGATCGTGGAGTTCCACGGGGGCCGCATCTGGCTCGACACCGAGCACGAGGGCCGCGGAACCCGCATATGCTGGTCGCTGCCCGCCGACGACGGCACCGCCGCCGGGGCCGAGGCAGCGGAGGGGACGGACGTCCCGGCACCCTCCGCGGCGGGCACCGAGGACACCGCGGACACCCCGGGCGACAAGCAGGACCCGGACACCCCCGCCGGGGAACCCGCCGCCGACACCGCGGTCGGCGGCGCCGCCCACGCGTCCGCCGGCGTCGTCTCCCCCGAGGCCGACGGCCCGGCGGAGGGCCGCGCCCCGGCCGGGCGGGACGCGGGAGACGAGCCAGAGCAGGTCGGACGACAGTGAGCGAGGTCAACTTGGTGCAACCCATTGAGGTGCTGCTGGTCGAGGACGACCCCGGCGACGTCCTGATGACCAAGGAGGCGTTCCAGGAGCACAAGGTGGGCAACCGCCTGCACGTGGTCTCCGACGGGGTCGAGGCCCTGCGCTTCCTGCGCCGCGAGGGCGAGTACGCCGACGCGCCCGCACCGCACCTGATCCTGCTCGACCTGAACCTGCCCCGCAAGGACGGCCGCGAGGTGCTGGAGGAGGTCAAGAAGGACGAGGCCCTCTCGCACATCCCCATCGTCGTGCTGACCACCTCCGAGGCCGAGGAGGACATCCTGCGGAGCTACCGCCTGCACGCCAACGCCTACGTGGCCAAGCCGGTGGACTTCGAGTCCTTCATCCGGGTGGTCCGCCAGATCGACGACTTCTTCGTGACCGTCGTACGGCTGCCCAAGGGCTGACCGGGAGCCGAAAAAACGCGCCCGCCTGCGGTAAGCGCGTTCCTCGATTACGGTATGGACGACCGCGCGCCGCCTCGTGCGGCCCGACCGGTCCGCACGACCGCGCCGCCCGCCCCCGCCCGCCCGGCGGGGGCGGCGGTCCGCCGCCAGCACGCGCCTCTTTGGGAAAGGGGGGAGCGGCCGCGCCGACCGGCCCGTCCGGGCCGCCGGAGCGCGCGCCGCGCACCCGATGAGCCTGCCCGAACCCCGCGACCCCTCCGGTCCCTACCGGATCTGCGTGGTGTGCCTGGGCAACATCTGCCGCTCGCCCATGGCCGAGAAGGTGCTGACCGCCGACCTCGACCGCGCGGGCCTCGCCGACGCGGTGGTGGTGGACAGCTCCGGCACCGGCGACTGGCACCTGGGCTGGGGCATGGACCCCCGCGCCGCCGCCGCGCTGCGCGTGCACGGATACCCCACCGACCACGTGGCGCGCCAGTTCGACCCCGCGTGGTTCGAGCGGCGCGACCTGGTCCTGGCCATGGACCTGGACAACATGGACGAGCTGGTGCGCCGCGCCCCCGACCCGGACGCGGTGCGCGAGCGGCTGCGCCTGTTCCGCAGCTTCGCACCGGGCGAGGTCGGGCCCAACCCCGAGGTCCCCGACCCCTACTACGGCGGCGACGACGGGTTCAGCACGGTGCTGACGATGGTCGAGGCGGCCTCCAAGGGGCTGACCGCCGAACTGGCCGCGCTGCTGGGGCCCGGCGGCCCGCGCTGAGCGGGCGCCGCCGGCGCGCTCAGGCGGCGCCCGCGGCCTCCAGCTCCAGCAGGCGGCGCTTGGCCTCGGGGCCGCCGACGTAGGGGCCCACCGACCGGGGGTAGTCGTCGGCCACCACGCGGTGGCAAGGCAGGAACAGGCACAGCGGGTTGGCCGCCAGGGTGCTCGCCACGGCGCGGCGGGCGTTGGGCCGCCCGATGCGCCGGGCCAGGTCGCCCACGGTGACGGTGCCCCCGTAGGGGACGTCCAGCAGCGAGCGCAGCACCACCCGGCCGAAGTCGCCGACCAGCCGCAGGTCCAGGTGGACGCGGGTGCGGGCGGGGCGGCCGGAGAAGTAGGCGTCGATCTCGCGGCGCACGGGGTCCAGGTGGGCGTCGTGCGGGCCGATGTCGGCGGAGACGGCGCGGCGCAGCCGGTCCACCACGGTCTCCTCGGGCGCGAACGTGCACGCCGCGAGGCCCTCCTCGGTCATCGCCAGGAACAGGAAGCCCACCGGGGTCTCGGCGGCGCCGGTGACCACGTCGAAGGGGATGGAGCGGCTGACCGGGGCGCCCGCCGGGGGCCCGTCGAGGGCGGCCCGCCCGCCGGGGCGGTCGTGCGCGGCCGAGGTGGCGCGCACGAGCGCGTCGAGGTCGTCGCCGCCGGACCCGCCGGTTCCGTCGACGCCGCCGCTGCCGGTGAAGTCGGTGTACAGCTCGCCGTGCCACATGCCGGCCATGTTCCTCTCACGCTTCGGAACGTCCCGCGATGAGGATGTCACGGTGCGGGCGCCCTGTCGCTTCGGCGGGCGGCGCGCCCGGCGATTCGTGTGGGCGCGGTGCCGGCGGCCGTGTCAGGCGCGGGCGCGCCGAGGGCCCGCCGGAGGCGGGCCGGCGGGCCGGTGGGGCGGAGGCGTCATCGGGCGGCCCCGAGGTGTTCGCGGGCGGTGGGCGCGGCGGCCGGGGCCGAGCGGTCCGGCCGGCCGCGTCCGGCGCGCCGCACGCGGCCGAAGGGCTTGACCGTGGACAGCAGCGTGGTGGCGGCCAGGACCGTCAGCGCGACCGACAGGGCGGTGACCATGCGGGCGCCCTCCAGGGTCGGCGGCAGGACCGCGCCGCCCTCGGCGGCCTCGGCCAGCTCCACCACCCCCGGGCCCAGGCTCAGGTTGGAGCCCGCGACCAGCAGCGCGGTCAGGCCGAGCTTGGCGGCCACCCACCAGTGGCGGAACAGGCCCCACGGGGTGCCCAGCGCCAGGGCCAGGCCCGAGGCCAGCGCCACGAGGCTGACCGGCAGCACGAGCAGCTGGACCAGCGTCGCGGCGGCGCCGTAGAGCATGCCGGTGCGCTCGGGCTCGCCGGCGGCCAGGCCCGCCGCCACCAGGGTCAAGACGGCGGCGTGCAGGCCCGCCCAGCCCACCGAGGCGAGCACGTGGACGGTCAGGACCGCCTTGCGCGCGGGGGGCGGGAGCGCGGGCGGGCGTCTCACCGCCGCTTCCCCTCGCCCGTGCCGGGGGTCCAGTTGAGCACGCTGGCGCGCTCCAGGAACTCCTCGACGGTGATGTCGCCCCGGGCGAAGCGCTCGGCGAGGACCTGCTTGGCGGCGTCCTCGGGGGCCTGGTGGCGCGCCCGGGGGCCGTGGTGCGCCCACGGCGGCCCGCCCTTGGCGCGCGAGACGAGCAGGAAGGCGATGACGCCCAGCAGGAGCAGGAAGAGCAGCATGGAGACTCCGATCAGCGGTGCGAACGGCGGCGGTCCGGGATGGGCGCGGAAGGCGGCGTCGCCGAATCCGCCGAACCCGGCGGCCGCCGCCATGAGTGCTGTGGTGTTCATGCCTCCACCCTCGCCGCCGGTTGCTACGCCGGGCATCGCCCGACCGGCGGCTTCGCCGCTACGCGCGCGGGCGCACCCGCCTACGCACGCCGACGGAGGAGGACGTGCCGACGCGGGGCGGCAGGGGCGGCGGGGCGGTCAGGGGCGGGCGGCGCCCTCGTCGTCGGTGACGCCGCCGGTCAGCAGCGCGTGCAGGCGCAGGGCGAGCTGAAGTTCCAGGGCGCGCGCGGGCTCCTGCCAGTCGGGGCCGATCAGGCGGCCGACGCGCTCCAGGCGCTGGGCCACCGTGTTGACGTGGACGTGCAGGACGTCCTTGGCCCGGGCCAGGCTGCCGCCGCTGTCGAAGTAGGCGCGCAGCGTCTGGACCAGGGCGGTGCCGCGGCGGGCGTCGTAGTCGACGAGGGGGCCCAGGGTGGCGTCCACGTACCCGGCCACGTCGCGGTCGCCGCCCAGCAGCAGGCCGAGGAATCCAAGGTCGTCGGAGGTGGCCACCTCGCCCGTGCGGCCCAGCGCGACCAGGGCGCGCAGGCAGCGCCGCGCCTCGGCGAAGCGCGCCGCGAACGTCGCCAGCCCGGCGGTGGGGCCGCTCGCCCCGGCCGTGACCTCGGTGTTGACCGCCGCGGCGAGCGCGGCGGCCGCCTTGCGCGCGGTCTCGGCGGGCCGGGGTCCGGGCAGCACCAGCACGGTGGCGCCCGCGCGGGTCCCGGCCAGGCCGCCGGAGGTCTCGGCCAGGTGCATCGCCGCCGAGCGGAGCCGCCCCGGGCGGGCGCCGGGGGCCTCGGCCACGACGACCACGTGCTCGGCGTCGAGGTCGGCGCCCAGGCGCCCGGCGCGGCGGCGCAGGCCGTCGGGGTCGCGGGCGGGGTCGTCCAGCACCGCGTCGAGCAGGTCGCCGCGCACCCGGTTCTCCGCCTCCCCGGCCGAGCGGCGCATCACCAGCAGCAGCGCGATCACCATGGCCGCGCGCTCCAGGATGCGCTGGTCGGCGGGGTCGAGGTCCACGCCCTCCAGCAGCACCGCGCCCAGCGGCTCGCCGCCCGCCATGGCCGCCGCCGCCCACCCGCTCCCGGTGCGTACGGCCCGGCCGCTGGCCTGGGAGGCGCGTAGGGCCTCGGCCACGGCGGGGTCGGCGGGCCGCGCGCCGTGGGCCGAGGTGTCGTGCACGGTCACCGCGCCGCCGAGGACCGCGCTCACCGCCGCCTCGACCTCCTCCACGCCGCCGCCGCGCAGCACCAGGTCGGTGAGCCGGTCGTGGGCCTCGGCCGCCCGCTCGACCGCGCCGCTGTGCTCGGTCAGCCGCTGGTTGACGGCGTTCAGCTCCTCCAGCGCCGCGCGGGTGCCCTCGATGAGGTTGGCGCTGTCGATGGCGATGGAGGCGTGGGTGGCCAGGGAGCCGAGCAGGGCGACCTCGGCGTGGGAGAAGGGCCGTTCGCGGCGGTTGGCGGCGAAGAGCACGCCGATGACGCGGCCGTTGAGCTGGAGGGGCACCCCCAGGATGGCCACCAGGCCCTCGTCCAGCACGCCCGCGTCGATGGCGGCGGTGTGCTGGAAGCGGGTGTCGGTGAAGTAGTTGGCGGTGACGTAGGGCAGCGCGGTCTGGGCGACGAGGCCGCCCAGGCCCTCGCCGGGGCCCAGGCGGAGCTGCTGGAACCGGGCCGAGACCGATCCGGAGGTCACCCGCATGACGGTGTCGCCGTTCTCCCGGACGGTGTCGCGCAGGGTGAGGTAGGCGGTGTCGGTGCCCAGCAGGTTGCGGGCGCGGTCGACGATGGCGCGCAGCACCTGGTCGAGGTCGCGCATGCCGGCGAGGTCGTTGGCGGTCTCGAAGAGGGCGGTCAGTTCGGACTCGCGGCGGCGCCGGTCGGAGAGCACGGTGCGCACGCGCAGGGCGAGGACCTTGGTGTCCTCCAGGACGGCGAGTTCTGCGGGGGAGGCGCCCCGGGCGCGGGACTCGACCAGCGGGCGCTCGTACTCCACAGCCGGGGCGTCGCGCAGCAGCAGCCGCAGGAACTGCGCCTCGGCCCCGCCGGGGGCGCCGGCGGGGCCGCCCGGCCGGCCGATGGGGCCGGGCGCGGCGGGCGGCACCCCCGGGGCGGGAGCGGTGTCGTCGTTCAGTTGGCGCTCCAGGCTCCGTCAATGGTGAGGGACGCCCCGTTGACGAAGGACGCGTCGGGGCCGCAGAGGTAGACGGCCATGGCGGCGACCTCGTCGGGTTCGATCAGCCGCTTGAGCGGGGTGCGGGCCAGCAGGACGGACTCCACGACCTCGTCCTCGGGGATGCCGTGGGCGCGCGCCTGCTCGGCGATCTGCCGCTCGACCAGGGGCGTGCGCACGTAGCCGGGGCTGATGCAGTTGGAGGTCACACCGTGGGGGGCGCCCTCGATCGCGGCGACCTTGGAGAAGCCCTCCAGGCCGTGCTTGGCGGTCACGTAGGCGGACTTGTAGGCGGAGGCGCGCAGGCCGTGCACCGAGGAGATGTTGACGATCCGGCCCCAGCCGCGCTCGTACATGTGGGGCAGGGCGGCCCGGACGAGGCGGAAGGGCGCCTCGACCATGAGGCGCAGGATGAGGGAGAACCGCTCGGGCGGGAACTCCTCGATGGGGGCGACCGTCTGCACGCCCGCGTTGTTGACGACGATGTCGGCGCCGCGCGCGACCTCGGCGGCGGCGTCGAGGTCGGTGAGGTCCACCGGGAAGGCCGTGCCCAGGCCCGCGTCGGCGAGCGCCGCGACACCGCCGGCGTCGCGGTCGACCAGCCGCACCTCGGCCCCCGCCGCACGCAGCCGCGCGGCACAGGCCCGCCCGATCCCCCCGGCGGCCCCGGTGACGACGGCCACCCGTCCCCGCAGGTCGGGCCCGGGGGAGGAGACGGCATCGGCGGGAAGAGGCACGGACGCGGCGGCGTCATTCGCCGAAGGCGCGAAGGAGGAGGCCCCGGCGGGTCCACGGGTCGTCATGCCGCCAATGTAGGTTCCCGGAACGAAGGGGCGCATAGCTCACCAACCCATACGAGTGGGTTCGTATGTGTTGAACGGCCCCATACGTGCCCTGCCGCGCCATGCCACGGCCCACGCCCCGACCGCTCGCGGCCTCAGTCGATGTCCCCGGCGGGCGGTAGGGTCCCGGCATGAATGGCGATGAGTGGAATGACATCCTCCGTCGCGTGAAGGAGGACGACGAGTCCGGTCCTTTCACGTGCCCTGAGTGCGACGAGTTCGCCGTCAGCGTGGGTCAGCGGTTCGAGAACGGCGAGGTGGTGGAGCACTCGGTGATGTGCTTCCACTGCGAGGCAGAGGCTTCCGCACCCGCCTGACCGTACGGGGGTTCGGCGTGCCCGCCGGCCCCGGCCATCACGCGATGGCCGCTTACCGTCTCCCGCCGTTTCCGCCGCACAGGGGCGCCGGGGCACGCCGTGCCCCGCGCGCGGGCACGGTCCCCGGCCCCCAACGGCCACCACCGGGTGTGGCCGAGGCACATGAACCGGCACCGCCATGGGTGCCTCCTCGCCATGGTCCGGCTCACATCGGGGCTTTTACGATGCTTGCCCCTGCTGCTTCCGCAGTTCCCCGTCGCACGGAAGTCGAGCCCATGTCTGCACCCGGTTCCCCCGTTCCACCGACCACAGAGCCCCCCGCGCCTCGCGGGTCGTTCGCGAAGGTCGTCGTCTCCAGCCTCATCGGCACCACCGTGGAGTGGTACGACTTCTTCCTCTACGGATCGGCGGCCGCGCTCGTCTTCGGGGCCGTGTTCTTCCCGGAGTCCGACCCGCTGACCGGCATCCTGCTCGCCTTCGGCACCTACGCCATCGGGTTCGTCGCGCGCCCGCTCGGCGGGCTGGTGTTCGGCCACTACGGCGACCGCGTCGGCCGCAAGCGCCTGCTCGTGATCAGCCTCCTGCTGATGGGCGCCTCCACCTTCGCCATCGGCCTGCTGCCCGGCCACGCCACCATCGGCGTGGCCGCGCCGCTGCTGCTGATCGCGCTGCGGCTGGTCCAGGGCTTCGCGCTGGGCGGCGAGTGGGGCGGGGCGGTGCTGCTGGTCTCCGAGCACGGCCACCCCCGGTGGCGCGGGTTCTGGGCGTCCTGGCCGCAGGCCGGGGTGCCCTGCGGCAACCTGCTGGCCACCGCCGTCCTGGCCGTGCTGGCCGCGACCATGGCCGACTCCGCGTTCGAGGCGTGGGGCTGGCGCATCCCGTTCCTGCTCTCGGGCGTACTCGTGCTCATCGGCCTCTACGTGCGTCTGGCGGTCGAGGAGTCCCCGGTCTTCCAGGCGGCGGCCCGCCGCGCCGAGGACGCCCGTGCGCGCGCCGGCGTCACCGAGCGCGCGCCCATCGTGGACGTGCTGCGCCGCCACTGGCGCGAGGTGCTGGTGGCCATGGGCGTGCGCCTGGCGGAGAACATCTCCTACTACGTCATCACCGCGTTCATCCTGGTCTACGCCGTGGAAGAGGCCGGGGTGGAGCGCGGTACCGTGCTCAACGCGCTGCTGGTCGCCTCGGCCGTGCAGCTCGTCGTCGTGCCGATCTGGGGCGCCCTGTCCGACAGGCTCGGCCGCCGTCCCGTCATCGCCTTCGGTGCCGTCAGCACGGGCCTGTGGGCGTTCGCGTTCTTCCCGATCATCGACGGCGGGGGCTTCGGCATGGTCCTGGCCGCCGCCGGGGTGGGCCTGGTGCTGCACGCCGCGATGTACGGCCCCCGGGCGGCGTTCTTCTCCGAGCTGTTCGGCACCCGCACGCGCTACTCGGGGGCGTCCATCGGCTACCAGCTCGCCTCCATCGCGGCGGGCGGCCTGGCCCCGCTGATCGCCACCTGGCTGCTGTCGCGGTTCGGGTCGGGCCTGCCGGTGTCGGTGTACGTGGCCGGGGCCTGCGTGCTCACCCTGGTGGCCGTGCTGGCCTCCCGCGAGACCCGGGGCCGCGACCTCGACGACGCGGTGGCGCCCGAGGCCGGGGTGCGCTGACCTCTCCGGCGCCTCCGGGGGCGGTAGGGCAGCCCCCTCGTCCACGCGTCCCGGCGCCCCCCGCTACGCACCGCGCACCACCGCGGATACGCAGCGCGGCCGACGCCCGTCCGGCCCCGTGCGGGCTAGTGTCGGGCGTGTGAACGGCGACGGAGGCAACGGGCACCCGGCGCCCCGGCGGCGGGGCGCCGGCCGCGTCCTGCTGCTCGACGTCCCCCTCGCGCTGGGCCTCGGCGCGGTGGCGCTCGCCGGGGTGCACGCCCAGGGCGCCTGGAGCGACCGCGCCCGTGGGCCGGACACCGCCGGCCCGCCCTGGGACGGCCCGCCGCCCGACTTCGAGCCGGTGCCCGCCGCCGTCTACGTCTGCGTCGCGGTGGTCGTCGGCGCGCTGGCCCTGCGCCGCCTCCACCCCCGGTCGGCCTTCGTGGCGGCGATGGCGGCCGTGGCCGTGGTCTTCGGCGTCCTGGGCTCGGGCGGCCCGATCGTCCTGGCGCCCATGCTGCTCCTCTACACGCTGGCCGTGCGGCTCCCGCCCCGGCGCTGGCTCCCGCTGACGGCCATGGGGGTCCCCGTCTTCCTCGCCCTGCGCCTGGACCAGCCCTACCTGGGGCTGGCCTCCGCCCAGGCGGTGGCCGACCTGTTCGTCGCCCTGGGCCTGCTGCTGGGGCCCGCCGCGCTGGGCGTCATCGTGCGCTCCCGGCGCGAGAACGCGCGCCGCGAGCGCGCCCAGGAGCTGAGCCGCTCGGTCTACGAGGAGCGGCTGCGCATCGCCCGCGAGGTGCACGACGTCGTGGGGCACAGCCTGTCGGTCATCAACATGCAGGCCGGGGTGGCCCTGCACGTGCTGGAGAAGCGGCCCGAGCGCGCCCAGCCCGCGCTGGAGGCCATCCGCCAGACCAGCAAGGACGCCCTGGAGGAGCTGCGCGGCACGCTCGCCGTGTTCCGCACCCCCGAGGGCGGCGCTCCCGGCGACACCCGCGAACCCCCGCCCGGCCTGGACCGGCTGGACGACCTGGTCGCGGGCATCGCCTCGGCCGGGCGGCCCGTGGAGGTCCGCGTCGAGGGGGAGCGCGCCGCGCTCCCGGCGGCGGTCGACCACGCGGCCTACCGCATCGTCCAGGAGGCGCTGACCAACGTGGTGCGCCACGCCGGCGGCGCCGGCGCCACCGTCGTCATCGGCTACCGGCCCAAGGAGGTCACCGTGGAGATCACCGACACCGGCCCGGCCCGCCCGGGTGCGGCACCGGCCGAAGGCGGCGGGATCGCCGGGATGCGCGAGCGCGCCCGCGCCGTCGGCGGGCGGCTGGCGGCGGGGCCGCGCCCCGAGGGCGGGTTCGCCGTGCGCGCCGAGCTGCCGCGGGGTGAGCGATGACGGCCGTGCGCGTGGGGATCGTCGACGACCAGGCGCTCGTGCGGATGGGCCTGCGCGTGCTGATCGAGGCCGAGGACGACCTGGAGGCGGTCGGCGAGGCCGCCGACGGCCGCGAGGCGGTCGAGCTGGTCCGCCGCGAGCACCCCGACGTGCTGCTGATGGACGTGCGCATGCCGGTGATGGACGGCATCGCCGCGCTGCGCGAGATCGCCGCCGACGACCGGCTCGCCGCCACGCGCGTGGTGGTGCTGACCACCTTCGAGCTGGACGAGTACGTGTTCGACGCGCTGCGCGCCGGTGCGGCGGGCTTCCTCATCAAGGACAGCGAGCCCACCGAGCTGCTGCGCGCGATCCGGCTGGCCGCCGCCGGGGAGTCGCTGCTGTCGCCGTCGGTGACCCGCAGCGTGATCTCCACCTTCGTCTCCCGCGCGCCCCACAGCGCCCCGCGCCCACAGCTGCGCGAGCTGACCGAGCGCGAGCGGGAGGTGCTGGCGCTGGTCGGCGAGGGCCTGTCCAACGCCGAGATCGCCGAGCGGCTGGTGGTCAGCCCGGCCACCGCGCGCACCCACGTCAGCCGCGCCATGGTCAAGCTGCACGCGCGCGACCGCGCCCAGCTGGTGGTCATCGCCTACCGCGCGGGCCTGGTGCGCTGAGCCCGCGCGGGGCCGCCCGCCGGGCCCGGACCCGCATCGCTCACGGCGAACACGATGCGGGGAACAAACCCGGACTCTCGTTTATTGAGTGTTAGTGACTCAACAAGGAGGGTCTGATGACTGAAGCGCAGTCCAGTGCGACGTTCCCGGTGCTTCCCCTTGACGAGGACGTCGTCCTCCCCGGCATGGTCGTGCCGGTGGACATCTCCGACTCCGAGGTGCGCGCCGCCATCGACGCCGCGCGGGCCGGGGGCGAGGGCGCCGCGCGGGTCCCCGGGATCCGGTCCACGGGCAAGCCGCGCGTGCTCATCGTGCCCCGCGTCGACGGCAACTACGCCGCCATCGGCACCGTCGCCGTCGTGGAGCAGGTCGGCCGCACCCCCGAGGGCGAGCCGGCCGCCGTGCTGCGCGGCACCGCCCGCGCGCGGGTCGGCAGCGGCACCGCCGGCCCGGGCGCGGCCCTGTGGGTCTCCGCCGAGGTCCACACCGACGTCGCCCCCGAGGGCGGCTACCCCGGCAAGGTCCTGGAGCAGGCCCGCGAGTACAAGACCCTGCTCACCACCTACCTGCAAAAGCGGGGGGCGTGGCAGATCCTCGACGGCATCCAGCAGCTGGACGACCCCGGGCGCCTCGCCGACCGCGGCGGCTACTCCCCGTTCCTCAAGACCGCCCAGAAGCTCCAGCTCCTGGAGACCTACGACGTCGCCGAGCGGCTGCGGCTGCTCAGCGAGTGGACCCGCGAGTACCTGGCCGAGCTCGAGGTCGCCGAGACCATCGACCAGGACGTCCAGGAGGGCGTCGAGAAGCAGCAGCGCGAGTTCCTGCTCCGCCGCCAGATGGAGGCCATCCGCAAGGAGCTGAACCAGCTCGACGGCAAGCCCGGCAGCGAGGAGGACGACTACCGCGAGCGCGTCGAGGCCGCCGACCTGCCCGACCACGTCCGCAAGGCCGCGCTGGCCGAGGTCGACAAGCTGGAGCGGGCCGGCGACTCCTCGCCGGAGTCCGGCTGGATCCGCACCTGGCTCGACACCGTCCTCGACATGCCGTGGAACACCCGCACCGACGACTCCTACGACATCGTGGGGGCGCGCGAGATCCTCGACGCCGACCACGCCGGCCTCGACGACGTCAAGGAGCGCATCGTCGAGTACCTGGCCGTGCGCAAGCGCCGCGAGGAGCGGGGCCTGGGCGTGGTGGGCGGGCGCCGCAGCGGCGCCGTGCTCGCCCTCGTCGGCCCGCCCGGCGTGGGCAAGACCTCGCTGGGGGAGTCCGTGGCGCGCGCCATGGGCCGCAACTTCACCCGCGTGGCGCTGGGCGGCGTGCGCGACGAGGCCGAGATCCGCGGCCACCGCCGCACCTACGTCGGCGCGCTGCCGGGCCGCATCGTGCGGGCGATCAAGGAGTCCGGCTCCATGAACCCGGTCGTGCTCCTGGACGAGATCGACAAGGTCGGCACCGACTTCCGGGGCGACCCCACGGCCGCGCTGCTGGAGGTGCTCGACCCCGCGCAGAACCACACGTTCCGCGACCACTACCTGGAGGTCGACCTCGACCTCTCCGACGTCGTCTTCCTGGCCACCGCCAACGCCCTGGAGACCATCCCCGGGCCGCTGCTGGACCGCATGGAGCTGGTGCAGCTCGACGGCTACACCGAGGACGAGAAGGTCGTGATCGCCCGCGACCACCTGCTGCCCCGGCAGCTGGAGCGGGCGGGGCTGGAGCCCGGCGAGGTCGAGTTCGGCGAAGACGCCCTGCGCTCCATCGCGGCCGAGTACACCCGCGAGGCCGGTGTGCGCGGCCTGGAGCGCACCGTCGCCCGCGTGCTGCGCAAGGTCGCGGCGGGCGTGGCCCTGGGCGAGCGGGAGCTGCCGCTGCACGTGGCCGCCGCCGACCTCAAGGACTTCATCGGCCGCCCCAAGCACACGCCCGAGACCGCCGAGCGCACGGCCGTGCCGGGCGTGGCCACGGGCCTGGCGGTCACCGGCACCGGCGGCGACGTGCTGTTCGTCGAGGCCTCCCTGGCCGACCCCGAGTCCGGCGCGAGCGGGCTGACCCTCACCGGCCAGCTGGGCGACGTCATGAAGGAGTCCGCGCAGATCGCCCTGTCCTACCTGCGCTCGCGCGGCGCCGAACTGGAGCTGCCGGTGGGCGACCTCAAGGAGCGCGGCGTGCACCTGCACGTCCCGGCCGGGGCGATCCCCAAGGACGGCCCCAGCGCCGGTGTCACGATGACCACCGCCCTGGCGTCGCTGCTGTCGGGCCGCCCGGCGCGCGCCGACGTCGCCATGACCGGCGAGGTCTCGCTGACCGGCCGCGTCCTGCCCATCGGCGGGGTCAAGCAGAAGCTCCTCGCGGCGCACCGGGCGGGGATCACCACGGTCCTCATCCCCTCGCGCAACGAGCCCGACCTCGACGACGTCCCCCAGGACGTCCTGGACCAGCTCACCGTCCACACGGTCAGCGACGTCCGCGAGGTGCTGGAGATCGCGCTTGAGCCTGCACAGCGCGCAGCGGCCGTAGCGGCCTGACCGCCGGACCCAGAGGGGCCGTCCCGTGCGAGGGGCGGCCCCTCCCGTGTGTCCGCACCCCGGCCGCACGGTCACCCGAAGCGGTCAGGCCCTGCGGCTGGACGACCCCGCACACGCCGTGGCATAGAGCGGGCCGCGAGCCCCACCCCACGGCCTCCCGGACCGCACGGTTCGTGAGGCCGTGGCGGACGTGCTCTCGGGCGCGGCGGGCCGCCTCGTCCGAGGGCCACGCGGAGGAGGCCGCCGTCGCCGAGGGCTCCGACGAGGGGCGGCCTCGGTGGTGCTCAGCACCGACGCCGCCCACCCCGGCCACCGGCCACGCGGGGCCGTGCGGGCGGGTTGCGATCCGGTGACGGGAGGTGTGCGCCCCGATCCGGCGTGGCTACGATGAGGGCGCCTCGCCCGCCAAGGCGGGGAAGGGCCGCGCCCCGGGGCCGGCACCGGCGCCCGGGAAGGGGGACTGACGGCGTGGAGCCGCTGGAGCCGTCCGACCCCGCGCGCATCGGCGCCTTCCGCCTCACCCACCGCCTGGGCGAGGGCGGGATGGGCCGGGTCTACCTCGCCCGCACCGCCTCCGGCCGCCAGGTCGCCGTCAAGGTCATCCGCTCCGGCCTGGTGCAGGACAGCGGGTTCCGCGCCCGCTTCGCCCGCGAGGTCGACGCCGCGCGCCGGGTGGGCGGGTTCCACACCGCCTCGGTCGTGGACGCCGACCTGTCGGCCGCGCCGCCCTGGATCGCCACCGCCTACATCGCCGGCCCAACGCTCTACCGGCGGGTCCGCGAGCACGGCCCCATCGCGCCGCCCGCGCTGCACGTCCTGGCCGTCGGGCTGGCCGAAGGTCTCCAGGCGATCCACGCGTGCGGGCTGGTGCACCGCGACCTCAAGCCGGGCAACGTCATCATGACCCACGACGGGCCGCGCATCATCGACTTCGGGATCGCCCGGCCGCTGGGCGCCGACACCCTCACCGGCAACGAGTCCGTGGTGGGGACCCTGCCCTACATGTCGCCGGAGCAGGTCGACGGCTCCGGCGTGGGCCCGGCCTCCGACCTGTTCTCGCTGGGGACCGTGCTGGCCTTCGCCGCCACCGGGGCCAACCCGTTCAAGGCGCCCACCATGGCCGAGACCGTCCACCGCCTCACCGGGCCGCCGCCCGACCTCGGCGGCGTCGATCCCGTCACGCGGGAGTTGATCGCCGACTGCTGGAACCGCGACCCCGGCGCGCGGCCCACCCCCGACGCCATCCTCACCCGCTTCGCCGAGGGCGTCCTGCGGGACTCCGGGGCCGGGCCGGGCGCCGGCGGGCCCGGCGGACCGGCCGCGCGCGGCGCGGGCGGACCCTCCGGCGGCGCTGAGGCCCCCGGTGCCCGGCCTGACGAGGCGCCGCCCCCCGTGACAGCGGCACCCGCCGCAACCGAGCGGATTCTGGACGCGGCCACCCCGCGCCGCGACCCGCACCCGCGCCGCCCGCCGGTGTGGCTGCTCGTGGGCGCCGGCGCCATGGTGGCGGCGCTCGTGGTGGCGACGGGCGCGGTGTGGGGCGTCAGCCTGCTGCTCGGGGCCGAGGCCGCAGAGGGGGAGGGCGGCGCCACCACGGGCGAGGGCGGCGCGGCCGGCGCCTCCGTCCGCTTCCCTCCGGGGCCCACCCCCACGCCGCAGGGCGAGGGCGGAGAGGTGCGGACGGTGGCGGTCGGGCCCGGCGGGACCATCGCGGCGGGCGGCGACGACCTGGCGTTCAGCCTGTGGGACGCCGCGACCGGGGAGCCGGTCACCACGGTCAACGGCGGCTTCCACGTGGACGCACTGGCGTTCAGCCCGGACGGCGGCCTGCTCGCCGTGGGCGGCAGCTACACCGACGTCGTCCTGTGGGACCCCCAGACCGAGGAGAACGTCGCCACACTCGGCTCCACGGCGACCGAGATCGCGTTCAGCCCGGACGGCCGGACGGTCGCCACGGCCATCGGCGCCACACGGCTGTGGGACGTCGAGACCGGTGAGCAGACCGCCACCCTGGACGAGGCCGACAACGACGTGATGGTGACCGCGCTGGCGTTCAGCCCCGACGGCGCCACCGTCGCCACCGCCGAGGGCGAGGGGCCCGTCCGCCTGTGGGACGCCGAGACGGGCGAGGAGACCGCCGCCTTCGAGCACGACGACTACGTGTTCTCGCTGGCGTTCAGCCCCGACGGCGCCGTGCTGGCCGCCGGCACCGAGACGGAGGCCGAGCAGGGCGCCGTACTCCTGTGGGACGCTGAGTCGGGCGAGGAGGAGTCCGAGCTGCACCACGACGGCCGGGTGGATTCGGTGGCGTTCCACCCCGACGGCGGGATGCTCGCGAGCGGCGGCGCCGATATCGCGGTGTGGGACACGGGGACCGGAAGGCCGATCGCCGAACACCTGGCCGGCGGCACCTGGACGCGCTCGGTGGCCTTCAGCCCCGACGGCACCGTCCTGGCCGCCGGAGGCGAGGACGGCATCGTGCGGACGTGGGGCGTGGAGGCCGCCGGGACCGCTACGGACTAGCGCCCGGCCGGCCCCGGCCCGGCGGCACCTCTGCCGCTCCCCGCCTCCGCTCCCGCCGCGCGCCGCGCCGGGTGGGGGCGGGCGCTGGCTACCGTGGGGGTCATGACCTCTGCGCACGACGCTGAACGAGAACTGCACGTCGCCGTCATCGGGTACGGCAAGGGCGGCGAGGTGTTCCACGCCCCGCTGATCGACACCACCCCGGGGCTGCGCCTGTCGGCTGTGGTCACGGGCAACCCCGAGCGGCAGGCGGCGGTGCGGTCGCGGTACCCGCACACCGAGGTGGTCGGCTCGGCCGAGGAGCTGTGGCGGCGCGGCGGCGACATCGACATCGCGGTGGTCACCACGCCCAACGAGACGCACGTGCCGCTGGCGCGCGCCGCGCTGGAGGCGGGGTTCGCCGTGGTCGTGGACAAGCCGTTCGCGCTGCGGGCGGCCGACGCGCGCGAGCTGGTGGCCCTGGCCGAGCGGCTGGGGCGGGTGCTGACCGTCTACCAGAACCGGCGCTGGGACTCCGACTTCCTGACCCTGTGGAAGCTCATCGACGAGGGCGCGCTGGGCCGCGTGCACCGGTTCGAGTCCCGGTTCGAGCGGTGGCGGCCCGAGGCCAAGGGCACCTGGCGCGACAGCGGCGACCCCGACACCGGCGCAGGGATTCTCTACGACCTCGGCCCCCACCTCATCGACCAGGCCGTCAACCTGTTCGGACCGGTCGAGGCGGTCTACGCCGAGCTGGACGCCCGCCGGGGCGCGCCCGCCGACGACGACTCCTTCCTGGCCCTCACCCACGCCGGGGGCGTGCGCTCCCACCTGTGGATGAGCGCGGTCGCCGCCCGGCTCGGGCCGCGCTTCCGGGTGCTGGGCGACCGGGCGGCCTTCACGATCCACGGGCTGGACGGCCAGGAGGACCGGCTGGGGCGCGGCGAGCGCCCCGACGCCCCCGACTGGGGCGTGGAGCCGGAGGCGGCGTGGGGCCGCGTGGGCACCGACGACGACCCGCGCCCGGTGCCCAGCGAACGCGGCGCCTACCCCGCCTTCTACGCCGCCGTGCGCGACGCGGTGGGCGAGGGCGAGCCGGTGCCGGTGGAGCCGCACGAGGTGGTGCACGGGCTGGAGGTCATCGAGGCGGCGCGGCACAGCGCCCGCACGGGCCAGGTGGTACGGGTGGGCGCCGCTCCCGGCTCACCTTCCAACTGATTCGTTGGAATCCGGGGTGCCGTCCTCGGTCGCCGACGCTCCGGCGGCGGCCGAGGCGCCCGGCGCCTCGGCCGCGCCCGCGGCGCCGCGGGCGCCCACCGCGCCCGCCACGGCGGCGTTGGCCATCGCCACGATGTGGGCGCGCAGTTCGGCGCGCCCGGCCGGGGTGAGCGCGCGCGGCCCGATCACCAGGCGCGCCATCTGCGGCATCGCGAACGGCCAGGTGCCCAGGCCCAGCAGGCACAGCAGGGTCATGGCCGCCGCGCTGTCGGGCTCCACCCCGGCGCTGCGCGCCAGCGCCAGGACCTTGCTGGCGTAGACGTCGGCCCGCGCGGTGTCGTCGGGCAGCGGGCGGTCCTCGAAGTACAGCGCCTCCCACATCATCAGCCGCACCATCGTGCGGTTGGCCGCGTGGGAGTCGAACAGCCGGCCCACCCACTCGCCGACGTCCTCGTCGGGGGTGGGCAGGGTGGCCGCGTGCTCGGCCTTGACCGCCTCCAGCACCGCCTGGAACAGCTTCTCCTTGCTGCCGAAGTGGCCGTAGACGCGTTCCTTGTTCACACCCGCGCTCTCGGCGATGCGGTCGATGCGGCCGCCCGCGATCCCGTGCTCGGCGAACTCCGCGCGCCCCGCCTCCAGCAGTTTGCGGCGGGTGGCGGCGCTGTCCCGTGGTGCCATCATGCCGCCCATCATAGGCCAGTTGACATCCAACTGTTTGGTTGGTTTATATGGGGCCATGCTCAACCAGACACGCCCGCCGGCGCCTCCCGCCGGCGGCGCGGCCCCGACCGCGCCCGCCTCCGCCGCGCCGGCCGCCGCGCGCATCCTGCCGTAGGTCCTGGTCATCGCGGCCGCCGCGCTGGTCATCACCGGCCAGCTCTACCTGGCCCTGCCCCTCCTGGCGCCCATCGCCGCCGACACCGGCGCGAGCACCGCCACCGTCAGCTGGACCGTCACCGCCTTCGGCGCCGCCTACGCCCTGGGCTTCCTCGTTTTCGGGCCGCTCGTACCGCGGATCGGCCACCGCCGGCTCATCGCGGTCGGGCTGGCCGCCACCGCCCTGTTCGCCGCGGTCACCGCCCTCATGCCCACCGCCGAGACCGTGATCGCCGCCCGCGTGCTCCAGGGCTGCGCCGCGGCCACGTTCGCGCCCACCGCCATCGGCTACCTCACCCGCACCATCCCCGCGCACCGCCGGGCGCACGCCTTCACCGCTCTGACCAGCGCGTTCCTGGCCTCGGCCGTGGTGGCGCAGGTGGCCGCCCAGTTCATCGCCGACCGCTGGGGGTGGTCGGCCGCCTTCCTCGCCTCGGCGGTGGTCACCGCGGGGGTCGCCGTGCTGGCGCGCGTGGTCCTGGTGCCCGACCGGCGCGACGGCGCGACCCCGCTCGCCGAGGCCTACCGCGGCCTGCTCAGGGCGGCGCTGCTGCCCCGGCTGCTGCCCTTCTTCCTGATCGCGCTGACCCTGCTCTTCGGCTTCGTGGGCGTGTACGCCGCCGTTCGGCCCACCAACCCGCTGGGCGTGGCGGGCGACGCCGGTGCCCTGCTCACCCTGCGCGCGACCGGACTGCCCGCCATCCTGCTCGCGCCGCTGGCCATGCCGCTGCTGGCGCGCCTGGCGCCGCTGCACCGGCTGGTCGTGAGCACGGCCGCGGCGGCGCTGTTCATCGGGGCCGCGGCCGCCTCGGTGCCCGCGGTGGGCTCGGTCGGGCTGTTCACCCTGCTGCTGGCGGGCTTCGTGTTCGCCAGCGCCGTGGCCCTGCCCGCGGCGATGCAGGCCACCACGGCCGCCGCGGGGGCCGAGCACCTGGCGGGTGCCAACGCGATGTACGGGTTCTGGCTCTACATCGGCTCCAGCGCGGCGGCACCCGCCGTGGCCGGGGCGGTCGGGCTCGGGTTCACCGGTCTGGGCGCGGTGTTCGCCGCCGTGCTGCTGGCCGGCTCGGCCGCGGCCCTGGGAGCGGCGCTCCTGGCGCGGCGCGCCGGGTAGGGATCCCGCTCCCGCCGGGGCCCGGCCGGCAGCGAGCCGCCCCGACCTCCTCGTCGGCCCCGCGCGAGGCGTGCCCGCGTGCCCTCCCCGCCACGGGCGGGGAGGGACTCTCCCTTATTAGGCACGTGCCAGGCGTGCCGTCCCGGGACGCCGGCGACACGCGTGCCGGGTGCGGGAAACAGAGGAGGGCCTTCCGGGTCCGGCGCGGACCACCACGTCCGCACCGGCGCCCGGGAGGCCCGTGCGCCCCGCCGGCGCCGCCCCGCGCGTCCGCCGCCGCGCCGGGGCGACCCCCGGATGCCCTGTGCGGCGGGTCACCTGTCTACCGTCGGATGGGTGGAGGACAGGACGACGGGAAGCGGCGGGTTCGAGGGGCACCGCGCCGGCACCCCCGCCTACCGGCGGCTCACCGTCGCCATGACCGCCGCCGGGATCGCCACCTTCGCCCAGCTCTACGCCGTGCAGGCGGTGCTGCCGGGCCTGGCCGCGGGGTTCTCCGCCTCCGCGTCCCAGGTGGCGCTCACCGTCTCCTTCGGCACCGGCGGCCTGGCCGCCTTCGTCCTGCTCTGGAGCGGGCTGGCCGACCGGTTCGGGCGCGTCCGCGTGATGGCGCTGTCCCTGTCGCTGTCCACCGCCCTGGGGCTCGCCGCGCCCTTCG
The DNA here is from genome assembly GCF_013410565.1 of Streptomonospora nanhaiensis. Taxonomy (NCBI): domain Bacteria; kingdom Bacillati; phylum Actinomycetota; class Actinomycetes; order Streptosporangiales; family Nocardiopsidaceae; genus Streptomonospora; species Streptomonospora nanhaiensis. The sequence continues at coordinate 4,824,235 of NZ_JACCFO010000001.1, forward strand.
CCCCCGGCATGGCGGCGCTGCTGGTGCTGCGCGGCCTCCAGGGCGCCGCCCTGGGCGGGGTACCCGCCGTGGCGATGGCCTACCTCGCCGAGGAGGTCCACCGCTCCCACGTGTCCCGCGCCGCCGGGCTCTACATCGCCGGTACCACCGTGGGCGGCATGAGCGGACGGCTGGTGGCCGGTGCCGTGGCCGGGATCGGCGGTTGGCGCTGGGGCGTGGGCGCCGGGTCGCTCCTCACTTTGGCCGCCCTGATCGTCTTCGCCGCGACCGTGCCGCGCAGCCGCGGGTTCACCCCCCGGCGGCGCGGCGGGAGCGGCCCCGGGCCGGCGGCGCGGCTGCGCTCCGCCGTGGCCGACCCCGGGCTGATCGCGCTCTACGCCCAGGGCCTGTTCCTCATGGGCGCGTTCGTCACCGTCTACAACTACCTGGGCTTCCGCATGACGGGCCCGCCCTTCGACCTCCCGCCCGCGCCGGTCGCGCTGCTGTTCACGGCCTACCTCGCCGGCACCGCCAGCTCCGCGTTCGTCGGCCGGGTGGTGGAGCGCGCCGGGCGGCACGCCGTGCTGCTGGCCGGGGTCGCCGCCATGGCCGTCGGCGCGGCGGCCCTGCTGCTGCCCGCGCCGGCCGCCGTGGTCGCCGCGCTGCTGCTGTTCACCTTCGCGTTCTTCTCGGCCCACGCCACCGCGTCGGCCTGGGTGGGCGTGCGCGCCACCACCGCCCGCGCCCAGGCCGCCGCCCTCTACACTCTCGCCTACTACCTGGGCTCCAGCGCCTTCGGCTGGCTCGGCGGCGTGGCCTACGACCACCTCGGCTGGGCCGGGACCATCGGCTACGTGCTCGCGCTGTGCGCGGCCGCGGCACTGGCCGGGGCGGCCCTGCGCACCCGGCGGGGATGAGAGAGTCATAGGGGCCGGGCCGCGGGGCGGCCCGCGTCCCGCCGCACCCGCCGCACCGCCGCGCGGGGCCCGCCGCGCGTCCGCGCCGCCCAGGACGATCAGGGAGGAAGCCGTGGCCCAGGTTCTCGTCGTCGCCGACGACCTCACCGGCGCCAACGCAACCGGCGCCCGGTTCGCGCGCTCGGGCATGCGGGTGGCGACCGTGACCCCCGAGCACGTCGCGGCGGTCGCCGAGGAGTACGACGTGGTCGTGGCCAACCTCGACAGCCGGCACGCCTCGGCCGAGCAGGCCGCCGACCTGGTCACCGACGTGGTGGAGGCCATCTGGCCGGTGGGCCTGGTCGTCAAGCGGATCGACAGCACCCTGCGCGGCAACGTCGGCGCCGAACTGGAGGCCGCCTGGCAGGCGGTGCGCGAGCGCGTGCCCGCCCAGGTGGCCGTGCGCGCGCTGCTGGTGCCCGCCTTCCCCGCCTCGGGCCGCACCACGGTCGACGGTGTGCAGCTGCTCGACGGCCGTCCGCTGGAGGCCACCGAACTCGCCCGCGACCCGTTCTGGCCGATGGACACCGGCGACGTCGCCGCGATCCTGGCCCGCCAGACCGGCCTGGCGGTGCGCCGGGTGCCCGACCGGCAGGTCACCCAGGACATGCTCGCCGCCGACCTGCGGGCCGGCGACGAGCCGGTGCTGCTGTGCGACGCCGCCGACGAGCGCCGCGTCGAGGACCTCGCGGGCGCCGCCGCCGAGGTGCACCGCACCGACGGCACCGTATGGGTGGCGGCCGACCCCGGCCCGGGCGGGGCGCTGCTGGCCTACGCGCTGCGGCTGCGCGGCCAGGCCCGCGCGCCCGGCCCGCTGCTGGCCGTGGCGGGCAGCACCACCGACCTCACCCGCGAGCAGTTCGCCGCGCTGGCCCGCACCGGTCCGGCCCGGTTCGTCGACGCCGACCCCGAGCGGCTGGGCCGCACCGACGACCACTTCGACGAGGTGTGCCGCCGCCTCACCGACCAGCTCACCTCGGCGGTGTTCCCCGAGGTCGTGGTGCTGCGGGCGCTGGCGCCCGGCGGCGACTCCCCGGCGGCCGCCCGCGCGCTGCCCGGCCGCCTGGCCGAACTGGTGGCCGAGGTGGTGGCGGCCGTGGGCGACGAGGCCGGCAGCCACGCCCTGCCCAGCGGGGTCTACCTCACCGGCGGCGACGTCGCCGCCAGCGTGCTGGAGGCCCTGGACGTGCACGCCTTCGAGGTCGCCGGCGAGGTGCTGCCGCTGGCGGTGCACGGCGCCCTCAGCGGCGGCCCGCTGGACGGCGTGCCCGCCGTGGTCAAGGGCGGCCTGGTCGGCGACTCCGCCGCCGCCGTGGAGTGCCTGGCCCGGCTGCGCCGCGCCGCCCGCGCGCGGCTCCAGCAGGTGCACTCGGAGGTCTCCGAGCATGTGCTGCCCCCGGCCCACCGCGCGCCGCAGGGCGCGGTCTGGGGCGGGCCGCGCACCGCCTGAACGGCGGCCGTCGTACGGGTGGCGGGCCCGGCGGCCGCCGCGCCGACGCCGGGGCCCCGTCACGCCGGCACCGCGGCGCCCCGCCCTCCGGCTGAGAGCGGGGCACGCGGTCCGCACCGGGGGAGTGGCCGGTCCCCTCCGCTTTGCGACCGTTCCCCCGGAACGCCTGGCCGGGACGATCAGCCGGCCCCGGGTCGATGCGGCCCGGTCAGTCCCGGGCCGGGTCCACCTCCGGCACGGCGAAGGGCGGGGCGCCGGTGCCCTCCACCCGGTAGCCGCCCCACACGTCGGGGCCCGACAGCGTGCCCCGGCCCTCGTGGCCGCCGGGCGTGCGCAGCAGCACCGACGTGCGGCCGGCCGCGACGGCCTCGGCCACCCGCGGCGAGGCGGCCACCCGGCCCACCCAGCGGTAGGCGCCCATGAGCGGGTCGAAGTGCCCGGCCACGTGCGCCTCCACCGCCGCGGTCGACTCGCCGAAGTCCAGGTCGGCGGGGCCGTGGTACTCCTCCTCGTCGTCGCCCATGCCGCTCATCGCGCCGCCTCATTCCGCTGCGCCCGCCGGGGCGCTCCGGCGGGCGCGCCCTCGGGGCGCTGCGCCGCACCGGCCCCCGACGGCGTCCGGCGGGCGGCGCCGGGCAGGCCGGCCGGGGGGATTTCGGGCCGCAGGTGGTAGTTGTGCGGGTCGAACCGCCGGGTGCGCAGGGCGTAGTCCCAGGTGAACCCGGGCCACAGGGTGGTGTTGCGGCCCTTGTCGTTGAGGTACCAGCTGTCGCAGCCCCCCGAGACCCACACCGTGCCGCGCATCCTGCGCTGCACCCATTCGTTGTAGGCGGCCTGCGCGTCGGCGCGCGCCTCGATGCGGTCGATCCGGTTGCGGGCGGCGTGGCGCAGCGCGGCCATGGTGTAGTTGATCTGCGCCTCGATCATGAACACCTGCGAGGTGTGGCCGAGCCCGGTGTTGGGGCCGGCCAGCATGAACAGGTTGGGGTAGCCCGCGACGGTGGTGCCGCGCAGCGCCGTCATGTCGTCGCCCCACCGGTCGGCCAGCCGCACCCCCTCGGCGTCGCGCAGCCGCTGGGCGATGGGGCTGTCGGTCACGTGGAACCCGGTGCCGAAGATGACGGTGTCCACCTCGTGCCGCACCCCGTCGCGGGTGACGACCGCGTCGGCCTGGAACCCGGCGATGCCCTCGGTGACCACGTCGACGTTGGGCCGGTCCAGCGCGGGATAGTAGTCGTTGGACAGCAGCATCCGCTTGCAGCCGATGGTGTAGTCCGGCAGCAGCTTGGCGCGCAGGCGGGGGTCGCGCACGCCGCGCCGCAGGTTGAACCGCGCCAGCCGCTCCACGGCCTTCATCAGGCGCGGGCTGTGCACGAACCCGAGCACGTAGCTCTCCCGCCCCCAGTAGATCGCCAGCCGGGCGGCGCGCTGGGCCAGGGGGATGGTGCGGTAGACCCAGGTCTCGGGCCGGGTGATGTCGCGGTCGTGGCGGGGCAGCACCCACGGCGGGGTGCGCTGGAACAGCTTCAGCTCGCCCACCACCGGCTGGATCTCGGGCACGAACTGGATGGCCGAGGCCCCCGTGCCCACCACGGCCACCCGCCGCCCGGTGAGGTCGTGGTCGTGGTTCCAGGCCGCCGAGTGGAACACCGTGCCCGCGAAGGAGTCCAGCCCCGGGATGTCGGGGACGGCGGGGTCGGCCAGCGGCCCGCAGCCGCTGATGAGGAACTGCGCGGTGAACACGCCGCCGGTGGTGGTGACGCGCCACCGGTTGGCTGCGGGCTCCCAGCGCGCGTCGGTGACCTCGCAGCCGAAGCGCACGTGCCGCACCACGTCGTGGTCCTTGGCGACCCGGCGCAGGTAGTCCCAGATCTCGGGCTGCGGCGAGAAGCTGCGCGACCAGTCGGGGTTGGGCGCGAAGGAGAAGGAGTAGAGGTGGGAGGGCACGTCGCAGGCGGCGCCGGGGTAGGTGTTGTCGCGCCAGGTGCCGCCGACCTCGTAGGCGCGCTCCAGCAGCACGATGTCGTGCAGTCCGGCCCGCTTGAGGCGGACCGCCATGCCGATTCCGGCGAACCCGGTGCCGATGATGGCGACCCGGTGGTGGACGGGGGGCGTCGGGGTCTCCTGGTCGTCGCGCACGCGAGGCGTCCTTTCGAGCGGGTGGGCGCGGGTCCGGGCGGGGAGGCCGGCCCGGGGATCAGGCGCGTTGAGTCCCCGGGCCGGCGGTCGGTGCGGCGGGTGCGCCGGGGCGGCCCAGCAGCCCGGCCTTGCGCCAGAAGTAGCGGCCCGGCCCGGAGATCGCGCCGGCCGCGTCGAGGGTGGCCACGACCTTGCGGGCGGCCCAGGTCTTGGTGTCGGTCCAGTACGGGTTGCGCCGGGCCGCCTTGCGGGCGGTCCGGGGGTCCAGGCCGACGCGGGCGTAGACCCGGGGGTTGATCAGCCGCGTGGTGGCGTAGTAGACGACCAGGCCCAGCACGAACCGGCTGTAGTGCTGGATGAGGGGGTGGCGGTTGTGCCAGTCGCGGGCGAACTCCTCGCGGGCGTAGCGCATGTGGCGGGCCTCCTCCACGACGTGGATGCGGGAGACCGCCCGGGTGAGCGGCTCCAGCTCCTCGTCGACCATGATCTCGCGCTGGAGCTGGTCGAGGATCTCCTCCACGAAAAGCGCCCCGCTGAAGGTGAGCGGGCCGTTGGAGAGGGTCTTGAAGACCCGGCCGAGGAACTGCGCCACGGGGTCGAGGCGGTAGAAGGGGGCGTCCAGTTTGCCGAGCATCCGGGCGAACATGACGGAGTGGCGGCACTCGTCGGCGATCTCGGTGTAGGCGTACTGGACGTGGCTGGTGGTGGGGTCGCGGTCGTAGGCGTGCCGCACGAGCATCTGCATCAGGATCGTCTCGAACCAGATGCCGATGCTGGCGACGCTGGCGATCTCCTGGCGGCTCAGCTCCCTGCGCTGGTCCTCGGTGAGCGTCTCCCACAGCTCGGTGCCGTACAGGCTCAGCCGCTCGGGGCGGATCGCGTAGCGGTCGCGGTCGATGGGGGCGTCCCAGTCGATCTCCACCAGGGGGTCGTAGGACGCCTTGGCCGAGGAGCGCAGCAGGCGCTTGGCGATGTCCTCGCGGTCGGTGGTGCGGGTCTGCGTCTTGGGGGTCACGCCGGTCCTCCTTGTCCGCCGGCGGCGGGCCGCGGCCGGGACGGGTTCATCGCGGCCCGCTCGGGGGGCGAGTGTGATCTCCTCCACACCGTGTGTGGCGAAACATTACAATGACCATTGTCACGATGCAAGAGGGGAAGGTCGGGGCGGTGGACCGGCGGCGCGCGGCGCGCGGGACTCCCTAGGCTGGAGGCATGGCCGAATACCGCATTGACGAGCTGGCGCGGCTGGCGGAGACCACCGTCCGCAACGTCCGCGTCTACCAGGACCGGGGACTGCTCTCCCCGCCGCGCCGCGAGGGCCGCGTCGGCATCTACACCGAGGCGCACCTGGCGCGCCTGCGGCTCATCGGCCAGCTGCTCAAGCGCGGCTACACCTTCGCCAACATCAGCGAGCTGGTCAGCGTGTGGGAGCGCGGCGGCGACCTCAACGACATCCTCGGCTTCGAGGCCGCCATCGGCGACCCCTGGACCGACGAGATCCCCGGCTACGTCACCATGGCCGAGCTGCGCCGGATGTTCCCCGGCCAGGTCACCGCGCCCAACCTCACCCGCACCCTGCGCCTGGGCCTGCTCGAACGCGAGGGCCTGCGCTTCCGGGTGCCCAGCCCCCGCCTGCTCAACGCCGGCGCCGAACTCGTGGCCGCCGGCATGCGGCTGAGCACCGTGCTGGACATCTCCGAGCGGCTCAAGCAGCGCGTCGACACCCTCGCCGAGGAACTGGTGCGCACCGTCGCCGACCACATCCTCGCCCAGCACGCCCCCGAGGGCATCCTCAAGGGCGAGGAGATCGCCGAGACCGCCTCGCTGGTGCGCCGCCTGCGGCCGCTCGCCCAGACCGCCGTCGACGCCATGCTCGCCGGGTCCATGTCCCGCCACCTGCACGAGGTCCTGGGCGAGCACTTCGCCGAGGTGCTGGAGCACATCAACGAGCACAGGCACGCCGTCGACCAGCCCGCCGGGCAGGGGGCGCCCTCCACCGGCTGATCCGCGTCCGCGCCGGTCGCGGACTGTCCCGCGCCCCGGCCGCCGGCGCGCGTCAGGCGGCCTCGGCGGCCTCGCCGGCCAGGGCCGCCAGCGCCTCCAGGTGGGCGCCCACCGCCTCGGGCGCCTCCAGCGGCAGCATGTGCCCGCAGTCGGGCAGCACCGCCACCGCGGCCAGGGGCAGCGCCCGCGCCAGCGCGCGGGTGTGGCGCAGCCGCACCAGGCGGTCGCGCCCGCCCGCCAGGATCCGCACCGGCACGGCGCGCAGCGCGCCCAGCCGCCCCGACAGGTCGTGGCGCACCAGCGGCTCGTAGAACCCCACCGCCACGCGCGTGGGCGTGCTGTGTAGGAGCTGGGCGCACTCGCGCACCGCCAGCGGATCGGCCCGCGTCCCGAACGCGGCCCTCCGCACCGCCGCGCGGTAGGCGCCCGAGTGGGGCGGCAGCAGCGCGCGCAGCCGGTCCACCGCGCCCGGGGCCCGCGCCAGCCCGCGCGCCAGGGCCCGCCGCAGCACGCCGGCCGCGCGCCGGTGCGGCGGCAGCCCGGGGTCGTCCGGGTCGAGCCGCCCGGCGGCGGTGGCCGCCAGCAGCACCCCCGCCACGCGCCCCGCCACGAACCCCGGGCGGGCGGCGGCCAGCGCCATGACCGCCCGGCCGCCCATGGAGTGCCCGCCCAGCACGAGGGGTCCGTGCGGCGCGCAGTCCTCCAGCACGCGCAGCAGGTCCTCGCCCAGCACCGCCGCGCTGAAGGGGCGGGTGCCCAGCGTGGACCCGCCGTGGCCGCGCTGGTCGAACCGGACCACCCGCACCGGGCGGCGGGGGCCGGCCACCAGGCGCGCCACGGTCGGGCGCCAGGTGTCGGAGGCCAGGGCCCAGTCGTGGGCCAGCACCACGGTCACCGGGGCGTCGACCGGGCCGCGCAGGTGGACGCGGAGTTCGGCGCCGTCAGGGGTGCGCACGGTGCGGGTCTGGTCGGCGGCCTGCCGCAGGGGGATCACGGGGCGGCTCCTGGCGGGTCGGGGGCGCGGGTGTCCCCCTGTGTGGTTCCCGCTGCGCGCCCGGCCAGTCGCCCCGCGCCGCCCGCCGTGGACCCCGGGGGTCAGCCCGGGGCGCCGGCCGCGCTGGGGGTGTCGGGCTCCTGGCGGACCGCGGTCACCGGCAGGGGGCGGGTGAAGCGCAGTTCGGCGGGGGCGCCGGCCGGCACGGCGGGGGAGCGGGGGAACACCGGCCGCACGCGCTCGTAGGCCGAGCCGGGCGCCGGGCGGGGGTCGGGCTCGCCCTTGTTGGGCCAGAACGACATCGCCCGCTCGGCCTGTGCGGTGATGGTCAGCGACGGGTTGACGCCGAGGTTGGCGCTGACGGCCGAGCCGTCGACCACGTGCACCCCGGGGTGGCCGTAGAGCCGGTGGTAGGGGTCGATCACGCCGGTCTGGGGTGAGGCGCCGATCGGGCAGCCGCCCAGGAAGTGCGCGGTGAGCGGGACGTTGAAGACGTCGCCGACCGTGCCGCCGGGGAAGCCGTCGATCTCGGCGGCCAGCCGGGTCATGACCTCCTGGCCCTGCGGGATCCAGCTCGGGTTGGGCTCGCCGTGGCCCTGCCGGGAGGTCAGCACGCGCCGGCCCAGCAGGCCCCGGCGGGTGTAGGTGGTCAGCGAGTTGTCCAGCGACTGCATGACCAGGCCGATGATGGTGCGCTCGGAGAACCGGCGCACCGACATGCTGCGGGTGAAGACGTAGGGGTGGCGCGCGGCCAGCAGGAGGAACCGCAGCCAGCGCGGGATCCGCCCGCCGCCGGGCACCTGGATGGTGGCCAGCAGGCCCATGGCGTTGGAGCCCTTGCCGTAGCGCACCGGCTCGACGTGGGTGTGGGGGTCGGGGTGCATGGACGAGGTGATCGCCACGCCCCGGGAGAAGTCCTCGGGCGGGTCGATGTGCCGGGTCATGGCGCCGGCCAGCGACTCGGAGTTGGTGCGGGTGAGCGAGCCCAGGCGCGGGGAGATGCGGGGCAGCAGGCCGGAGTCGCGCATGCGGTGCAGCAGGGTCTGCGTGCCGTAGGTGCCGGCGGCCACCACCACCTGGCGGGCGGTGAAGGTGCGGGCGTTGGCGCGGGTGCGCGGGGCGCCGGTGGCCAGGGTGTCGACCGCGAAGCCGGGGCCGCGCCCGGGCGGCAGCTCGCGCAGGCGCTCCACCGTGGTCATGGGGTGGATGACCGCGCCGCCGCGCTCGGCGAAGTACAGGTAGTTCTCGGTCAGCGCGTTCTTGGCGCCGTGGCGGCAGCCGGTCATGCAGTTGCCGCACTCCACGCAGGCGCGGCGGGCGGGGCCGGCGCCGCCGAAGTAGGGGTCGCCGGCCGACTCGCCGGGCTCGGCGCGGCAGGAGCCGTCGGCGTCGCGGCCGTCGCCGAAGTACACGCCCACGGGCGCCAGGCGGAAGGTGTCGCCCACGCCCATGTCCTCGGCGACCTTCTTCAGGTGCACGTCGGCGGCGGTCATGGTGGGGTTGGTGCGGGCGCCGAGCATGCGCTGGGCCTGGTCGTAGTAGGGGGCGAGTTCGCTGCGCCAGTCGGTGATGTCGCGCCACTGGGGGTCGTTGTAGAAGTCCTCCAGCGGGGTGTAGAGCGTGTTGGCGTAGTTGAGCGAGCCGCCGCCCACGCCGGCCCCGGCCAGGATCATCACGTCCCGCAGCAGGTGGATGCGCTGGAGGCCGAACATGCCCAGCGCGGGCGCCCACAGGAAGTTGCGCAGGTCCCAGGAGGTGGTGGGGAGGGTTTCGGGCGTGAAGCGGCGGCCGGCCTCCAGCACGCCGACGCGGTAGCCCTTCTCGGTCAGGCGCAGCGCGCTGACCGCGCCGCCGAAGCCCGAGCCGATGACCACCACGTCGTAGTCGAAGGGGTCGGCCGCGGATCCGGCCGAATCCCGGGCGGGCCGCTCCTGGGCGTGGTACTTGTGGTCGGCCTGGTCCGCCTGGTCCGCGGGGTGGTGCTGAGCCGGTCGGGACTGCGCTGATGCGTTCTCCGTTGCCACGGCCTCGCCTTCCTGTGCTGCTTCGGCTGGGGACTCGCGCCTGAAGTCCGCACTCCCAGCACCCGACCGCGGGACGGTCAAGCACTTGGAAATGTGACATCGGCTATTGTAATGTTCCTCACCTACCAGCGGGTAAGGTGACCCGCTTAACACAGAGCTGTGCCGATCTCACACTCCCCGCACTCCCACATCCCCATCGCGGCGTCCGCCGGATGCCCGGTAGAGGAGGAATCCATGGCAGAGGAAGAGGAGACCCCGGCCGAGGCCGCCCCCGTGTCGGGCGGTACCCGCTGGCGGCGGTTCGGTCTGGCCCTCATCCCGGCCCTCGGCGCGGCGGGCGTCCTCGTCGCCATGACGGCCCAGGGGACCATCGCGGCGTCGTTCGCGGTGTCGGGGCAGAGCTTCAAGGTGTCGGCCGACCAGCTGCGCGGCACCGGGTTCACCCAGTACGGCGACATCGCCACCTCGGGCGACGGCTCCGAGCACCCGGTGGGGGTGTCGGTGATCGACGAGGTCGAGCTGGACAACCTGTGCCAGTCGGTGCTGATGGACACCCCGGTCGGCGAGGTCACCCTGCTGGTCAACGCCGGGCAGGGCGACGAGCCCGCGAGCGCGCGCAACATGGTGATCGACGTCCAGCAGCTCTCCGGCGACGCCGAGTTCACCAACTTCGAGATCGGGCGCGACGCCTCGACCCTGGAGAACGCCAGCGGCGAGGTCGGCGAGGTCGGCGGCTTCGGCCAGCAGGCCGACACCATCACCATCGACGGGCTGCGCCAGACGGCGTGGTCGGTCAACGCCGGGACGTTCAGTCTCACCGGGCTGCGCCTGAGCGTGGAGCCCGGCGACCACGAGTGCTACTGATCCCATGGCAGGCAACGGCTCGCACGGTACGGACCGCCCCTTCGGCGCCCGCGCGGCGCGCGGCGTGCGCGGCACACCCCGCCGCGCGTCCGCACGGAGGTCGGCGTTCCGGCGGTGGCGGGGCAGCCGGCCCTTCTGGGGCGGCCTGCTGACCGTCCTGGCCGGGGCGGTGGTCATCGCCGCCCCCGCCCTCAACCCGCTGGAGCTGATCGTCCAGCAGGGCATCGCCGGGATCTCGGGCTACTTCGCCGGGGTGCTGCTGATGGCCATCGGCGTCCTGGTGTGGCTCCAGCCGCCGCAGCGGTTCTTCTACGGCATCGTGGCGATCCTGCTCGCGCTGGTGTCCTTCGTGACCTCCAACTTCGGCGGGTTCGTCTTCGGCATGCTGTTCGGCCTGGTCGGCGGCGCACTGACCATCGCCTGGGTGCCCGACCGCCCCGCGCGCCGGAAGGCCGCCCGGCGGGCGGCCGCGCGGGAGGAGCCGGAGGTAGGGACCGAGCGGGCGACCGGCGAGGCGCCGGGGCCGGCCGACGAGGAGGCCCCAGGAGCGGCGCCGGAGGCGCCGAGGAAAGCGGAGGCCGACGCACGCGGGGAGGAGCCGCCCCCCACGCGCTTCGAGCCTCGTGGGGAGTCGCCCACCACGCGCATCGACACTCGGGGGGCGGCGCCCGTCGAGCCCCGTGCTGCCGAACCGCCCGGCAGTCTGCACGCGCTGTCGGCGGCGGTCCTGGCCCTCGCGCTGGCCGTGCCGGGACCGGCCGCGATCACCTGGCCCTGGGACGACTGGTTCGGCGGAGGCGGCGGCGAGACCTCCGAACCGTCCCCCTCGCCCTCGCCCAGCGAGTCCGGCGCCGCCCCGTCGGACCCGCCCGGCGGCGGCGATGAAGGCGGCGCGGGCGGCGGAGCCGAGGAGGGCTCCGGCGATGGCGGCACGGCCGAGGACGGCGCGGACGGCGCGGACGCCGACGAGGACGCGCAGCGGGAGGAGGAGCGCGACCGGCCCGAGCCCGCCGCCGAGTGCACCGTCCAGGAGGGCGCGGCGGCGATGCCCGAGGAGGAGTACCGCGCGCTGCTGGAGGCGTGCCGCCGGGCCCAGGAGTCCGGCGAGCCGCCGGAGGTCCAGGTCAGCAGGGGTGATGAGGCGCCGTGGCCGGCGCACACCGCCGAGTCGGGGCTGAGCGCCGACCGCCTCCACATGGAGGGCGCGTCCTTCGACGGGGTCGTGGAGTACCCCTCCCGCAACGGGACCGTGCGCTACCTCAAGCTGTCGATGGACGTCGCGGAGTTCACCGGCGCCCGGCAGTGGTTCGCGTTCGACGGCGGCGACGGGGCGCTGGAGATCCCCGAGATGACGATGTCAGGCGAGGTCGTCATGCACGTCACCCGCATGAAGGCCAGCATCCTCGGCATCCCTCTGACCTTCACCCCCGACTTCCCCCCGCCCCTGCTCCTGCCCACCATGACCGTCACCGACCTGGAGGTCGACCAGCCCTTGGCCCAGGCCCAGGAAATCTCGATCGGCGACCTGTCGGAAACCATCGAGGCATAGGCGGCTCGCGGCGATCCCGGCCTTTTATGCTGAGCCCAATGAGACGGCCACGGCGGGACGGGAGTCTTTGATGAACAACGGTTTGCCCGACCCCGGTGAGGCGGGTTTGAGTTTCGGGCAGCGGCTCAAATTCACGCGGACTCGCCGGGGAATGACACGGGAAGTGCTGGCGGGACTCGTGGGGAAATCCGCTTCCTGGGTGAAAGCCGTCGAGAACGGGCGGTTGGGTACGCCGAAACTGTCTGTTCTGCTGCGGCTGGCCGAGGTTCTGCGGGTGCGGGACCTCGCGGAGCTGACCGGGGACCAGCGGATGCCGGTGGACCTGTTCACCGGGCCGGGGCACGCGCGGCTGGCGGCGGTGCGCGCGGCCGTCAACTCCGTTCCTCTGGCTGATCCGCGCACCGCTCCGCCGCCAGCCCATATCCGGGCGCGGCTGGACAGCGCGTGGCGCGCCCGGCACGCGGCGCCGAACCACCGCGAGGTGATCGGCGCGCTGCTCCCGGACCTCATCGCCGACGCCCAGGCGGCGGCGCGGCAGGAGCAGAGCCGGGAGCAATGGAGGTCGGCGCAGGCGCTCCTCGCCGAGGTCTACGCGCTCGCCCAGTTCTTTCTCGCCTACCAGCCCGCCCAGGACCTGCTGTGGCGGGTCGCCGAGCGCGGCATGGTCGCCGCGCAGGACTCGGGCGACCCGCACGCGATCGGGGTGGCGGCCTGGCTGATGGCCCAGGCGCACCGCGACTCCGGCGACTGGGACGCCGCCGATCAGGTCACGGCGCGCACAGCCGATGAGCTGGCCCGGCGGCTGCCCGACGCCGACCACGACGTCCTGGCCGTATGGGGCGCTCTCACCTTCGAGGCCGGGTACACGGCCGCACGGCGGGGCGAGGCCGGCACGGCGTGGGGCCGCTGGGACACCGCCGCCGCCGTGGCCGGGCGCCTGCCCGCCGACTACTACCACCCGGTGACCTCGTTCTCGCGGGTGATCATGGGAGCCCACGCCGTCACGGTCGCCGTGGAGTTGCGTGCCGGAGGAGAGTCCGTCCGCCAGGCCACCCGGGCCGCAGGCGACGCCATCCCCTCACGCCCGCGCCGCGCCCGGCACGCCATCGAACAGGCGCGCGCGTTCCACCTCGACAACCAGCCCGAAACCGCCATGTCGGTCCTCCAATCCGCCCACGACGCGGCCCCGGAGACCATTCGCTACAACGGCTACGCCCGCCGCATCATCCTCGAAGAACTCGACGCCGCATCTCCCCAGCGCCGCAACCGCGCCGCCGAACTCGCCGAAAAGTCCGGCGTGCTTGTCTAGGCCCCTGGTCAGCAATTCCCGCAGGGCGCGGATTTCGCTCAATGCGCTCCCTTGGCCGTATTCCGATATTCGGCGTGGACGGTTTCCAGTACTTCGGCGACCTCGGGGACGTCGTGGAAGGGGTGGAGGGCGGTGAGGACGGCGCGGCCGCGTCGGGACGTGCGGTGGCTGCCGAGGTTCGCCGACATCGCGAGCATCCGGCGGGCCACGGCGGCGGCCTCCTCGGGTTCGTTGGCGTCGGCGTAGGCCACGGCCAGCCAGGACAGGTACAGGGCGTGCTCGCGGGTGTGGGTGGTGTCGTAGCGGGCCAGCACCTCGGTGAGTAGCGGCACCGCCCGCAGGGGGCGGCGGAGTTCGGTGTGGACGCGGGCCGCCATGATCTGGAGTTCGCCCTCGTCCACCCAGTACAGCCAGGCGGGTTCGGCCTCGTCGCGGTGCCGGGCCAGGGCTGACTCGGCCTCGCCGAGCGCGCGCATGGCGCCCTGGGCGTCGCCGGTCATGGTCCGCGCCCAGGCGACGCGGTCCCAGAAGAGCGCCCGCGCCCGGGGCGGCGCCGCCGGTCCGGCCTCGGCGAGTGCGGCTTCGGCGAGCGCCACGCCCTCGGACTCGCGTCCGTTGTTGCTCCACTGGTAGGCGAGGCACCCGGCGATCTGCGCGGCCAGAGCCGCGTCACCGGCCTGGCGCGCGGCCGCGATCCCCAGCCGGTAGACGCGTTCGGCCACCCCCTGCCGCCCCGCGTCCGAGGCGATCCACCCGGCAATCTGCGCGAGTTCGCCCAACGGAACGAGAAAAGACCTTTCGGCCGTTTCGCTCGAAAAGCCGTTCTCGGTGCGCCGCACCGCAGTTTTCAACTCCCGCAGCGCGGGCCGTATCAGGTCCTTTCCAGGAAGCACGTCATCGGCCAACCGCAGCGCGTGCACCCTGCTGCTGAGGTCATCGGCGTCACCGCCGCCAAGGCGACCGCGCGGAGGGCACAGTTGCCGTTGCCGCGCCTTGCCACGCGGAAAGAAGTCGTCGAGTGCGGCCGACTTCTCCTTGGCAGAGGCGATGGACCGTTCGAGTTCGGTCCGGGGGATCTGCAAGACGGTGGCCAGGTGCGGTAGCCAGAACTTGGGGATCCGGCGTCCGGACTCCCACCGGTACACCTCCTGGCGCGTGACTGTCGGTCGTCCGGACGCGGCACACAGTTCCTGCGCCAGCCGTGCCTGCGTCCACCCGAACCCGGCCCTCTGGCGCTTCAGCAGCGCGGGCAACGTCTCCGCCATAAACCAATGGTGGCCTACAGAGTGGCCTACAGGAAGGCAGCTCCATAAACACGCGGGGAAAAGGACAGTGGACGTCGAAGACCCCGGCGAGTGCGCGAACACCCCCGGGGCGTGGCCACCAGCTAAACAGGAGCTGATGACGTGAACGACATTATCCGCCCGCCGCGTCGGCGGGCGAATCGGGTACGAGGTTACATTTCTCCGATCGCGCCGCGTATGGCCGTAACGGACGTCGACCGGTTGGTGCATCTGGTGCGGCTGGTCCTCCGGATGGCGGCGGTGATCGGGCGATGACCGCCGCGCACGGCTCCGCCGACCGTCCGGGCCGTGGTGCGGGTGAAGACCCGCTGCTGGTTCTCCTGCGGCGGCGCTACGGGCAGACCTGGTCGATCCGGCGGACGGCGCACCTGTGGATCGCCACGGCCCTGGATCCCGACTGCGACCACGCTCCGACGCTGGTGCAGCCCGACGTGGAGACCTTCGTGCGCGAACTGGAGGAGCCGCCCGCGCGGGCGTGCCGGCCCGGTCGGGCGTCGCTGCTGAGCGCCGGGTGGTTCGCCGACAACGTCGAGCGGGTCGGTGGCGACGGGGCCTGTGTGGACCTTCGGCCGCCGATGACGTGACCGGGGGCGGGAGCGGCCCGGGGGTCGCTCCCGCCCTGATGGCGTTTATGGGGTTTATGGCATTTCGGTCAGGCGGAGTGGGCCGGTTCGGGGAGGGCGGCGGGCTCGGGGGCGGCCGAGTGCTCGGGGTCGGCGATGTGGGGGAGGAGGCGGCTGGGGGTGCCGACGTAGGAGATGTACAGGGCGTCGCGGGCGCGGGTGCAGGCCACGAAGAGGAGGTTGCGCTCCTGCTGGTAGATCTGCTCCAGGGCCACCGGGTCGCCCTCGGCGGAGTCGATCGCGGCCTTGGGCGGCAGCAGGGGCTCGCTCATGCCCACGATGCCCACGCAGCGGAACTCCTGGCCCTTGAGCTTGTGCATGGTGCCCACCCGCACCGCCTGGACGTCGTCGGTGGAGTCCAGCGGGGCGGTGGGGATCCCGCGCGCCTGGAGTTCCTTGGTGATGTGGCGGACGATCCACTGGTTGCGCCCGGCCACCGCGATCGAGGAGGGCGCGGCGCCCGCCTCCAGCCACACCCGCACCCAGTCGCCCAGCGCGGTGCGCTCCTCCAGCCGCGAGGAGCAGCCGCGCACCACCGGCTCGGGTCCGTGCAGCAGCGAGCGGTAGCCGGCGAGGGTGTCGGCGTTGTCGTCCATGCCGATCGCGGAGTGGCGGCCCAGCACCGGCATGGCCCAGCTCAGGATCTCCTGGGTGACGCGGTAGCTGACGCGCAGCCGGTGGCTGCGGCCCCGGACGTTGACGCCCAGGGACGCCAGCGACACCCGGTTCTCGTAGATGCGCTGGTGGGGGTCGCCCACGATGAACAGGTCGTCGGGACCGTGCGGAACGGCGGCCCGCAGCATCCGCCAGTGCGCCGGGTGGAGGTCCTGGGCCTCGTCCACGACGATGTGGCGGTAGCGGGTGCCGGTGCGCGCGAGGATCCGTGCGGCCTCCAGCGCCACCTGCGGGTAGGACCACTCCCCGGCGACCTCCATGGCGCCGGTGTAGCGCTGGATCGCCTCCCACACGTGCGCCCGGTGCTCGGGCGCCAGGTGCAGCACCCGGCCGCTGCGCTCGCAGCGGATGTAGTCGGGCAGCCGGGTGATGTTCTGGGCCAGGATCACCTGCTCCCACTCGTCGGCGAGGAACCGCCCGGAGTAGGGCAGGCCGTCGGCGCGGGCGGACTCCCGCCAGCGCTCGGCGATGGTGTCGCTGCCCAGGGTCTCGGGGCTGCGCCCGGTGTGCTCGTGCACCACCGAGCGCGCCAGGCTGTCGATGGTCGTGACCTCGACCCGGCTGCGCGGCTCCTCGTCGGGCAGCAGACGGTCGAGCTGCTGGGACAGCGTGTGCGCCAGCAGCCGGTTGAAGGTGGTGAGCAGGACGGTGCGCCGGTGCTCGCCGGGGTGGCGCGCGGCGTCGCGGTTGGCGAGGTGGGCGGCGCGGTGCAGCGCGAGCACGGTCTTGCCGGTGCCCGGGCCGCCGGTGATCTGGGCGGATCCGGCGAAGCGGGCGTCGACGATGCGGTGCTGGCGCGGGTGGAGCGTGATCTGCCAGTCGGCGAAGGACTTGCCGAGGTCGGCCGCGAGTTCGTCGGGGCCGGTGACCTCGGGCAGCCGGGGCAGGGGGTCGGTCTCGACCAGTTCGACCGCCGGGGCGGGCGCGGGCGCCGGGAGCTCGTGCGCGAAGGCCACCGCCTCGTCGTGCGGGCGGATGGCCACCAGCCAGTCGGAGTCCTGGTCGCCGGGCGCGACGACCCCCGCCCACTCGGGCGCGACGGGCAGGAGGCGGATGCGGGGGTCGGACGCGTCGGCGACGGGTTCGAGACGGTCGTGTTCGCCGGCCGTGTACGCCTGCACGGCCGAGAGCGCTGCGGCCTGGATGCCGTGGTCGAGACGGGAGAACTCGGTGAGGAAGGTCGGGGAGATCGCGAGCTTGGGCACGTCCTGTGTTCCTCCGATTCGCGTTCCTGGCCGGGGGTCGAGAGGGGCGGCGGCTGGTCCCACCAGCACGTTCACTCCTAGTCATGCTCGCGGCGGAATTTGGGCAAACGCCGCGCACAACCCGATTCCGGTCGGGTTGCGGTGGTGTTTTCCGGGGTGTGTTCGCGCTGGTCAGAGCGATTTTTCGACGGTGTTTTCGAGCGCGGGGGCCGCCGCCGCCGATATCGGTGCGGCGGGGCCGCCCCAGAGGCGAGAGTCCGGTGGCCGGAAGTTCGGTTAGGGGGTGACCGAAAAGGAGGCCCATGGGGCGGGTTCGCCTCTGGTCAGCGCGAGAGCCGCGACGGACACCAGAGGCCCGAACGCGCGAGCGGGATGACCGTTATCGGCCGAATGTTCGCATGGCGCCGGGCGCGGGGGCACCGTCGGGCCGGGCGGCCGTCACGCGCCGTGTCCGGGGGCGGCGCGCCGGGAAGGCTTGCGGGGGCAGGGGCCGGCCGGTGGCGGCCGTTTGTGCGGTCTCGGAGCCCGCGTGGTGGGGTCATCCGATGACGGTGGCCCCCGGAGCGCGGAATCCACCGCTTCACCCGGAGGCCGCCCCGGCGGCCGAGTCAGGCGGGGAATCGGCTAGGCGGACTCGGGCGCCACACCGCCGGTGTGGACGCGGACCGAGCCGGTGCCGCCCATGACGCACCACGTGGACTCCAGCACCTGGGACAGCGGCAGGAACTCCCGCTGGGCGGGGGTGCTGATCTCGTTGGGGCAGTCCAGGGCGGCGAACACGCACCAGCCCTTGCCGGCCACGCGGCAGGCCCAGGCGCGCAGTTCGCCGGGAAGTTCGGCTGGGGGTTCGGCGTCGGCTTCGAGGGTGACGCCGCGCCGGTCGGCCTCGCGCTGCATCACGCGGGCCGCGTGCTCGGCCAGGGTCAGGTGTCCCACCGTCTGCTCCCACTCCTCAACCGCGCCGGCGCCGATGCGCGCGGCGGTCGGCCGTAGCTTCTCAAGGATGCGCCGCATGCGCGAACGCACCTGCGGGCGAGCCCCTTGCATGGTGGCATGTGCGCGCGGCCGGGGGCGCCGGATCGGCGGGATGGCCGCCGTCGCGGCGCGCCCGGCGGGACCGGGCGGCCGCGTGCGGAGCGAGGAGGGTCCTCGGGCGGCCCGGAGGCGCCCGCCGGTTCACGAGCGCACACGGGTGGTTCTCGGACGCTCGGGGGGGCGGGGGCCGGAAAAGGCGCCGCGACGCCGGAGGCGGCGCGGTGCGGCGGGGGAGGCCGAGGTTCCTACCGGGGTCCGTCCCACCCCGGCAGGGGCCTCGGCCGTCCCCCTGCCGGGCGCCGGGCCGTGCCCGGCCTCCCGGTTCCTCCGCGGGTGCCGCGCGGGGGCGGCAGGGGGACCCCGATCCGGAGGAATCGGCTCCGAGTGCGGAATTGCTTTCGCCGCGGCGGTGGCACCGTGCCAATTGGCGACCAATCATCGCATGCGCAACGGAAAGAGGTGGAGCGTTCCGATGGTCTTGTTTTGCTTACCCGGCACCGCTTTCCATGGTGCTGGGCGCCTGTGGGGTGGTGTTCCGGGTCGGCGGGGTCCGGCGTCCGGCACGGGCCGCCCGCGGCACGCCGGACCTACCATGAGATCGGAGCGGAGGTCGCATGGAAGCCAACGGCAACGGCACGAGCCCTGACCACCCCGCCCGCGGCATGCGGGCGTCCGACCGCGACCGCGACGCCGTGGCCAGGATCCTCCAGGACGCCGCCGGCGAGGGCCGGATCACCCTGGAGGAGCTGGAGGAGCGGCTGGACCGCACCTACCGCGCGCGCACCTACGCCGACCTGGAGCCCATCACCGCCGACCTGCCGGGCGACCGCGTGGTGCCGCCCCCGGTCGGGCTCGCACCGCGGCCCCGCGCCAACCGACCCCAGGCCGACGCCCCGCTGGTCATGCGGGCCAAGGCCGGCACCATCGCCCGCCGGGGCAACTGGTACGTGCCGCGCCGGGTGGAGGTCAGCAACCCCTACGGCGACATCCGCCTGGACTTCCGCCAGGCCACCCTGCTCAGCGACGTGATCCACATCGAGGTGCACGGCCCGTGGGGCCAGACCAAGATCATCCTGCCCGAGAGCGCCACCGCGCGGGCAAAGGTCGACACCTCGTGGTTCGGCAGCCTTGACAGCGAGGTGCCCGAGGTCCCGGCCCCGCCCGCGCCGCACTTCCGGATCACCGGCAGTGTCAAGGGCGGCTCGCTCAAGGTGCGGTACCGGCGGCGGCTGGACGACTGGACGGCCTGGAGCGACTGGGGGTAGCGGGCGGCCGGAGGCGCGGCAGGCCGGGGCCGCGGGCGCGGAGGCGGCCGGAGGGGCGCGAAGGACTCGGCCCGCCGAAGCGGGCGATGCGCCCCGGCGGGGCTTGCGGCCGGACGGGCCGGGCATCCCGTGGCGCGGGCGCGGCGCGGACTCCGGATCAGTCGGTGCGCTGGATGCCCAGGGCGGTGGCCATCAGTTCGGATTCGGGGAACCGGTGCGGATCCAGCCGGACCTCGACCGCCACCCCGGGCTCGTCGGACCAGAAGGCCAGCCCGCCCCCGTGGAAGCCGGGATCGCCGCCGTGCTGGAAGCTGGTGAGCCGCCATTCGGCGGGATCGCGTTCGTGGTACTCGGTCAGGAACGCCCGCACCGCCGCGAGGTCGGTCAGCCGCTCCCCGCGCATGACGTTGACCTTGAGGTCGACGCTGTAGCCGCCCTCGGGCAGCGGGCGCTCCCACACCCGCGAGGCGAACGCGACGTCCTCCCACTCGGTGTGGAAGTCGGTGACCTGTTCACCCGTGCCCTCGGGCAGATGGCCAACGGCGAAGCCTGACAGGTCCTGCATGGCGGCCTCCGGAGCGGGATCGGCGGACGGCGGCGGAGCGAGAACGGCGAGCAGCGCGGCGGACAGTACCAGGGTGGGCACACCCATGGCGCACCTCCAGGGCGAAGGGTGCCGGCCGCCCCGGACGGACGACCGGTCTGCTTCCATGCTGGAAGCGGCGCACCCGCCGCGCCACACGCATCACTTCCCTGTGGACAGCCCGCCTCACACCTTCAGCGCGGCCGCGTACCACCCGCCCTGCTCGGCGGCCAGTTCCGCGTGCGTGCCATGCTGGACGACCCGCCCCCCGGCCACCACGTAGATGTCGTCCACCCGGTCCAGGCCCGCCATGTCGTGGGTGATGAGGAGCGTGGAGTACCCCTCCGCCGCCGCCAGGAGGTCGGCCACCACCGCGTCGCGGGTGTCGGGATCGAGGTGGGCCGTGGGCTCGTCCAGCACCAGCACGCGCGGCGCCGCGAGCAGCGCCCGCGCGAGCGCCAGCCGCTGGCGCATGCCGCCGCTCAGCCGCAGCCCGTGCGAGCCGACCTCGGTGTCCAGCCCCTGGGGCATCGCCCGCACCTCGCCGGCCAGCCGCGCCCGCTCCAGCGCCTCCCACAGCCGGCCGTCGTCGGCGCCCGGCGCCGCCAGCCGCAGGTTCTCCCGCACCGTGCTGGCGAAGATGTGGGGGTCCTGCGGCACCCCGGTGACCACCGCCCGCACCGCGTCGGCGGGATGGCCGGTGATGTCGGCCCCGCCCAGCTCCACGGTCCCGGAGTCGGGATCGCGGAAGCGCAGCAGGACGGCGGCCAGCGTGCTCTTGCCCGCGCCGCTGGGGCCCACCACCGCCACCGTGCGCCCGGCGGGGATGTCGATGTCCACCCCGTCCAGCGCCCAAGGCTCCTCGGGGCCGTAGCGCACCCGCAGCGACCGCACCCGCAGCCCGGTGTCGGCCCCGACGGGCAGCGCCGCGCCGTCCGCGCCGTCCGGCCCGCCGTGGGCGGCGGCGCTCCGGGGCGGTGCGATCGAGGGCGGGGTGTCCAGGACGTCGAACAGCCGCTCGCCGCCCGCCCGGATCGCGCCCAGCCGAGCCGCCACCGCCGGCAGCGGCGCCACGACCTCGAACGCCGCCAGCGCGGTCAGGACCAGCACCGCCAGGGAGATCGAGCTGAGGGACCCGCCCTCCACGGCCGCCACGCCCAGCACCAGCGTGCCCCACACCGTCAGCCCCGTGATGAGGGCCGTGGCCCCGGCCCCGAACCCCAGCAGGGCCGCGTCGCGCCGCGCGATGCGGGTCAGCTCGGCGTCGGCGTCGGTGACCCGCCGCACCGCGCGGTCCATCGCGCCGTAGGCCACCAGGTCCGGCGCGCCGTAGAGCGTGTCCACCAGCGCCGTGGACAGCTCCCCGCGCGCCGCCGCCTGGCGCCGCCCGGGCCGCCGCCCCAGCGCCGCCGCGACCAGCGGGACCGCCAGCCCGGCCAGCACCAGGCCCAGGCCCAGCAGCAGCCCGCCGGGCACCAGCAGCACCGTGCAGAACACCACGGTGGCCCCGCCGGTGACCACGGCCACCAGCGGCGGTGTCAGCCCGCGCACGAGCAGATCCTGGGTGGCGTCGGTGTCGCTGACCAGCCGCGACACCAGGTCACCCGAGCGGAACCGGCGCACCGGCTCGGTGCGCGCCAACCGCTCGTAGACCCGCACCCGCACGTCGGCCAGGGTGCGGAACGCGGCGTCGTGGGTGACCAGGCGCTCAAGGTAGCGGGTGACGCCGCGCGAGACGCCGAGGGCGCGGGTGGCCACGACGGCGACGCTGAGGGCCGTGATGGGCGGGTGCTCGGCCGCGCGGGCGATGAGCCAGGCGGCCACGCTGAGCAGGGCCACCCCGGACCCGGCGGCCAGCGCCCCCAGCAGGACGCCGAGGGCGAACCGGGTGGTGCGCGGGCGCGCGAGCGCGATCATCCGCCACAGCGGGTCGCGGCCGGGAGCGGGCGGGTGGGTGGACGGGGCGGTCACGACAGCACCCCCGTTTCGACGTGCCCGGCGTGCACGGCCACGACCTCGTCCACGGCGTCGGCCCAGTGGGCGTCGTGGGCGACGACCACCCCCGTGCGCTCGGCCAGCAGCCGCCGCACGGCGACGCGGACGGCGGCGGCGTTGTCGGGGTCGAGGTGGGCGGTGGGTTCGTCCAGGAGGACGACGGGGGCGTCGCGCAGGAACGCGCGGGCGACGGCGATGCGCTGCCGCTGGCCGGCGGACAGGCGGGCGCCGCGCTCGCCGAGGCGGGTGTCGTAGCCCTGGGGCAGCGCCCGGATGAACGCGTCGGCCTCGGCGAGTTCGGCGGCCCGGCGCACGGCGTCCATGCCGGCGTCGGGGTCGCCGAGGCGGATGTTGCCGGCGACGGTGTCGTCGAAGAGGTAGGGCGACTGCGGCACCCACGCGATGCGCCGGCGCCACTGATCGGGCGGCACGTCGTCCAGAGGGGTCCAGCCCTCCGGCGTGTCCGGAGCGCCGGGCTCGCGGATCAGGACGCGGCCCGAGGTCGGCTCCAGGAACCGCAGCAGCAGGGACAGCAGCGTGCTCTTGCCCGAGCCGCTGGGGCCCATCAGCAGGACGGACCGTCCGGGCGCGATCACCAGGTCGGCGCGGTCGAGGGCCGGGATGTCACGGCCGGGATAGGTCAGTGTCACCTGATCGAGGCGAATCCAGGGAGCGGTGGAGGTGCCCTCGGGGGAGCGGGAAGGCGCCGGGGGAGGGGCGGCCGGGTGGGGGGCTTCGCCGTCGCCCACTCCGCTCGCTCGTCGCCTCTCCAGCGTTGTGTTTTCTTGGAGCGATCGGCTTCTCGCTCCGCTTTGCGGGCGCTGCTGGTCGGCTTCGCTTTCGACAGCGCCCACTCCGCTCGCTCGTCGCCTCTCCAGCGTTGTGTTTTCTTGGAGCGATCGGCTTCTCGCTCCGCTTTGCGGGCGCTGCTGGTCGGCTTCGCTTTCGACAGCGCCCACTCCGCTCGCTCGTCGCCTCTCCAGCTCCGTGAACACCTGCTCCGCGGCCGCCACCCCCTCCATGCTCGCGTGGAAGCGGGCGCCGACCTCGCGGAGCGGCAGGTAGGCCTCCGGAGCCAGGATGAGCACCAGCAGGGCCGTCTGGAAGTCCAGCATCCCGTACATCAGCCGGATGCCGATCTCCACCGCCACCAGCGCCACCGCCAGCGTCGACAGGAGTTCCAGCACGAACGCCGACAGGAACGCCACCCGCAGCGTCGACATGGTGGTGCGCCGGTGCTCGTCGGTGATCCGCCGGATGATGGCCGCCTGCGCCTTGGCCCGGCGGAAGATCGCCAGCGTGGGCAGACCCTCCACCACGTCCAGGAAGTGGCCGCCGAGCCGGTTGAGCAGCTGCCACTGCCGCTGCGTGCGCGCCTGGGTGTGCCAGCCCACCAGCGCCATGAAGATCGGGATCAGCGGGAGCGTGACCGCGATGACGATGGCCGAGATCCAGTCCGCCCCCGCCACGACCACCAGGACGGCGACGGGGACGAGCACCGCCAGCACCAGCTGCGGGAGATACCGGGCGAAGTAATCATCCAGCGCATCGAGGCCACGGGTGGCGAGTGTGACCAGTTCTCCGGCGCGTGGGGTGCTCGTCCCCTCTTCGGAACCGGCCTGCCCTGACAACCAGACCGCTTCCGCCCCCGAGGACCCCCTGGGCCTCCGGGCGTCTGTTGAATCCTGTGGTGCGCCCCCGCCATGAGTGCCAACGTCCGCACCGCCCGATTCCGTTCCCGTGACGTGCGCGACAAGCCTGCGCCGCAGCTCCGACTTCGCCTTGGCCGCCGACCGCAGGGCCGCCGTCTCCGCCGCGTAGGCCACCGCCGCACGCCCCACGGCCACCGCCGCCACCGCCGAGACGGCCCACGACAGCTCGGCGGCCCCCGCGCCCTCGGCCGCGCCGGAGATCACGTGCGACAGCAGCCACGCCTGCGCCAGCACGAACCCGGTGACCGCCACTCCGCTGACCACGGTTACGGCGAGGTACACCCGGACGGATCGCGCCGTCCGTATCAGCCGGGGATCGAGGGGCTTCATGGGCTGGTCCGTTTCTCGTCGGGGTGGGGAGGGCCGCCGCGCGGCGGCGCCGGGCCTCAGCCGGCGGCGCCGGCGCCCGCGTCGGCCGCCGTCCCCGGGGCCGTGTGAGAGCCACCATAGGCGGGGGCCGGTTCGATGTGCTCCCGGCTCACCCGCTTGCGGAACACCCAGTAGCTCCACGCCTGGTAGGCGATGACCAGCGGCAGGAAGACCACCGCCACCCACGTCATCACCGTCAGCGCGTAGTCGGCCGACGAGGCGTTGGCGATCGTGAGGCTGTGGGCGGGGTCGGTCGTGGACGGCAGCACGTCGGGGAACAGCGAGCCGAACAGGACCACCGCCGTGGCGCCGATGGTCAGCGCCGTCGCGGTGAACGACCAGCCCTCGCGCCCGCCCGCGACCAGCGGCACCGCCGCCACCAGCGCGGCGGCGGCCACGGCCGCCACCGGCCAGGTCCAGGCGGCGCCGTAGGCCAGTTGGGTCCAGGCCAGGAACGCCACCGCCGCGGGCACGGCCACCACGGCCGAGCGCAGCGCCGCGGCCCGGGCCCGCGCCCGCACCGGTCCCGCCGTCTTGAGGGTGAGGAACACGGCGCCGTGCAGGGCGAACAGCGTCAGCGTCGTCAGGCCGCCCAGCACCGCGTAGGGGCTGAGGAGGTCGGCGGGTCCGGCCGAGACGATCCCGTCAGCGTCCATCGGCACCCCGCGCACGATGTTGGCGAGGATGAGGCCCCAGAGCACGGCCGGCGCGGCGCTGCCGAAGACGATGGCGCGGTCCCACCACGCCCGCCAGCGCGCGGTGTCGCCCTTGCCGCGGTACTCGAAGGCCACCCCGCGCACGATGAGCGCGACCAGGATGACCAGCACCGGCAGGTAGAAGCCGCTGAAGACCGAGGCGTACCAGGCGGGGAACGCGGCGAACATCGCGCCCACCGCCGTGATCAGCCAGACCTCGTTGCCGTCCCAGACCGGGCCGATGGCGTTGATCATGACCCGCCGGTCGGTGTTGTCCTTGCCGATGACCGGCAGCAGCATCCCGACGCCGAAGTCGAACCCCTCGAGGACGAGGTAGCCGACCCACAGCACCGCGATGGCGATGAACCAGACGAGGGGAAGCAGTTCCATGCTCGGCTCCTAGTAGACGAAGGCCGGAACGGGGGCGTCGGCGGCGGGGCCCTCCTCGTCGTCGTCCCGGTCGGGGACCACATGGGAGGGGCCGGCCTTGATGTAGCGCCACAGCAGCCCGGCCTCCACGACCGCCAGCACGCCGTAGATCGCGGTGAAGGTGGCCAGGGAGAACGCCACCGTGCCCAGGCTGACCCCGGGGGAGACGCTGGCGGCGGTGAGCAGTTCGCCGTGGACGGTCCAGGGCTGGCGGCCCATCTCGGTGAGGATCCAGCCCAGGATGTTGGCGGCCAGGGCGGCGGGCAGCGACAGCACGGCCGCGTAGTAGAACCAGCGCGTGCGGGGCAGCTCCCGGCGCCGGGTGAGCCACAGGCCCAGCGCCGACACCGCCACGCTGAACAGCCCCAGCCCGATCATCAGCCGGAAGGACCAGTACAGGACGAAGACGTTGGGGATGTAGTCGCCCTCGCCGTAGAGGCGCTCGTACTCGGCCTGGAGGTCGTTCATGCCGTGCACGGTGCCGTCGATGTCGCCGGTGGCCAGGAAGCTGAGCACGTGGGGCACGGTGACGTCGATGACGTTGAGCCGCTCCTCGGTGTCGCCGACGGCGAACGTCGAGAACGGCGCGCCCTCCTCGGTCTCCCAGTGGGCCTCGGCCGCGGCCAGCTTCATCGGCTCGTAGGCGGCGGCGAGCTTGGCCTGGTGGTCACCGGAGTAGACGGCCAGCACGCCGGCGAGCAGGGTGACGACCATGCCGGTGCGCAGCGTGGCGCGGAACAGCTCCCGCTCACGTCCCGCCTTGCCTTCGGCGGCCGCGGCGCGGGTGCGCCAGATCTTGTAGGCGCTCACCGCGGCGACGAACATCCCCGCCGTGATGAAGGCGGCCGAGACGACGTGCAGGTAGGTGGACCACGCCTGGTTGTTGCTGAGCACCGCCCAGATGTCGGTGAGCTGCGCGCGCCCGGTCTCGGGGTCGCGAGTGTAGCCGACCGGGTGGCGCATCCAGGCGTTGGCCGCCAGGATGAAGTAGGCCGACAGGTTGGTGCCGATGGCCGCCGCCCAGATGCAGGCCAGGTGGACCTTGCGGGGCAGCTTGTCCCAGCCGAAGATCCACAGTCCGATGAAGGTCGACTCCAGGAAGAACGCGAGCAGCGCCTCCATGGCCAGCGGCGCGCCGAACACGTCGCCGACGAACCGCGAGTACTCGCTCCAGTTCATGCCGAACTGGAACTCCTGCACGATCCCGGTCACCACGCCCATGGCGAAGTTGATGAGGAACAGCTTGCCGAAGAACTTGGTGGCCTGGAGGTACTGGTGCTTCCCGGTGCGGTACCACGCCGTCTGCAGCGACGCGACGATGACGGACAGGCCGATCGTCAGTGGCACGAATAGGAAGTGGTAGATCGTCGTGATACCGAACTGCCACCGTGCGAGATCCAGAGCGTCCATGCCCGCCTCTCCAACCGCCTAAGAGTCATCGACGACTCGTAGTACTACGAATCGTAGAACTACGACGTGTAGTACGTCGACCGGGGGCAGGGAGGCCCGCGTCACCGCGCGGACCCGGCTCCGGGAGGGGAGCCGGCGGCCGGCCGCGGGTCCGCGCCGGGGTCCGGGCCGGTGAACTGGGCTGACACGCGGGATCGGGAGAGGGCGGGGGTGCGGGGGGTGCCGCCGCGCGCCGCCGCGGGCGCCGCGGCGGCGCGCGGATGTGACCGAGTTCATGGCCTCGTGGCGCCGTCACCATGAGGGGCGTGATGGCCGCGCCGGGGGTGATCCGCTCGCCGAGACCGGGTTTCAGCCGCCCGCCGGACCGGGGGCGTACTGCGCCACGCCCTCGCCCAGCGACCAGTCGGCCGAGGTGTTCTCGGTGAGGCAGACGAACACGTTGCGCGGTTCGGTTCCCGCGTAGGCGTGGGCGAGTTCGGCGATCCGGCGGTAGAGCGCACGCTTGCGCCCGGCCGGACGCCCCGCGCGCAGGGTGATGGCCACGTAGACGATCCCCTCGCCGCGGTGCACGCCGAGGTGGTCGTCGAAGCGCAGGTCGCTGGTGGTCCCTTCGTGGCTGGTCAGGATCTGGAACCGGTCGTCGGGCGGGAAGCCCATGGTCTCGACCAGAGCCTCGTGCACGGCGCGGTCGAGGGCGTCGAGGCGGGCGGGGTCGGCGCGCAGCGCGTCGATCCGGACGAGCGGCATGGCAGGGCCTTTCCGGGGTGGTGGCGGTGGAGGTGGCCGGGGCGACGTCGGAGACGGCGGAGGGGGATGGGCGGGGCGGCGGAGAGGGAGGGGAGGGGCGCGGCGAGCGGGCGAGCGGCGCCCGCGACGGGCGTGGTTGCGGGCAGGTGCAGGCAGGTACAGGCACTGCGGCGGTGCTGGGTGGGGCGCCGGGGTGTTAGTGCGGCCGGGCGGTCGATCGGGTGCGGGCGAGCGGTCATCGGCCGCCCGGGCGGGTGGCGGAGGTGGCGTCGGGGTGGCGAGGGCGGCGGGTGGTGGGGGGTGTCGGGGCGGGGCCACGCGGGTTGGGGCGCGGTCGGTGTCCGCGATCCGGCGACGATTCTCGCCTCAGTGTCGGCCGACTCCCGAAACGGGGAGGGAAAGCGTTTGCGCACCCCGCTTTGTCTCACAATGTGAGACGAAGTGGGGTCTCTTGCGACGATCCAGCCTCCACGGTCGTCCGGTGGCCCGAAACCGCTAACTCGTCGCTTTTAAAAAAGGGGCGAAAGGTGCAAATGCATCCCGAGGAGGGTCTGGTGTCTCACATCGTGGACATTGTGGTGAGGTTGCGGGCGGAGAGGGCGCCATTCAGGCGTGCAATGGTGAGTAAAAACCGTCAAAACGCAACAAAAGGTCGCCCAGTGCGCCGACGATATGCGGATTCTTGCGAGTCCGACCGACAGCGATCCGACGCGGCGCGCTGACCCGCCTCCCCGCGCCACTGCCTTCGGCGTCTCGTCGCGGCCCTGATCCTCCGCCGGCTGAGCCGGTGGCCGCCGGGCCCGGCCACCCGGTGCTGTTGCCGCTCCCGTCGGGGCCGTGGCCGCCGCTCCCGGTTTCGGTCACAGCCGAGCCGGGTGTCCGCCGCCGTCGCCGCCGCGTCTCGGCCTGCACCCGAGTCCGCCGTACCGGTGACCGCCCGGCCTTGCCCCCGCCGCCTTCGGTGCCCCGTCGCGGCCTCGACCAGCCGCCATGGGTGCCGATCACCGCTGAGCCGGGTGTCCGCCGCCGTTGCCGCCCCGTCGCTACCCCGGCCGTCCACGACGAGAACCGATGATCCATCGGCCTACGAAGCACAGGCCCACGGACCCATTGGTCCGCCGACCCCGGCCCCGGTCGCTGCTCCCCGGCCCAGCCCGCCAACCCACGGTCCCGCCAACCCGTCGGCCCGTCGGTCGGCCATGAAGGCCCCGGAGGCCACCAAGGCCACCAAGGCCACTCCTCCGGCTACGCCCCCCGCTCGCGGAGCATGTCCTCCATCAGGTCGATCTCGCTCTGCTGCGCCTCGGCCATGCCCGCCGCGAAGTCGGCGACCATCTGCTCCCCGGCGAGGTCGGCCCCGGCCTCGGCCATCTCGATGCCGCCCTCGTGGTGCTCGATCATCAACTGGAGGTACAGGATCTCGGCGTCCTCGCCCTCGGCCGCGCGCAGGTCCTCCAGGTCCGCCTCGGTGGCCATGCCGGGCATGCGGTCGGGCATGTCCTCGGCCGAGCCGTGGTGCCCGTGCCCGGCCATCCACTCCATGGCCGGGCGCGCGCCGCGCGCCGGGAGGTCCCACTGCACGAGCCAGCCCTGCATGCGCCCGATCTGCTCCTGCTGGGTGCGCAGGATGTCGGTGGCCACGGTGCGCATCACCTGGTCGTCGGCCTCTTCGAGCACGATGAGTGACATGTCCACGGCCTGGGAGTGGTGCACGCTCATGTCCCGCAGGAAACCGGCGTCGGCGGAGCTGTCGATCGGCTGCACCGGCCGCCCCAGGAGGTAGCCCGCCACCAGGGCCGCCGCCACCAGCGGAAGCGCGATGACCAGCGGAACCGCCGCGCGCCGCCGGGGGGCGGAGGGGGTGGGGCGCGGGGTGTCTTCGTCGACCGACTCTGTCATATGCTCTTCCCCACTTATGGGAACCAATCTGGCTAATCGGGCGTTCCGGACGGAGACCTGCGCTTCCAGAGCGTAACGGGACCTTGCTCCAGTACCCCAGTCGAACCACCCCGGGAGAACCGCAGTGGCAAAGAACGCAGCCGAACGCCGCCGGAAAGCCGAGGAACGGCGCATCCAGCGGGAGCGCGAGGAGCGGCGCCGGCGCTTCCTCCGGATCTCCGCGTTCTCCGTCACCGGCGTGGTGCTCGCCGGGCTCGTCGGATTCGGCGTCTGGGTGGCCTACGACCGCGGGCAGCAGAGGGACCCCGCCACCATCGAGGGCCTGCGCACCTTCGACGACCTGACCAACAACCACGTCACCGAGCCCGTCGACTACGAGCAGACCCCGCCCGCGGGCGGCGACCACCACGCGGTCTGGCAGAACTGCGGCGTCTACGACGCCCCGGTCTCCACCATGAACGCCGTGCACTCCCTGGAGCACGGCGCGGTGTGGATCACCTACGAGCCCGACCTTCCCGAGGACCAGGTCGAGCAGCTCGCCTCGCTGTACTCCCAGGGCAGCTACGTCCTGGTCAGCCCCTACGAGGACGGCGACATGCCCTCGCCCATCGTGGCCAGCGCGTGGGGCAACCAGATCCGGCTCGACTCGCCCGAGGACGAGCGGCTGTCCCGGTTCCTGCGCGCCTTCGAGCGCAGCCCCAACGTCCCCGAGCCCGGCGCGGCCTGCTCGGGCGGCCTGAACATGAACGCCCAGGAACTGGAGGAGGCCGGCGGCCTCGAAGCCCTCAACGGCGGCATGTAGGCATCCGGCCCGGTTACCGACACCGCGCCCCGGCCGCTCCTACCCGAGCGGCCGGGGCGCGGGCGTTTCCGCGTTGCCGATGGGGTCCCCTGGCTACAGCTCGCCCGAGGGCAGCGCCGGGATCTCCTCGGCGATCAGTTCGCTGACGCGCACCAGCCCCTGGGCCGGCGGCCCGTAGGACGGCGGCAGCGTCAGCTCGACGTAGACCTCGCGGCCCACGGCGGTGTACAGGTTGGGCTCGGCCGGGGGCTCCGCCAGCCAGGCGACCTCCTCGACCACCATCAGCTCGGAGTCGGGCGCCAGCGCCGGCGGGCGCGCCACGCCGCAGCGCAGCGCGATCGGCGGATCCCCCCAGGCCGCGGCGTAGGGGGTGTCCGGCTCGACCTCGGCGCGCGGCTGGTCCACCAGGGTGTCGGGCAGCCGCTCCACCAGATCGCGGCAGACGTCGCGCGCCTCGGGGGCGGGGCTGGGCGCGGGCAGCCGCACGGTGCCCGAGGCGCAGCCCGCGGCCGCCGCAACGGTCGTGAGGGCGGCCAGCGCCGCCGCCGCGCGTCGCATGGGAGGTCGCCGGTCCCCTCAGATGTTCACGATCGGACAGGTGAGCGTGCGGGTGATCCCGTCGAGGCGCTGGATGCGCGCCACGACCAGGCGCCCGAGCGCGTCGACGTCGTCGGCCTGCGCGCGCACGATCACATCGTAGGGACCGGTGACGTCCTCGGCCTGCGTGACCCCCTCGATGTCGCTGATGTCGCGCGCGACCTCGGCGGCCCGCCCCACATCCGTCTGGATCAACACATATGCCTGCACCATGGAAGCCTCCTGCTGGATCGTCGCGCGCCCGGGTGCGCCGCCGCGCCGCCCGGACCCGTTGTGCCTGAACTCCGCCCTGCCCGTCGCGCCCGTGCTCCGTCGCCGTCGCGGCCGAGCCGAGGCGTCGGGCCGGTCCGCGCGGGTCTAGACCACTGCGCCGAGGCGTCACCGTACCCTGAGGGCTGTGTGGAGCACCATTGGGGAGGCCGGCGAATTCGGCCTGATAGCGCGCGTGACCGCCCAATTCCCCGGAACCGGCGACGTAATCCTCGGTCCTGGCGATGATGCCGCAATCGTGACCGCACCCGACAACCGGGTCGTCGCCACGATGGATCTGCTGGTCGAGGACCGGCACTTCCGCCGCGCGTGGTCCTCGCCCGAGGACGTCGGGCGCAAGGCCGTCGCGCAGAACTTCGCCGACATCGCGGCCATGGGCGCCCGCCCCACGGCGCTCCTTGTGGGATTTGCCGCACCCCGCGACCTCCCGTTGAGCTGGGCCGACGGCCTCACCGAGGGCCTGCGCGCCGAATGCGCCCACGCCGGCGGCGCCGTCGTGGGCGGCGACACCGTGGCGGCCGACACCATCACCGTGGCCATCACCGCGCTGGGCGACCTCGGCGGCCGCCCGGCGGTGCGCCGCGACGGCGCCCGGCCCGGCGACGTCATCGCCGTCACCGGCCCCCTCGGCCTGTCCAGCGCCGGCTACGACCTGCTGGAGGCGGGCGTGCTCGGCCCCGAGGACGCCCGGCGCGCCCTCGGCGGCGCGGCCGCCGGCGGCGCCGACCCCGCGTGGGCGGCCTGCCTGCGCGAGCACCGCCGCCCGCGCCCGCCCTACGCCGAGGGACCGCACGCGGCGCGCCTGGGCGCCCGCGCCATGCTCGACGTCAGCGACGGCCTCGTGCAGGACCTCGGCCACGTCGCCCGCGCCAGCGGGGTGGCGATCGACCTCGACACCGCCGCGCTGGTGCCCGACCCCGCCCTGGAGGAGGCCGCGGCGCTGCTGGAGCGGCTGGGCGCCGCCCGGCGCGGCCCCGTCGAGCGCATGCTGTTCGGCGGCGAGGACCACGCGCTGGCCGCGGCGTTCCCGCCCGGTACCGAGCTGCCGCCGCAGTGGCGCCGCATCGGGTCGGCCGCCGCGCCCGGCGCCGACGGCGCGGTGGTGACCGTGGACGGCCGGCCCGCCCGGGCGCGCGGCTGGGACCACTTCCGCTGAACCCGGTCCCCCGACCGCCCCGTCCGCCCCCGCCGCGGCACCCCGCTCCCGACCCGCTCCCCGGACCCGCACCGGCCGCTGCCGGCGCCCCCGGGGCCCGCGAACCCCGCCCGGACGCTATGTCAGGTTTCACGGACGCGGGGTTAGGGTGTCGGTTTCGAAGGCCGAATCGCGCTAAGCTCGGCCTGCTTCTTGGAGTCAGCACCGGATCGGGGTCACCGTGCGGCCACGTGGAACGGATCACCGGCCTGCCGGCTCGCAAACGCCGGAACCGCCCGAGGACATCTCCGAGCGGATGCGCGCCGGACGCCGCGATCCCCTGGCCGAGCGCCCGCGGCGCGGCGGCTCCCGCACCCGCGAGTCCCGCGGCGCGCACCGGGCCGAACCCGCCAACCCCGGCGGACTCGCCGCCGTGGGCTACTTCCTGGGCTCCACCGTTCCCAAGCGCGTGCAGCCGCCCCGGCTGATCAACGTGCTCCTGGTCTCGGGCGTCACCCTCGCCCTGACCCTCTTCGGCTACAGCACCACGCAGATCTACCTGCGGTTCTCCGACCCCCCTGACTCCGGCAGCCCGGCACCCGGCGCCGGCGAGCGCGTGCCGCCCACCGCCGAGGCCGACGCCGCCCAGCCCGGCACCGGGCCCGGCGGCAGCGCCGACAGCGCCTCCTCCACCGTCAGCGTGGTCTCCTACGAGACCGTGGAGTCCTCGGCCACCGGGTTCACCGGCGCCGTCACCGTCACCAACACCGGCACCGCCGTGCTGGCCGACTGGGAGTTGGCGCTGGAGTTCGCCGACGCCACCGTCACCTCGGTGCGCGACGTCGACTGGCGGGCCACCGAGCACGGGGTGGTGGCCCGGGCGCCCGACTCCTCCGACGGCCTGGGGCCGGGGGAGTCGGTCACCCTCAGCTTCACCGCGGCCGGAACCGCCCAGGCGCCGGTCACCTGCGCGCTCAACGGCCGCCCCTGCGACCTCGCCGGGGAGTGACCCCCCGGCGACCGCCCCGCCGCCCCACTCTCCTGCACGCGGCCGGGAACGCCGAAAAGCGCCACGGCGAAGCCGTGGCGCTCAGGGGCGCCGTGGAGAGCG
Source organism: Streptomonospora nanhaiensis (assembly GCF_013410565.1). Taxonomy (NCBI): domain Bacteria; kingdom Bacillati; phylum Actinomycetota; class Actinomycetes; order Streptosporangiales; family Nocardiopsidaceae; genus Streptomonospora; species Streptomonospora nanhaiensis. The sequence goes on from NZ_JACCFO010000001.1 coordinate 4,857,361, forward strand.
GACTCCTACGACAGCGGCAGGGCGCGAAGGGCGTCCGCGGTCAGCGGTCGACCTTGCCGGCCTTGATGCAGGACGTGCACACGCTCAGGCGCTTGGGCGTGCCGCCCACGCGGGTGCGCACGGTCTGGATGTTGGGGTTCCAGCGGCGGCGGGTGCGGCGGTGCGAGTGGGAAACACTGTTACCGAACCCTGGTCCCTTGCCGCAGACGTCGCAGACGGAAGCCACGGTAACTCCATTCAGGCGCTCGGATCCGCATCCGACAGCGGTGCGGGCCCCGAGAGAGGTCTGGTGAGCAGGCTGGCGCGGCGCGCCAACCGTGGGAGCGTACACGAGGACCCGCACCGGTCTCCAACCAGCGGAGCAGCCGGCCTGCGGGCGGGAACGCGCACGCGGGATCGGGGCCGGAAAGCCGGTCCCGGGATATCAGGCCGCCAGCGGCGCGGCCGGCGGACCGGGCGCGGGCACTGCACGTCCAAACCCCAACTATACCGCCCCCGCCCACCCGCGCCGCCCGCGCCGCCGGCGCCCGCCCCGGTCACCGCCCCGCGCCGACGCCGCCGCGCGGCCGCCCGGGTTGTCGGCCCGAGCGTGTACAAACGGTCTAGCGTGTCAGCAGCACACGTCCGCAGCCGTGTCCAGGGGAGGGGTCGCGTGATCAGTTGGGACGAACCGCTGCGCACCACCCTCGGCGCCACCGCCGCCAAGAAGCTCGCCGCCGAACTCGACCTCCACACCGCCGGCGACCTCCTGCGCTACTACCCGCGCCGCTACGCCACCCGCGGGGAGCTGACCGACCTCGCCGCCCTGGCCGAGGGCGAGCAGGTCACGGTGGTCGCCCAGGTGCACTCCGCGCACAAGCGCGAACTCCGGCGCGGCCCGGGCGGGCGCCCGCGCAGCCTGCTGGAGGTCGTCATCACCGACGGCACCGGCCGCCTCACGCTCGCGTTCTTCGCCAAGGTCGGGTTCCACCAGCGCGAACTCCTGCCCGGCCGGCGCGGCATGTTCGCGGGCAGGATCTCCACCTACCGGGGCAAGAAGCAGCTGGCCCACCCGGTCTACGAGATGCTGCCCGACGACGGCACCGCCGACTCCCGCGCCCGCGAGTTCGCCGAACGCCCCATCCCCATCTACCCCGCCACCAAGGACCTGTCCTCCATGGACATCGCCCGGTGCGTGGGCGTGCTCCTCGACCAGACCACCGCCGACCTCCCCGACCCCCTCCCGCCCGACCTCCGCGCCCGCCGCCGGCTGCTCCCGCTGCACGAGGCCCTGGAGCGCATCCACCGCCCGGCCGACCTCGACCAGATCGGCCGCGCCCGGGTGCGGCTGAAGTGGGACGAGGCGTTCGTGCTGCAGCTCGCGCTGGCCCGCCGCCGCCGCGAGGCCGCCGCGCTCTCGGCCCGCCCGCGCCCCCGCGTCGCCGGCGGCCTGCTCGACGCCTTCGACTCCGCCCTGCCCTTCACGCTCACCGAGGGCCAGGCCGAGGTCGGCGCCGCCATCTCCGCCGGCCTCGACTCCGCCCACCCCATGCACCGGCTGCTCCAGGGCGACGTCGGCGCGGGCAAGACCCTGGTCGCGCTGCGCGCCATGCTCCAGGTCGTCGACTCCGGCGGCCAGGCCGTGCTGCTGGCCCCCACCGAGGTCCTGGCCCAGCAGCACCACCGCTCCATCAGCGCGATGCTGGGTCCGCTGGGCCGCGCCGGGCAGATCGACGGCGCCGAGCACGCCACCCGCGTCGCCCTGCTCACCGGATCCCAGGGCGCGGCCGCCCGGCGCGAGGCCCTGCTCGACGCCGCCTCCGGCGCCGCCGGGATCGTGGTGGGCACCCACGCGCTCCTCCAGGAGCACGTCTCCTTCGCCGACCTCGGCCTGGTGGTCGTCGACGAACAGCACCGGTTCGGCGTCGAGCAGCGCGACGCCCTGCGCGAGAAGGCCGCCGAGGGCCGCCCGCACGTGCTGGTCATGACCGCCACACCCATCCCGCGCACCGTCGCCATGACCGTCTACGGCGACCTCGACGTCGTCGCCCTCACCCAGCTCCCGGCCGGGCGCGCGCCCGTGGCCACCCACGTGGTGCCCGCCGTCGACAAGCCGCACTTCGTCGAACGCGCCTGGCAGCGCGTCCGCGAGGAGGTCGAGCAGGGCCGGCAGGTCTACGTGGTGTGCCCCCGCATCGGCGGCGACACCCCCGGCGGCGAGGACACCGACGACCCCGGCCTCGCCCCGCCCGCCGAGCCCGCCGCCCCCGGCGACGAACCCGCGCGCCGCCCGCCGCTGGCCGTGGCCGAGCTGACCGCCGAACTCACCGCCGGCCCGCTGGCCGGGCTGCGCGTGGAGCAGTTGCACGGCCGCCTGGCCCCCGACGACAAGGACGCCGTCATGCGCCGCTTCGCCGCCGGCCAGACCGACGTCCTGGTCGCCACCACCGTGATCGAGGTCGGCGTGGACGTCCCCAACGCCACCGCCATGGTCATCATGGACGCCGACCGCTTCGGGGTCTCCCAGCTGCACCAGCTGCGCGGGCGCGTGGGCCGCGGCGGCCTGCCCGGCCTGTGCCTGCTGGTCACCGAGGCCCCCGAGAACACACCGGCCCGCCAGCGCCTGGACGCCGTGGCCGCCACCACCGACGGCTTCGAGCTGTCCCGGGTCGACCTCGAACAGCGCCGAGAGGGCGACGTCCTGGGCGACGCCCAGTCGGGGCGGCGCTCCTCGCTGCGCATGCTGACCCTGCTGCGTGACGAAGACCTCATCGGCGAGGCCCGCGAGGAGGCCACCGCGCTGATCGGCGCCGACCCCGGCCTCACCGGCCACCCGCCGCTGGCCCGCGCCCTTGAGGACCTGCTGCCCGAGGAGCGGGCGGAGTTCCTGGAGAAGGCCTGACCACCGCCCCGCGCGCGGGCCGGGCACCGGCGCGGCGGCGCGCCCGCCGCGCCCGGGCGCTCACCGGTGCCGCGCGGCGCCCCCGGGTGCCGCCGCGCTAACGTGACGCATATGACCCGCATCATCGCCGGTACCGCGCGGGGCCGCCGGATCGCCGTGCCGGACGGCCGCACCACCCGTCCCACCAGCGACCGCGCCCGCGAGGCGCTGTTCGCCTCGGCGCTGTCGGACCTCGGCACGTTCGAAGGGCTGCGGGTGCTCGACCTCTACGCCGGATCCGGGGCGATCGGGCTGGAGGCCCTGTCGCGCGGCGCCGCGCACGCGCTGCTGGTGGAGTCCGACCGCCGGGTGGTGGCCACGCTGAAGGCCAACATCGCCGCGCTGGGCCTGCCCGGCGCGCGCGTGGCGGCGGCGCGGGTCCTGCGGGTCCTGGCGGGGGAGCCGCCCGGCGGCCCCTTCGACGTGGTCGTGGCCGACCCGCCCTACGCGGTCGCGGCGGCGGAGGTCGAGGAGGTCCTGGTGGCCCTGCGCGACGGCGGCTGGCTCGCGCCGGGCGCGCTGGTGGTCGTGGAGCGCTCCGGCCGCGACCCCGACCTGGTCTGGCCCGAGGGCTACGAACCCGACCGGGTCCGCCGATACGGAGAGGCGGCGCTTTGGTACGGTCGCGCCGCGAGCCTTTCGGGACCGTCGTGAAACTCCGGGCAGAATCTGGCGGTGGAGCCCTCGCGCCGGAAGCGTCCGATCGTCAAGGAGGATCGATCCACCGTGCGTCGTGTCGTCTGCCCCGGGTCGTTCGACCCGGTCACCAACGGCCACATCGACATCATCGGGCGTACCGCGCGGCAGTATGACGAGGTGGTCGCCGCGGTGCTGACCAACGTCCACAAGAAGGGCCTTTTCACCGTCGAGGAAAAGGTCGAGATGCTGCAGGAGTGCACCGCCGACCTCGCCAACGTGCGGGTGGCCCAGTTCAACGGGCTGCTGGTGGACTTCTGCCGCGAGAACGGCATCAGCGCCATCATCCGCAGCCTGCGCTCGGTCAGCGACTTCGACTACGAACTCCAGATCGCGCAGATGAACTACCGCCTGTCCGGGGTGGAGACCCTGTTCATGACGGCCAACCCGAAGTACTCGTTCCTCAGCTCCAGCCTGGTCCGCGAGATCGCCCAGTACGGCGGCGACGTCAGCAGCCTGGTCACGCCCAACGTCGAGCAGCGGCTGCGCGACAAGTACAAGTAGGGCGGGCGTTGCGCGGCGGGCCGCCCACCGGGGCGAACGCGGATTTGGGCGCGGTCCGGGCCGGTCGGTATACTCGCCAACCGGCTACGCCTTCGTTCCGGGCGCGGCCGCGTGTCCGACGCGTCGTTGCGACGACCACCCGCCCACCGCCCCGCGTTCCGCGGCCGGCGGCACTCCTTGAAAGCGCGATCACCCTGTCTCGTCTTGACGCACGCGCCCCGTTCGTGGTCGACACCCGGCCGCTGGGGCGCCAGCCCGGCTCCATGCGCACCGTGGAGCGCGCCGTGCCCGCGCCCGGCTCGCTCGCCACGGGCATGTCCGCCGTGCCCGAGGGCACGCCGATCGAGCTGGAGCTGCGGCTTGAGGCCGTGATGGAGGGCGTGCTCGTCACCGGCGAGGCGCGCGCCGAGGTCACGGGCGAGTGCTCCCGCTGCCTGGACCCCATCACCGACACCGTCGAGGTCGGGTTCCAGGAGCTGTTCCGCTACCCCGGCGAGGACGACCTCGGGGCGGCCGGTGACACGGACGCGGAGGACGACGAAGAGGACTACTATCTAGAAGGCGAACTCCTCGACCTCGAACCGGTGGTCCGCGACGCCGTCGTGCTCGCGCTGCCGCTCGCGCCGCTGTGCCGGGACGACTGCCCCGGCCTGTGCGCCGAGTGCGGGGCGAGGCTCGCCGACGTCGGCCCCGACCACAACCACGGCGAGGCCATCGACCCCCGCTGGGCGTCGCTGCGCGACCTCGGCGAGGAGTTCGGCGAACGATGAGCCCCCGCTCCGTCCGGCACCGCGACCGCCGCCCGCGGCCGCGAACCCCCGGGCGGGGCACAGCGGTGCTCCCCGCCTCGGCGGGGTGCGCCCGTGCAAGTACCGCTCCCGCGACCGCGCGGGTGACCCAGGAGGATTGAAGTGGCTGTCCCGAAGCGGAAGATGTCGCGGAGCAACACCCGCAAGCGCCGTTCGCAGTGGAAGGCGTCGCGCCCCGAGCTGGTGACCTGCCCGCGCTGCCGCGACTACAAGCTCCCGCACACCGCCTGCGCCACGTGCGGCACCTACAACAACCGCCAGGTGCTGAACCCGTCCTAAGGGCCGCGAACCGCGGCGGGTCCGGTGCGCGGCGCGCGAGCGGGGGGCAGCCCCGCACCGCGCCGCCCACCGGGCCCGCCTTTCGGCTCTTGGGGTCCGCACGTACCACGGCAACACAACACGACGACCGCGCCGGTTCGGGCCTATCCCGAGGCCGTGGTGGCCGCCGGGGAGCACCCGCCTCCGCGACGCCCACCTCGCTTTCGAGCGTCCCTGATCGGCTTAGTTGAGCGCAGCCGCGCGCACGCGCCGCGCGCTGGAGATCAGGAGTGTGAACGTCGAGTGGCCACTCAACTCAACGCGGCCGAGGCCCGCGAGTTCTACCGCGCCATCGGTGTCGAACTCGACCCCAAGGTGCTCGCGCGGGCGCTGACCCACCGGTCCTACGCCTATGAGAAGGGCGGTCTGCCCACCAACGAGCGCCTGGAGTTCCTGGGCGACTCCGTGCTGGGGCTGATCGTCACCGACACCCTCTTCCGCGAGCACCCCGACCTTCCCGAGGGCCAGCTCGCCAAGCTGCGCGCCGCCGTGGTGAACATGCGGGCGCTGGCCGACGTCGCCCGCGAGCTGGGCATCGGCGGCTACATCCGGCTGGGCCGCGGCGAGGAGGGCACCGGCGGGCGCGACAAGTCCTCCATCCTGGCCGACACCCTGGAGGCCATCATCGGCGCGGTCTACCTCGACCGCGGCCTGGACGTCGCCTCCGACCTCGTGCACCGGCTGTTCGACCCGCTGATCGCCACCGCCTCGGGCCTGGGCGCGGGCCTGGACTGGAAGACCTCCCTGCAGGAGCTGACCGCCTCGGAGATGCTCGGCGTGCCCGAGTACCACGTCGACGAGAGCGGTCCCGACCACCAGAAGACCTTCCGCGCCACCGTCCGCGTGGCCGGCGAGGACTACGGCACGGGCGAGGGCCGCAGCAAGAAGGAGGCCGAGCAGCAGGCCGCGGAGTCGGCCTGGAAGGCCATCCGCGCCAAGTCCGCCGCTGCGGTCGCCGACGAGGACGGAGCCTGACCCCCCGATGCCCGAACTGCCCGAGGTCGAGGTCGTCCGCACCGGCCTGGAGCACTGGGTGCGCGGCCGGACCGTCCACGAGGCCCTGGTGCTGCACCCGCGCGCCGTCCGGCGGCACGCGGCGGGGGCCGAGGACTTCGCCGCGCGGCTGAAGGACCGCGCCGTCACCGAGGTCCGGCGCCGCGGCAAGTACCTGTGGCTCAACCTCGACTCCGGCGACGCCTTGCTGGCCCACCTGGGCATGAGCGGCCAGCTGCTGGTCCAGCCGCGCGGCCGCCCCGACGAGCGGCATTTGCGGGTGCGCCTGGGGCTGGGCGCCGACAACGAGCGCGAGCTGCGGTTCGTGGACCAGCGCACCTTCGGCCACCTCATGGTCGAGCCGCTGGCGCCCGACGTGGTGGGCCGTTCGGCCGGGGTGCCCGCGGTCATCTCCCACATCGCGCTGGACCCCCTCGACCCCGACTTCGACGACGCGGTGTTCACGGCGGCGCTGCGGCGCCGGCGCACCGAGATCAAGCGCGCGCTGCTGGACCAGTCGCTGATCAGCGGGGTGGGCAACATCTACGCCGACGAGGCGCTGTGGCGCGCGCGGCTGCACTGGGCGCGCCCCACCGCCACGCTGCGCCCCGCCCAGGTGGCCGAGCTGCTGGCGCGGCTGCGCGACGTGCTGCGCGAGGCGCTGGCCGAGGGCGGCACCTCCTTCGACAGCCTCTACGTCAACGTCAACGGCGAGAGCGGCTACTTCGAGCGCGGCCTGAACGCCTACGGCCGCCGCGACCTGCCCTGCCGCCGCTGCGGCACGCCCATCCGCCGCGACCCCTTCATGAACCGGTCGTCGTTCAGCTGCCCGCGCTGCCAGCCGGCGCCGCGCCGGCGGGTAGGCGGCGGGTAGGCGGGTCCGTGGACCGCACGTGACACGAGCCGAGACGGGAGGCGGCAGCGCATGGCAGGCACCGGGAGCACAGAGGGCACGCACGGCGCCGGGGGCGGCGCCGACGAGGGGGCGCGCCTGACCGCGTGGGTGCGCGGACGCGTGCAGGGCGTGGGTTTCCGCTGGTGGGTGCGCTCGCGCGCGCTGGAACTGGGGCTCACCGGCGCCGCGACCAACCTGGCCGACGGCCGGGTGGAGGTGGTCGCCGAGGGCCCGCGCGAGCGGTGTGCGCAGCTTCTCGCGCATCTGCGCGGCGGTGAAACCCCTGGTGAGGTCACCGGCGTGGTTGAACGATGGGAGAATCCCCGGGGCGCGTACTCCGGATTCGCCGAGCGGTGAGTATCCTGGGAAGGTAGCGCGGTTCGCGAGCGCCCGCCTGCAGTCGGCTTCACGCCGCGGCAGCCCTACGCGCGGGGTGCTCAACGCCGGATCGCGCCCTTGTGACCTGTCCGGTTACAGTTTGTTACGTACGGTTTCGTTCAATCTTGACCAGTAGCGCCCATGGTGAGACGCTGGAAGGCAGACCGCGCGCCCTTCCTCAGGAGACAGCCGGGGATGCTCGGCGGCGCTCCTCTTGCTCATGTGTGCGTGCATCGAACTGGTCACTCAGTGTGGAGGACCCACATCATGGCGAAGGCTCTGTTTGGCCACGTCGGCGGTCCTGACCCTCAGATGGTTCAGGAAATGCGGCGACTGCAGAAGCGAGTACGTGACCTCGAGGACGAGATCGGTCGTCTTCAGGCACGCAACGACCAACTGTCGGCGGCCGTCGCCGACGTCTCTGTCACCGCGGCGGACCGCGAGCCCGCGCTCGCCTAACGCCCCCGCTACGATTCCGTACCGCAGCAAGGGACGCCGCTTCTTCGGCCAGGCGTCCCTGAGCGGGGCATCCGGGCCCGGCCGTACCGGCCCCGACCACCCGGTCCGCGGCGGCGGCGCACGCCGACCGCCCCTCCGCCCCGCAGGCGACGACGACTCCACCCCCCGCGAACGGCGCACCGCTCCGGTGCGCCCCGCCGTGTCCGCACAGCACCGCCCCGCCCGACCGCCGCGCTCCCCACGCGGCGCCGGAGACGGGGCGGGTGGCCGCGGCCACCGGTGACACCGCGCGGTTCCCCCACCCGAAACCCCTGGTTCATGGCACTCTTGATGGCACCCTGGAATGCCGAGGACCGGCGAGTGGCGAGTGAAGCAGGAGGACCCGCGGCGTGTACCTGAAGACCCTCACGCTGCGCGGTTTCAAGTCGTTCGCCTCAGCCACCACCCTGCGGTTCGAACCCGGCATCACCACCGTCGTCGGCCCCAACGGGTCGGGCAAGTCCAACGTGGTCGACGCACTGGCCTGGGTGATGGGCGAGCAGGGCGCCAAGTCCCTGCGCGGCGGAAAGATGGAGGACGTCATCTTCGCGGGGACGTCCTCCCGCGCCCCCCTGGGCCGCGCCGAGGTCAGCCTCACCATCGACAACTCCGACGGCGCGCTGCCCATCGACTACACCGAGGTCACCATCAAGCGGACCATGTTCCGCAACGGCGGCTCGGAGTACGCCATCAACGGCGACACCTGCCGGCTGCTGGACATCCAGGACCTCCTCAGCGACTCCGGTATCGGCCGCGAGATGCACGTCATCGTCGGGCAGGGCCAGCTCGACACCGTGCTGCACGCCGGCCCCGAAGAGCGCCGGGCCCTGGTCGAGGAGGCCGCCGGCATCCTCAAGCACCGCAAGCGCAAGGAGAAGGCGCTGCGCAAGCTGGACGCGATGCAGGGCAACCTCGACCGCGTCACCGACCTCACCGCCGAGCTGCGCCGCCAGCTCAAGCCGCTGGGCCGCCAGGCCGAACTCGCCCGCCGCGCCGCCGTCATCCAGGCCGACCTGCGCGACGCCCGGCTGCGGCTGCTCGCCGACGACATCGTCACCCTGCGCGAGGCTTTGGAGAAGGAGGAGGCCGACGAGGCCGCCGTGCGCACCCGCCGCGAGGCCGCCGAGCGCTCCCTTGCCGACGCCCAGGCGCGCGAGGCCACCCTGGAGGCCGCCGCCACCGAGGCCGCCCCGCTGCTGGCCGCCGCCCAGGACGCCTACCACGGGCTGTCCCGGCTCAAGGAGCGCCTCAGCGCCGTGGCCGGCCTGGCGGCCGAGCGCCACCGCCACCTGGCCGCCGACCCCGGCGAGGAGCGCTTCGGCCGCGACCCCGACGACCTGGAGCGCGAGGCCGAGGAGGCGCGCGCCCAGGAGGAGGAGCTGCAGTACCGGCTGGACGACTCCCGCGAGGTCCTGGAGCGGTCCGTGGCCGAGCGCGCCGCAGCGGAGGAGGCGCTGAAGGAGGAGGAGCGGCGGGTGGCCGCCGCCGCGCGCGCCGCCGCCGACCGCCGCGAGGGCCTGGCCAAGCTGCGGGGCCGCGTCGACGCCCTGCGCAGCCGGCTCGCCGCCTCCGAGGCCGAGGTCGAGCGGCTGGACGCCGCCGCCGTCGAGGCCCGCGAGCGCGCCGAGGCCGCCCAGGCCGAGTACGAGTTCGCCGAGGCCGACGCCGCCGGCCTGGACGAGGGCGACGCCGAACTCGACGCCGCCTACGAGCGCGCCAAGGAGCGGCTGGCCGCCGTCGAGGCCCGGCTCAACGAGCTGCGCGACGCCGAGCGCACCGCCGAGCGCGAACGCGCCGCACTGGCCGCCCGCAAGGAGGCCCTGGAGATGGGCCTGGCCCGCAAGGACGGCGCCGGCGCCCTGATGGCCGCCGGCGACCGCCTGCCGGGCCTGCTGGGCTCCGTCGCCGCGCTGGTCGAGGTCGAGCCCGGCCACGAGACCGCCGTCGCCGCCGCCCTGGGCGCCGCCTCCGACGCCGTGGCGGTGGAGTCCCTGGCCGACGCCCTGGCGGCGCTGGACCTGCTCAAGGGCGACGACGCCGGGCGCGCCGGGATCGTGGTGGGCGCCGGTGCCGCCGCCACCGTCCCCCGCGCCGAATGGCCGCGGCCGCCCGCGGGCCTGCGCTACGCCCTCGACGCCGTCACCGCCCCCGCGCCGCTGCACGGGGCGCTGACCGCGCTGCTGGAGCGCGTGGTGCTGGTCGCCGACGCGCCGGCGGCCCGCGACCTGCTCGACTCCCACCCCGACCTGCGCGCCGTCACCGCCGAGGGCGACGTGTTCGGCCCCGGGCTCGTGCAGGGCGGGTCGTCCTCGGCGCCCAGCCTGCTGGAGGTGCAGGCCGCCGTCGACGAGGCCGCCCAGCTTCTCGCGCGGGCAACCGAAACCGCCCGGCGCGCCGCCGCCGACCTCGCCGAGGCCAAGGAGGAGCGGGCCGACCTCGCCACCGAGCTGGACGAGGTCACCGCCCGCCGCCGCGCCGCCGACAAGCGCCGCAACGACGCCGCCCAGCATCTGGGCAAGCTCGGCGGGCAGGCGCGCGCCGCCGCCGCCGAGGTCGAGCGCTACACGGCCGCCGCCGCCAAGGCCGCCGCCGGCCGGCAGAGCGACCTCGACGCGCTCGCCGACCTGGAAACACGGCTGGCCGAGGCCGAGGCCGAGCCGCTGGACGACGGCGAACCCGACACCGAGCGCCGCGACGCCCTGGCCGATGCGGCGAGCGCCGCGCGCGCCGCCGAGACCGAGGCCCGGCTGTCGGTGCGCACCGCCGAGGAGCGGGTGCGCTCCATCGCCGGGCGCGCCGACTCCCTGCTGCGCGCCGCCGAGGCCGAGCGCCAGGCCCGCCGCCGCGCCGCCGAGCGGCGCGCCCGCCGCCGCCGGCAGTCCCGGGTCGCCGAGGCGGTCGCCGACGCCGCCGCCCAGGCCCTGGAGCGCATCGCCGTCTCGCTGGCCCACGCCGACACCGAGCGACGAACCGCCGAGGAGGAGCGCGCCGCCCGCGACGCCGAACTCAAGACCGTGCGCGCCCGCGTCCGCGAGCTGTCGGTGGAGCTGGAGAAGCTGGTCAACGTCGTCCACGGCAGCGAGGTCGCCCGCGCCGAGCGCAGGCTGCGCCTGGAGCAGCTGGAGACCCGGGCCGTGGAGGAGATGGGCGTGGACGTCGACACCCTCATCGCCGAGTACGGCCCGCGCGTGCCCGTGCCGCCGCCCGCCGACGCCCCCGAGGACGAGGCCGTGCCCGTCCCCTACGTGCGCGAGGTCCAGGAGAAGCGGGCGCGCGCCGCAGAGCGGCAGCTCAACCAGCTCGGCAAGATCAACCCCCTGGCGCTGGAGGAGTTCGCCGCCCTGGAGGAGCGGCACGCCTTCCTCAACGCCCAACTGGAGGACCTCAAGAAGACCCGCCGCGACCTGCTGTCGGTGGTCGAGCAGGTCGACGCCCGGGTGCAGGAGGTGTTCTCCGCCGCCTACACCGACGTCGAGCGGGAGTTCACCCAGATCTTCGGCCGGCTGTTCCCCGGCGGCGAGGGCCGCCTGGTGCTCACCGACCCCGACAACATGCTCACCACCGGCATCGAGGTCGAGGCGCGGCCGCCCGGCAAGAAGGTCAAGCGGCTGTCGCTGCTGTCGGGCGGCGAGCGCTCGCTGACCGCCGTGGCCTTCCTCGCGGCCATCTTCAAGGCCCGGCCCTCGCCGTTCTACGTCATGGACGAGGTCGAGGCCGCGCTGGACGACACCAACCTCCAGCGGCTGCTGGTGATCTTCGAGGAGCTGCGGGCCTCCTCCCAGCTCATCGTGATCACCCACCAGAAGCGCACCATGGAGGCCGCCGACGCCCTCTACGGCGTCACCATGCAGAACGACGGCATCTCCCAGGTCATCAGCCAGAAGCTGGACCGCGACCGGCCAGGCCCCTGACCGGCCGCGCCGCGCCACCCGCCCGCGCCCGGCCCCCGGCCGCCGGTTAGAGTGGGGGAGTCGCCCGTGCCCTGACCGGCCGGGCGACGGCACCGAGCGAGCGAAGTCCGGTGCGGGCGCCCTTTCGGGCGCACCGCGCAACCCGGCGCTGTCCCGCAACTGTGACGCCCGCCCCCGCACGGCCCCTGGGCCGCGCGCGAGGCGGGACGAGCCAGGCCGCCTCACCGGTGCCGCGGTGTTCCCAGTCCTCGCAGGAAGGACGGACCGCTCCGCGCCCGCGGGCTGCCCGTTCCCTGCCCAGCCCGTGAAGGAGTCCCGTGCGCAGCGCCCGTCGCCTGCCGGCCGTCCTGCTGCTGGCCGCACTCACCCTCTCCGCCTGCGGCGGCGGCCAGGAGCCCGCCGATCAGGACCAGGGAGCCGCCTCCCCCGGCGAGGGCTTCCCCGTCACCGTCGAGGACGGCACCGGCGAGGTCACCATCGAGGCCCGCCCCGAGCGCATCGTCTCGCTGTCGCCCAGCAGCACCGAGATGCTGTTCGAGATCGGCGCGGGCGACCAGGTGGTCGCCGCCGACGAGTTCTCCAACTACCCCGAGGACGCGCCCACCACCGACCTGTCGGGGTTCACCCCCAGTGTGGAGGCCGTCAGCGAGTACAACCCCGACCTGGTCATCATGGCCCGCGACGCCGAGGACGCCGCCGCCCAGCTGCGCGAGGTGGACGTCCCCGTGCTGCTGATCCCGGCCGCCGAGACCCTGGACGACACCTACTCCCAGATGCGCATGCTCGGCGAGGCCACCGGGCACGCCCAGGAGGCCGACGAGGCCGCCGACCGGGTGGAGTCCGAACTCGACGCGGTGGTCCAGGAGACCACCGAGGAGGTCGGCGAGGTCGACCTGACCTACTACCACGAGCTGGACGACGGCATGTACTCGGCGACCTCCCAGACCTTCATCGGGCAGGTCTACGAGCGGTTCGGCCTGGAGAACATCGCCGACGAGGCCGAGGACACCGCCGGAGGCTACCCCCAGCTCTCGGCGGAGTTCATCGTCGACCAGAACCCCGACCTCGTGTTCCTCGCCTACGAGGGCGAGGACGCCGTGGCCGACCTGCGCGGCCGCCCCGCCTTCGACTCCGTCACGGCGGTGAAGAACGACGACATCGTCCAGCTCGACCCCGACATCGCGTCCCGCTGGGGCCCGCGCGTGGTCGACCTCGCCGAGAGCGTCTCCGAGGCCGTCACGGCCGCCGCGCGGGAGCGGTAGGCGGCGGCCCTTGCGCGCTCCCCGCCCGGCCTGGATCTGGGTACCGGTCTCGGCCGGCGTGCTGGCCGCCGCCATGGTGGTCGGCGCCGCCGCCGGCTCCGCCGGATTCGGTCCGCTCGACGCCGCCGCCGCCCTGCTGAGCCGGCTGCCGTTCTCGCCGGTGGCCTCGCCGCTGAACGACCTCCAGTTCGCGGTGCTGGTGGAGCTGCGGCTGCCGCGCGTGGTGCTGGGTGCCATGGTTGGCGGGCTGCTGGCCGCGGCCGGTGCCGCCTACCAGGGCGTCTTCCGCAACCCGCTGGCCGACCCCTACCTGCTGGGGGCGGCCGGCGGCGCCGGGCTGGGCGCCACCCTGGTGCTGGCCTACGGCTCCGACCTCCTGGACTCCCCGCGCGCCCTGGTGCCGGTGGCCGCGTTCGTCGGCGCGCTGGCCGGTGTCGCGGCGGCCTACCTGCTGGGCGCGGTCGCCGGGACCGGCGGCACCGCCACCCTGGTCCTGGCGGGGGTGGCGGTGTCGTCGTTCCTGTCGGCGGGCCAGACCCTGGTGCAGATGCTGCGCACCCAGGAGCTGCGGCGCATCTACACCTGGCTGCTGGGCGGCCTGGGGCGCGGCGGCTGGGACGACGTCGGCATGGTCGCGCCCTACGCCGCCGTCGGCCTGGCCGTGCTCATGGTCTCCGGCCGGCTGCTGGACCTGCTGGCGCTGGGCGACGAGAAGGCGGTCAGCCTCGGCCTCAACGCCACCGCCGTGCGGGTGGCCGTGATCGCCGCCGCCTCGCTGTGCACCGCCGCCGCGGTCGCCGTCAGCGGGCTGATCGGGTTCGTGGGCATCGTCGTGCCCCACATCGTCCGCCGCCTGGTGGGTACCGGCTACCGCATGATCCTGCCGGTGTCCCTGCTCACCGGCGCGGCCTTCCTCGTCCTCGTGGACATCGCCGCGCGCACCGCGATCGCCCCCGCCGAACTGCCGCTGGGCGTGGTCACAGCCTTCCTCGGCGCCCCGTTCTTCGTGTTCGTCCTCAGAACGACACGCAACAGAGCCGGGTGAGTCACCGGTGCGTGACCTGATCGAGAGCGCTGATCTGGGAGACTGGAGCGGTTGCGGCTCGTTCCCGGTCCGATGCGCGCGAGCGGTGGTCAGCCCTTACCCGGCCGCAGGCACACGCTAGGAGACTGATGGACTACACGATCTTCGCCGTGATCATCTTCGTCGTCGCCCTGCTGGTGTTCGGCGGAGTCTTCCTGATCCGGCCCCGGCGGCCCGAGGCACCGCCCAAGGCGCCGCCGCAGGAGCGCGAGGACGGCGCCGGCACCACCACGGCCGAGCCCGAGGCCGCCGAGGAGCAGGGCGCCGGCCCGGTGGTGGTGGCGCCCGAGCCCGTGCCCGAGGCGCCGCCCGCTCCCGAGATCGAGATGCCCCCGCCCTCGGCGGGGCGGCTGGTGCGGCTGCGCGCCCGGCTGGCGCGCTCGCAGAACGCCCTGGGCAAGGGCCTGCTCAGCCTGCTGTCGGCCGACCGGCTGGACGACTCCACCTGGGAGGAGATCGAGGACACCCTCATCACCTCCGACGTCGGTGTCACCGCCGCCACCCAGATCGTGGAGAGCCTGCGCACCAAGGTGAAGGTGCTGGGCAGCCGCACGCCCGAGGAGGTGCGCGGCCTGCTGCGGGCCGAACTGCTGGCCCAGATCGAGACCGACCAGGACCGCGCCGTGCGCACCGAGCCGCACGCCGGGGGCCCGGCGGTGGTGATGGTCGTGGGCGTCAACGGCACCGGCAAGACCACCACCACCGGCAAGCTCGCCCGCGTGCTGGTGGGCGACGGCCGCAGCGTGGTGCTGGGCGCCGCCGACACCTTCCGCGCCGCCGCCGCCGAGCAGCTGGCCACGTGGGGCTCGCGGGTGGGCGCGCCGGTCGTGCGCAAGGACGAGGGCGCCGACCCCGCCAGCGTGGCCTTCGACGCGGTCTCGCGCGGGACCGCCGACGGCGCCGACACCGTCATCGTCGACACCGCCGGGCGGCTGCACACCAAGACCGGCCTGATGGACGAACTGGGCAAGGTCAAGCGCGTCATCGAGAAGAAGACCCCGGTGAACGAGGTCCTGCTGGTGCTGGACGCCACCACCGGCCAGAACGGGCTGCGCCAGGCGCGCGTCTTCGCCGAGGTCGTCAACATCACCGGCATCGTGCTCACCAAGCTCGACGGCACCGCCAAGGGCGGCATCATCGTCCAGGTCCAGCGCGAGCTGGGCGTGCCGGTCAAGCTGGTGGGCCTGGGCGAAGGGCCCGACGACCTCGCGCCCTTCGACCCCGAGGCGTTCGTCGACGCCATCCTCGGCGACGCGGAGTAGCGCCGACCGGGCCGGGCGCCCGCCCGGCCCGCCCCGGCCGCCCCGGCGGGGCCTACACCAGCACGTCGCGGCGGTCGAACCGCAGCCCGGCCAGCGCGACCAGCGCCACGGGCGCCGCCACGAGCACGGCGGTGAAGCCGGGGTCCAACCCGTTGGTGAGCGGGTCGGGGCCCAGCGCGTAGTAGAACGCCGAGCCGAACCGCAGCCACTCCAGCTCCTCGACCTGCAAGGCCAGGGTGTTGCCGAGGTAGCCCACCGCGGCCAGCACCGCGGCCCCGCCGATGGCGTACGCCCGGCGCCCGGTGGCGGCGCCCAGCGCCAGGGCCGCAGCGCCGTGGCACAACCCCGCCAGCGCCACCGCCGCCGCGGCCGCCGCCAGCTCCGCCAGGCCGATCCCCAGCTCCAGCGGGGAGTCCAGCACCGCCGGCACCGCGAACACGGCCGCGCCCAGCAGCGCGTCGAAGGCCGCCAGCGCGGCGAAGCGCTGCCACAGCACCCGGGCCCGGCTGACCGGGTGGGCCAGCACCAGCTCCAGCCCGCCCTCCTCCTCGTCGCCGGCGATGGCGCGGGCGCCCACCGCGATCGAGGCCACCGTGACCAGGATCGGGGTCAGCAGGGAGAACACGGTGCCGCGCAGGTAGCCCTCGGGGGTGGACAGGTCGCTCCAGCCCATGGCCTCGGCGATCTCGGGCATCTGCCGGGTGAGCGCCGCCATGGCCGCGCCGGACTCCCGCATCGACGGCCAGAACGCGGTGTAGAGCGCGGTCACCGCCGCCACACCGGCCGACCAGCCGAGCACGCCGCGCCGGTTGTCGCGCAGGAACGCGCCGAAGACGTCAGGCCCCCGCATCGCCGGCCTCCGCTCCGCGGGCGGCCCCGCCCTCGGTGTAGTGGGTGAAGAACAGCTCCTCCAGGTCGGGCTCCTCGCTGGTGAGGCCGAGCACCGTGTGGCGGGCGGCCTGCTTGACCAGCGCGTCAGGGCTCCCCTCGACCGTGCAGGTCAGGGTCGCGCCGTCGACCGCCGCGTCGCGCACGTGCTCCAGGGCGGCGAACTCGGCCGCGCCGACCGGCTCGGCGAAGGTCAGGGTGACCCGGCGCAGCGCGCGCTCGCGCAGGTCGTCCATGTCCTCCAGCGCCGCGATCCGGCCCGCGCGGATGACGGCCGCCCGGTCGGCGACGTCCTGCACCTCGCTGAGGACGTGGGACGACATGAACACGGTGCGGCCCTCGGCGCGGACCTCGCGCACCATGTCCAGGAACTCCTGCCGCAGCAGCGGGTCCAGGCCGCTGGTGGGCTCGTCCAGGACGAGCAGGCGCGGCCGGTGCATGAACGCCTGCACCAGGCCCACCTTCTGCCTGTCGCCCTTGGACAGGCCGCGCAGCGGGCGGTCCAGGTCCAGGTGCAGGCGCTCGGCCAGCCGCTCGACCTCGCCGCGGGGCACCCCGCCGCGCAGCCGGCCCAGGAAGGCCAGCAGGTCGCGGGCCGGGCGGCGGGCCGCCAGGGGCAGCTCGCCGGGCAGGTAGCCCACGTCGCGGCGCAGCCGGACCCCGCCGGAGCGGGGGTCGGCGCCCAGGACGGCGACCTCGCCGGAGTCGCGCCGGACCAAGTCGAGCAGGATCCGGATGGCCGTGGTCTTCCCGGCGCCGTTGGGTCCCAGGAAGCCGAAGACGGTGCCCTCGGGGACGTCGAGGTCGACGCCGGCCAGGGCGCGGCGGCGGCCGTAGCTCTTGGCCAGCGCACGGCAGGTGATGACGGGGGGATGGGCGTTCATGGGCGGTCATCTCGATTCCGCGTCGGCGAGGCAGAGCCTTCCCCGTGCCGCCGGGGGCCAGCCGCCGCCTAGCGGGTTCTTAACGCCGCCGGGGGGCTGACCGATTCGCGCCGGGTGGGGCGCGGGCCCTCTCGGGCGCTTCCCGCGGCCGGTCTGAGCGGTTGCTTCACTGCGGCGTAACAGGTGCGGACATCTCTTTACGCCGGTGCAACAAAGGTGCCGACGTGCAGAAACACGGCAATACGAAGGTTGCGGACGTGGTGATCTTCGCCGAGCCCGACGACGTGCTCGCCGACCCATCCTCGGACGAACCGCGATCCCCCGCCCGATCTATGGAGGCGACTGAATGGACGGCATCGACAGCGGCACGACCGCGTGGCTGCTCATATCCTCGGCGCTGGTAATGCTGATGACGCCGGGCCTGGCGTTCTTCTACGGCGGCATGTCCCGCGCCAAGAGCGTGCTGAACATGATGCTGATGAGCTTCGCGAGCATCGCGATCGTCAGCGTCCTGTGGGTGCTCATCGGCTACTCGCTGGCCTACGACACCGCCGGGCCCTTCATCGGCGGCTTCGGCCTCGCCGGTGTCACCGGCCTCATCAGCTCCGTCGACGGCGGCATTCCGGTCCTCCTCGACGTCGCCTTCCAGATGATGTTCGCGGTCATCACCGTCGCCCTGATCAGCGGCGCCATCGCCGACCGCGCCAAGTTCGGGGCCTGGCTGCTGTTCGTCCCCGTCTGGTCGATCCTGGTCTACTCGCCCGTGGCCTACTGGGTGTGGGGTGACGGCTGGATCGGCAGCCTGGAGATCGGCGGCTACGGTGTCATCGACTTCGCCGGCGGCACCGCCGTCCACATCAACGCCGGCGCCGCCGCGCTCGCGCTGACCTTCGTCCTGGGCCGGCGCAAGGGCTTCGGCTCGGAGTCCATGCGCCCGCACAACCTGCCCTTCGTCCTGCTCGGCGCGGCCCTGCTGTGGTTCGGCTGGTTCGGCTTCAACGCCGGGTCCGCCTACGCCGCCGACGGCGCCGCCGCGCTCGCCTTCCTCAACACCCAGGTCGCCACCGCCGCCGCCACCGGCGCCTGGATGCTGGTGGAGCGCATCCGCTACGGCAAGGCCACCGCGCTGGGCTTCGCCTCCGGCGCCGTCGCCGGCCTCGTGGCCATCACCCCGGCCGCCGCGGACCTCACCCCGCTGGGCGCCATCGCGCTCGGCCTGGTCGCCGGCGCCGTCTGCGCCTACGCCATCAGCTGGAAGTACAAGTTCAAGTACGACGACGCCCTCGACGTGGTCGGCGTCCACCTGGTCGGCGGCATCCTCGGCTCGCTGCTGATCGGGCTCCTGGCGGCGTCCTCGGCCAACGGCTCGGCCGGCCTGTTCTACGGCGGTTCGCCGGCGCTGCTGGCGGTGCAGGCGATCGCGGTGGCCGGCGTCCTCGTCTACTCGTTCGTGGTCACCTTCGTCATCGCCAAGATCATCGACCTGGTGATGGGCTTCCGGATCCCCGAGCACGTCGAGACCAACGGGCTCGACGCCGAACTGCACTCCGAGACCGCCTACGCCTTCGACGAGCTGGACGAGATCGAAGGCGGAGAGCTCTCCTCGCCGACGCCTCCGGGCGAGGAGGTGGCCTCACCGCAGGCCCGGCCGACCGCCTCAGCGTAGAGGCGGGCACGGCCGCGGCACGCGCTGCGATGAGGTGACGAACGAGCCGGCGGGGACGCGGTCCCCGCCGGCTCAACCGCGTGCGGGACATGCGCGCGTGGCCGGAGTCACGCCCCGGGGCGCGCGGGGCGCGCAAGGCCCGGCGGTGCCGGGCACCCGGCCACGTGCGGCCAGCGCCTTGACGCGCCGGGACCGGTCCGACGCCTCCGCCGGTTCGGTACGCTTGTGCGGCAACGGAGGGGCGCAGCGCACACCGCGGCCTCCGCACGGTGTCCCAACCCGCCCGCGTGCCCTCGTCCCGGCGCCTGGCGCCGCTTCAGCGGCCCGGCGCCCCCTTGGCGCACCGTGCCAAGTCGATCCAGCCGACTCCGCTCAAGACACGCGCACCCCGTGGCAGGGGGCCAGGAGGCAAGATGTCGCCGGTTCATTCCACCTCGCGCCGATCGCGCGGACCGCTGGGGCTCGCCGCGGTGGCCGCGGCGGCCGTCCTCGGCGTGTCCGGCTGCTCCATCGACCTCAGCCACCTGCGGCCGGGCGGCGGCGACGAGCCCTCGCCCTCGCCCACCCCCGTCGACGCCGCGCCGCTGCTGGAGTCGGCGCTGGAGTCGCTGCGCGGCCAGCCCGCCGTCACCGTGCAGGGGCAGGTCTCGGCCACCGAGAACAGCATCGTCAGCGACATCGCGCTGACCACCACCGCGGCCGGCGCCTCCTACGGCACGCTCCAGGAGAGCGAGAACGAGGCCGAGGTCATGGCGGCCGACAGCCGGATCTTCGTGAACGCGCCCGAGGAGTACTGGCTGGACCAGAACGTCATCAACCCCGACACCGACTCCTACGCCGACAACTGGGTGCGGGTCTCGGCCCGCCAGCTCGGCTTCGACCCCGGTGCGGTGCTGGCGCCCGCCCAGCTCGCCGACATCATCGGCGCCATGGCCCCCGACGGCGGCCGGGCCACGCTGGAGAACCTGGACGGCACCACCGCCCACCGCGTGGACCTGCGCGGCGGCGAGCAGAACCGGGTGTGGATCGGTGAGGAGTCCGGCGAGCTGCTGCGCGCCGAGATCGAGCAGCTGGCGCCCGAGGGCGCCGAGGACGGCCCGCGCAGCCGCCTCAACTTCACCCCGGCCGAGCCCGCCGACGTGGAGTCGGTCTACACCGACGTCCTGGCCGTGGCCAACGACGGCCTCAAGGGCGCGCCCGACTCCCGGCTTCCGGTCAACTGGAGCGGCCAGCTCGAACTCAACTGCGAGACCGGCGGCGCCTGCACGGTCAGCGGCACGGTCAAGGACGACTCCGAGGGCGACAGCGGCGACAGCGTCGTGGTGCGCATGGACGCCACCGTCTCCAACGACGAGCTGGGCTCCAAGGAGTGCGACGACACCGGCACCCTCAAGGCGGGCGGCACGGTCGACCTCTCCTGCGGCGTCGACTTCAACCTCGCGCCCAGCGCGTCGCCGCAGAGCTACGAGGTCAGCGGCGACGCCCAGCTGTCCACGCGGGCGCTGACCGGCGAGGCGCGCGAGGAGTTCGTGACCACCATCGAGGAGCAGCGCGACGCCGCCCTGGAGAACCCCTCGGGCTCGCCGTCGGCCTCGCCCTCGGAGTCGGCCGGCGACTGACCGGGCGCCCCCGCCGACCGGGTGACGGCCGGGGCGCGCGGGCGGCGCCCCGGCGGGTAACCTAGGAAGCCAATCCCGAGACGAAGGACTGGCCACACTCGTGTTCGAGACGCTATCCGACCGGCTGACATCGGTCTTCTCCTCGCTGCGCGGCAAGGGGCGGTTGTCCGAGGAGGACATCAACGCGACCGCGCGGGAGATCCGTCTCGCGCTGCTGGAGGCCGACGTCGCGCTTCCGGTCGTCCGCTCCTTCATCGCCCAGGTCAAGGAGCGCGCGCAGGGCGCCGAGGTCTCCAAGGCGCTCAACCCCGCTCAGCAGGTCATCAAGATCGTCAACGAGGAGCTTGTCGAGATCCTCGGCGGCGAGACCCGCGAGATCCGGTTCGCCAAGACCCCTCCGACGGTCATCATGCTCGCCGGCCTCCAGGGCGCCGGCAAGACCACCCTGGCGGGCAAGCTGGGCCGGTGGCTGGCCGCCGAGCGCAACACCCCGCTGCTGGTGGCCGCCGACCTCCAGCGCCCCAACGCCGTCACCCAGTTGCAGGTGGTGGGCGAGCGCGCCGGGGTCCCGGTGTTCGCGCCCGAGCCCGGCAACGGCGTGGGCGACCCCGTGGCGGTGGCGCGCGCCTCGATCGAGCAGGCCCGCCGCAACAACCACAACGTCGTCGTCATCGACACCGCCGGCCGCCTCGGCGTCGACAGCGAGATGATGCGGCAGGCGGCCGACATCCGCGACGCCGTCCAGCCCGACGAGATCCTGTTCGTCGTCGACGCCATGATCGGCCAGGACGCGGTCAACACCGCCCAGGCGTTCCTCGACGGCGTCGGCTACGACGCGGTGGCGCTGACCAAGCTCGACGGCGACGCCCGCGGCGGTGCGGCGCTGTCGATCCGGCACATCACCGGCCGGCCGATCATGTTCGCCTCCACCGGCGAGAAGCTGGAGGACTTCGACCTCTTCCACCCCGACCGGATGGCCTCGCGCATCCTGGACATGGGCGACGTGCTCACGCTCATCGAGCAGGCGCAGCGCACGTTCGAGGAGGAAGAGGTCGCCAAGATGGCCAGCACGCTGGCCTCCGACGACGACTTCACCCTCGACGACTTCCTCCAGCAGATGGCGATGGTCCGCCGGCTGGGGCCCATCAGCAACCTGCTCGGCATGATGCCCGGCATGGGGCAGATGCGCGACCAGATCGGCAACGTGGACGAGAAGGACCTCGACCGCATCGCCGCGATCATCCAGTCCATGACTCCCGAGGAGCGCCGCACCCCCAAGATCATCAACGGGTCGCGCCGGCTGCGCATCGCCAACGGCTCGGGCACCCAGGTCAGCGACGTCAACGGCCTGGTCACCCGCTTCTTCGAGGCGCAGAAGATGATGCGCCAGATGAAGAACGGCGGCGGCATGCCGGGAATGCCCGGGATGCCGGGCATGCCGGGGGCGCTGCCCGGCGGCCGCAAGAAGGGCAAGGCCCAGGCCAAGAAGGGCAAGAAGGGCAAGCAGCGCAGCGGCAACCCGCTCAAGGCCAAGCAACAGGAGGCCGAGCGCGCGGCCGAGCGGCAGCGCCGCCGCGAGGAGGGCGGCGACCAGCCGCAGATGCCGCAGCTCCCGCCGGGTCTCGGCGGCGGCCAGCTCCCGCCCGGCCTGGGCGGCGGCATGCCCGACCTCTCCAACTTCAAGCTGCCGCGCAAGTAGCTCCGAACGGCCGCCGCGCGCGGCCCACAGCACGGTCAGCGCGGCGGGCCGGGCACCCCAAGTGCCCGGCCCGCCGCGCTTTCGCGTTCCCGCGGGCGGGCGCCCGGCCGTGCCGCGCGCCCGTTGCGCGGGCCTGTGACCGGAACCTCATCGCCCGCGCCGCCGGACCGATGCCGCCGAACGGGTGTTGCGTTGCGCCGCGTCTGGCAGAATGGGTGGTTGACTAACGGTGTGATGGGCCGGCCCTCTAACTAGCCTGGACACCTACGTCCCCGCCCGCTGACCCCGCCGCATCCCCACGCGGGGCGGTCGTGGGCACAGAGCATCGCAACTGGGAGAAGACCACACTCGTGGCTGTCAAAATCAAGCTGAAGCGTATGGGCAAGATCCGTACGCCGCAGTACCGCATTGTCGTCGCCGACGCCCGCACCAAGCGCGATGGCAAGGCCATCGAGGAGATCGGCAAGTACCACCCGAAGGAAGAGCCGAGCTTCATCGAGGTGAACTCCGAGCGGGTGCAGCACTGGCTGTCTGTGGGGGCACAGCCCACCGGCCCGGTCAAGACCATCCTCAAGCGCACCGGCGACTGGCAGAAGTTCAAGGGCCTGACCGAGCCGGCGCCGCTGAAGGTCGCCGAGCCGCGCGACAAGGAGGCCGAGGAGGCCGCCTTCCAGGCCGTGCTCAAGGAGCTCGTCCTGCCCGAGAACGACACCAAGGGCGGCGAGTCCAAGGGTCGCGGCCGGAAGTCCTCCGGGGCGTCCGAGAAGAAGGCCGACAAGGCTGAGAAGGCCGAGAAGGCGGAGAAGTCCGACGCCGCTCCGGCCACCGAGAACACCGGCGAATCGACGACCACGGAGCCCGAGGGCGAGGTCTGACGTGCTGGAAGAGGCGCTTGAGCACCTGGTTCGAGGCATCGTCGTGAACTCCGACGATGTCCAGGTGAGAGCCCGCAGGCTCCGCAAGGGCAAGGTGCTCGAAGTCCGGGTCCATCCCGACGACCTCGGGAAGGTGATCGGCCGCAACGGCCGCACCGCCAAGGCGCTGCGGACGGTCGTCGGCTCGCTGGCCGGCGGCCGCTACGTCCGCGTCGACCTGCTGGACCTGAACGAAGTGCGCTGATCTGCGCTTGGCCCGGCGCCCGTGCGGCGCCGGGCCGGGGCGCCGCTGGGAACACGAGCGGCGCCCCGTCGGCATGTGCGGAGACCGCTTCGGTGCCCGCACGCCCCTGCTCCCCGGGAGGACCATGCGTCTCGTTGTCGGCCGGATCGGCCGCGCCCACGGCGTCCGCGGCGACGTCGCCGTCGATGTGCGCACCGACGACCCCGCCGCCCGCTTCGCGCCCGGCTCCCGGCTCGCCACCGACCCCGCCGACGCGGGGCCGCTGACCGTCTCCTCGGCCCGCACCCACTCGGGGCGGCTGCTGGTGCGCTTCGCCGGCGTCTCCGACCGCACGGCCGCCGAGGGGCTGCGCGGGGTGACCCTGTGGGTCGACTCCGCCGACGTGCCACCCGTGGACGACCCCGACGAGTTCCACGACCACGAGCTGATCGGCCTGCGGGTGCGCACCACCGCCGGCGAGGAGGTCGGCGAGGTGGCCGACGTCCTGCACAACGCCCAGGACGTGCTGGTGGTCGCCGACCCCCAGGGCGCCGAGTTCCTGGTGCCCTTCATCCGCGACCTCGTGCCCGAGGTCGACCCCGCGGCCGGGGTGCTGGTGGTCGATCCGCCGCCCGGACTGCTCGACCTGGGCCGCTGACCGCCCGCCCGTTCGCGGCGCGCACGCCGCGCGCCGCCCTTCCCTCGCGGACCCCGCACCCCTATGCGCATCGACATCATCACCATCTTCCCCGACTACTTCGCGCCGCTGGAGCTGTCGCTCATCGGCAAGGCGCGGGCGGCCGGCATCCTCGACATCCGCCTCCACGACCTGCGGAGCTGGACCCACGACCGGCACAACACCGTCGACGACACCCCCTACGGGGGCGGCCCCGGCATGGTCATGAAGCCCGAGCCGTGGGGCGAGGCGCTGGACGCGGTCATCGGGGCGGGGCGGGCCACCCCCGACCAGGGCTCCTCCCCCGACACCCCTGACGGCACGCCCGGTCCCGGCGCGGTGCCGCGGCTGGTGGTGCCCACCCCCAGCGGCACCCCGTTCACCCAGGAGCGCGCCCGGCGGCTGTCCGAGGAGCCGTGGCTGGTGTTCGCCTGCGGCCGCTACGAGGGCATCGACTCCCGGGTGGCGGCCGACGCGGCGCGGCGCATGCCGGTCGAGGAGGTCAGCATCGGCGACTACGTGCTCGCCGGCGGGGAGTCGGCGACGCTGGTCATCGTGGAGACGGTCTCGCGGCTGCTGCCGGGGGTGCTGGGCAACGCCGAGTCGGCGGTGCAGGACTCCTTCGCCACCGGCGCCATGGAGAACCTCCTGGAGGGGCCGGTCTACACCAAGCCGGCGCACTGGCGCGGTCTGGAGGTCCCGCCGGTGCTGCTGTCGGGCGACCACGGCGCGGTGGACCGGTGGCGGCGGCACGAGGCGCTGCGCAAGACCGCGCGCAACCGGCCCGAGCTGCTGCGCGCGCTGGCCGAGGCCGGGATGGCCGGCCTGGACCGCCGGGACCGGGAGCTGGTGCGGGAACTTCTGGCCCAGACCGCCGCCGAGCAGGGGCGGGAGGGCGCCGGCCGGGAGGCGACGTTGCAGACCGGTGCCGAACCTATGGCAGACTAGACGAGTTGCCCCTGTCGTCGCTCGTGTTGCCCGCATGCCGGAACTCCGGCGCAGGCCGCCCACACCCGGCAGAGGCACCTACGACCCCAGCAGCAGATCCGCCCGCGCGAACCGCTCCAGTTAGTCGCCGCGGCGCGCAATCGATGAGGAACCGCTGAGATGCACACCGCTATTCAGGAAATTGAGAAGGCTCAACTGCGCTCGGACATTCCTGATTTCCGCCCGGGCGACACGCTGAACGTGCACGTGCGGGTCACCGAGGGCAACCGCTCCCGCGTCCAGGTCTTCAAGGGCGTCGTGATCCGGCGGCAGGGCGGCGCCAGCCGCGAGACCTTCACGGTCCGCAAGATCAGCTACGGCGTGGGTGTGGAGCGCACGTTCCCGGTCCACACGCCGGTGATCGAGAAGATCGAGGTCGTCTCCCGCGGCCGCGTCCGCCGCGCCAAGCTGTACTACCTGCGCAACCTGCGCGGCAAGGCCGCCCGCATCCGCGAGCGCCGCGAGCCCGTCGCGAACTGAGCGCACTCGCGCGACCGGTGGTGCGGCGGAGGTTTCCGGCTGTGCCTTTTCCGGCGGGAGGGGCCGCGCTCGGATAGGCTTCGGTTCCGATGAGCAAACTGGAATCGGCCTCTTGCGCGGCCACCGTCACCACCGGGCGCGTCGGCGGGAACCGGTTCGGCGACTCTGGCTCTTCCACGCGCGTGCGTGGAAGGGCCAGAGTCGTGTCGGGCCGGGGTGCGCGCGACCGGGCGACACCGGTGGGGCCGAGGCAGCCGACAGCGCAGGAGGTTCGATGAGCGCCAAGAGGGAGAGTGCCGGCGAGAGGTCGGAGAAGTCGGGGTCGTTCTGGAAGGAACTCCCGATCCTGATCGTCATCGCCCTGGTGCTGGCGTTCGTGATCCGCACGTGGATCGCGCAGCCGTACTGGATCCCCTCGCGGTCGATGGAGGACACCCTGCTGATCGGTGACCGGGTCATCGTGAACAAGTTGGTGTTCCAGGTGCGCGACATCGAGCGCGGCGACATCGTGGTGTTCAACGGCGACGGCTCCTGGGACGAGGAAGAGGGCGCCCTGCCGGTCGAGGAGCCCACCAACCCGATCTCGCGGCTGTTCAACTGGGTGGGCCAGCAGTTCGGCGCCGCGCCCACCGGCCGCGAGTACATCAAGCGCGTGATCGGGCTTCCGGGCGACACCGTGGCCTGCTGCGACGCGCAGAACCGGGTCACGGTCAACGGCGTCCCCCTGGACGAGCCCTACCTGTACCCGGGCAGCCAGGAGACCCACGTGGAGTTCGGGCCGGTCGAGGTGCCCGAGGGCCGGCTGTGGCTGATGGGCGACCACCGCGCCATCTCCAAGGACTCCCGGATGCACCAGAACGAGCCGGGCGGCGGCACCATCGCCATCGACCACGTGGTGGGCCGGGCCTCGGTGATCGTGTGGCCGTTCGACCGCATGGACACGCTGCCCACGCCCGACACGTTCGCCGAACTGAACGAGGCCGGGGCCGAGGAGCAGGCCGGCGAGGGCGCGGCGGGTGAGCCCGCCGGCGCCGAGGCGGTGGAGGCGTCGGCGGCGCTGCCGCTGGTGCTGGGGGCGGCCGCGGCCGTGCCCTTCCACCTCACGGGCCGCCGCGTGCTGCGGTCGCTGCGCCGGCCGGACTCCGCGGTGGTGGCCGCGGCCGTCCCGCCGGAGGAGCCGGACGGGCGCGCCGACACAAAGTGACACGGCGGGCGTGCTCGCGCGGGCCGGGCGGGTGGTCGGCGGGCAGAGCGGGCGGGCCCGGCGGGCCGGGCGTCGGCAATCCCGCGTAACGCCCCCGGACGGTTGACACGTGTCGCATCATGGTTGCTGTAGTGGATAAGTCACCGCTCAGGCGAAGGGGGCCGGGCCGCTCAACCGGGACTGCACGACGAAAGCGAGCACGAGATGAGTTCTGAGGACCTGGAGAAGTACGAGGCCGAGATGGAGCTGCAGCTCTATCGCGAGTACCGCGACGTCGTCGGCCTCTTCAGCTACGTGGTCGAGACCGAACGCCGGTTCTACCTGACCAACCACGTGGACCTTCAGCCGCGCAGCACCGAGAACGGCGAGATGTACTTCGAGGTCACGATGGAGGACGCCTGGGTGTGGGACATGTACCGCCCGGCGCGGTTCGTGCGGAACGTGCGCGTGGTGACCTTCAAGGACGTCAACGTCGAAGAGATCACCAAGTCCGACCTTGAGGTCCCCGCAGCGGGCAAGCCCGGCTCATCCTCCTGACCCCGGCCCGACCGCACCGGCCCCGAACCCCGCCGCCGGACCGGCCCTCACGGGTCGATCCGGCGGCGTTTTGGTAACGGTACGCCTCGGCGCGCGCAGGAAGTCCATCCCCGCGTGTGCGGGGAGCACCCCTATCGAACTGGGTTTTCCGGCGGGCGCTACCGGTTCTGGCGGCTTCTTCGGAAACGGACATATCGGCGGCGGCCCTCGCGTGCTCGTGATTCGGCCCTCGGCGGCGCGACGGGGCCGCCGGACCGGCGAGGTGTCGGCGGTGCGGCGCTCAGGCCACCGTGCGCACCCGGCCGCCGGTCCGCTCCACGATGGCGGCGGCCAGCCGGTCGCGGACGCGGGTCTGGGCGGCGATCCGCTCGTCGAGCACGGCCAGCCGCTCCAACGCCACCCGCAGGTTCTTCTCCGAGGGCGGCGCGGAGGTGATGTCGCCGTCCAGGCACGGGAGGAAGACCTGGACGTCCTCCAGAGTGAGGCCGACCTCCAGCAGGTGGCGGATGTTGCGCACCCGGACGGCGGTGGAGGGGTCGAAGACGCGGTAGCCGTTGGGCGCGCGCTCGGACGTGATGAGTCCCGCCGCCTTGTAGTGCCGCAGCGCGCGCGTGCTCGCGCCGGTGGCCTTGGCCAGTTCGCCGATCCGCATCCCGCACCTCCGACCCCGGATTATCCCACCATCGCGCCGCCGTCCACGGGCAGTACCGCGCCGGTGACGAAGGACGCGGCCGGGTCGGCGAGCCGGGTGACGGCCCACGCCACCTCCTCGGGGCGGCCGATCCGGCCCGCCGGGGTGATGGACACCTGCCATTCGCGCACCTCGGCCTGCTGCTCGGGGGTGAGCCCCTGGTGCTCCCCGATGGGCGTGCCGCCGATCGCGCCGGGGGCGACGGCGGCGACGCGGACGCCGCGCGGGGCGAGTTCCACCGCCCAGCTGCGGGTGAGCACGTCCAGGGCGCCCTTGCTGGCCGCGTAGGCGGAGTTCCCGGGCCATCCGCGCTGGCCCACGGCGGTGGAGACGTTGACGACCACCCCGCCCGCCGCCTCCAGCAGCGGCAGCAGCGCCTGGGTGAGGAGGAAGGGCGCGATGAGGTTGGTCTCGATCACCGGGGCCAGGTCCTTGCGGGTGAAGGAGCCCAGGGCGCCGCTGCGCACGATCGCGGCGTTGTTGACCAGCACGTCGAGGCGTCCGTGGCGCTCCCGGGCCGCCCGGGCGATCTCGTCGGGGGCGTCGTCGGCGGTGATGTCGGCGGGAAGGGGCGTGATGCGGTCGCTGCCGGCGGCGGTCTCCTCCAAGGGCTCCCGGCGGCGCCCGATGGCAAGCACGTGGGCGCCTTCGGCGGCGAAGGCCCGCGCGACGGCCCGCCCGATCCCGGTCCCGGCTCCGGTGACGGCGACGACTCGGTCCTGCTCCGTGGGCCGCTGAGCGGCGGTTTCGATGTCCATGGCGCCATCGTGCGACCTTGACACCGGCGGCAAGGTCAAGTCGGCGGCGGATCCGGGTCGGGACGGCCTGCGCGGAGGGAGGCCGACGCGGAACCTGATCGGGGGATCGACGGCCGTGTTCCCGCAGGTCACCGGGAGCGGATCCCGGTGCGGGCGGCCGGGGATATGGCGTGCGGGTGAGCCTCTGCGGCAGGTAGCCGAGGGCGGCGGGGTCTCCGCGCGGGGGTTGTCCACAGGGGCGCGGTTGGGCTGGCGGGGCGGTGGCGGCCAGGGCGACGCTGGGGGCATGGGGACAACACTCCAGGTCACATTGCGGCGGGTGGCGCGAGGGCTCGGCGCGCTCGCCGTCGCCGCACTCGCTGTGCTCGTCGGCGCCGGACCCTTTCCGGGTACCGCGACGGCCGACTCGGGGCCGTGGCGGGTCCCGCTGGACGGCGAGGTCCGCGTGGTGCGGGCGTTCGACCCTCCGGAACGGCGGTGGTCGCCCGGTCACCGCGGCGTCGACCTCGCGGCCTCGGCCGGCGACCCGGTGCGGGCGGCGGGAGCGGGGCGGGTCGCGTTCGCCGGAACCGTGGCGGGCACCGGTGCGGTCAGCATCGTCCACGGGCACCTGCGCACCAGCTACCTGCCGGTGGAGCCCCGCGTCGAGCAAGGGAGCCGCGTCGAGGCGGGACAGGTGATCGCCGTGGTCGCGGCCGAGCCGCCGCACTGCGGCGGCCGCGCCTGCCTGCACTGGGGGCTGCGCCGCGGCGGCGACTACCTCGACCCCCTCGCGCTGGTGGGGCGGGCGCAGGTCCGGCTGCTGCCGCTGGGCGCGCCGCCGCCGACCGCCCGCGCATCGTCCGGCCGACGGCTCAGGCGCGCGGGTGGGCCTGGTTGTAGGTGCTGGTCAGCCGCTCGATCGAGACATGGGTGTAGATCTGGGTGCTGGACAGCGACGCGTGCCCCAGGATCTCCTGCACGCTGCGCAGGTCGGCGCCGCCGTTGAGCAGGTGGGTGGCCGCGCTGTGCCGCAGGCCGTGCGGGGCGATGTCGGTGCCGGCCGCCGCCATGTGGTCGTGGACGTCGCGGCGGGCGGTGCGGGTGCCCAGGCGGCCGCCGCGCACGCCGAGGAACACCGCCGGGCCGCTGGCGGCCGTGGCCACCCGGGGGCGGCCCTCCGCCAGCCAGCGCTCCACGGCGGCCAGCGCCGGGGCGCCCACGGGCACCACCCGCTCCTTGCCCCCCTTGCCGAAGACCCGCAGCGTGCGGCGCTCCCGGTCGACGTCGTCCAGGTCCAAAGCGCACAGTTCGGCCACCCGGATCCCGGTCCCGTACAGCACCTCCACCACGGCGCGCCGGCGCAGGGCGGTCGGCGCGGCGTCCTCCTCGCGGTCGGCCGCCTCGGACGCGAGCGCGGCGGCGGCCTCGTCCTCGGCCAGGACCCTGGGCAGCGTGCGGTGGGCGCGCGGCGCGGAGATCCGCGGCCCGGGGTTCTGGGCGAGCACACCGCCGCGGTGCAGGAAGTCGGTGAAGACCCGGGCGGCGGCCACCCGCCGTGCCATGGTGGCGCGGCCGGCACCCTGGTCGTGCAGCCGGGCGAGCCAGCCGCGCAGCGCGGCGACGTCGAGTTCCGCCACGGCGCGGCCGGCCTCGGCGAGGTAGGACAGCAGCGACCGGACGTCGCCGAGATAGGCGCGAACCGTGTTCTCCGAGCGGTCCACCGCCAGGTGGCGGCGCAGTTCGTCGAGAAGCCGCTCGTGCTCGGGCGGAACCCCACCGGTCACGTGCCCGGCTCCGCCCGGGTGCCGCGCGGCATCCGCGCCACGGCGTCGACCTCCAGCAGGAACCTCGGATCCACGAACCCGCCGACCTCCACAAGCGTGGCCGCCGGGCGGGGCTCGTGCACCAGGTACTCGTCCAGGGCGCTGCGCACGTCGTCCAGGTCGGCGACGTGGCGCAGGTAGTAGGTGAGTTTCACCAGGTCGGAGGAGTCGGCCCCGTGCCTGGCGAGGACCGCGTCGATGTTGCTCAACACCTGCCGCGTCTGCGCGAAGGCGTCCCCGGCGACACCGCCATCCGGCCCCACGGGGGTCTGCCCGGAGACGAAGATGAGCGGCCCTTCGGCTACCACCGAATCGCTGTACCTCTTCGGCATCGCGCCTCCCCATCGACGGCACTGGTCCCGGCCGGGCGGAGCGGCACCCGTAGCCGGAGCCCGGATTGCGGAGGCCCCGGTCGGACCCCGAACACAGGGCCTACGCGGTGACCGCCCGCCCCTGTGGCCACGGTACTCACCTCGCCCCGGACCGAGCCAGCACGGAGCGCCGCCCAGCCGCGGCGCGAGGTGGCGATGCCCGGTCGTCGGCGGGCGGCGCGGGGCGTGCGCCGTGGCGGGCACCTGGTTCGTGGGTCATCGGCCGGAGGGGGCTGGGCGGCGTGCGGGGCGGTCGTCGCGGGTGCGCCAGCCCGAGGGGCCGCGTTCGACGAAACCAGCGGCGGCCAGCAGGCCGAGGCGGCTGAGGGCGGAGTCGAGGTCGAGGCCGCAGGCGGCGGCCACGGCGGCGGTGCCGGTGCCGCCGCGCCGGGGGACCTCGGCGAGCACGCGGCGGGATTCGGGATCGAGGGTGTCGGGGTCGAGCGCGCTTCCGGGGGCAGGGGCGAGGTCGGTACCGATCCGGCCCACCTGCTCCATGACGTCGTCCGCGCTTGTGACGCAGGTGGCGCCGGAGTCGCGGATGAGCCTGTGGCAGCCCGCTGACAGGGCAGAGGTGACCGGGCCGGGCACGGCCATGACCGTGCGATTGAGTTCATGGGCGTGCCGGGCGGTGTTGAGCGCGCCGCTGCGCAGCCCGGCCTCGACCACGACCGCTCCGGGGGTGAGCGCGGCGATGATGCGGTTGCGGATGAGGAAGCCGTGGCGGCTGGGCACGGCGCCGCGCGGGTGCTCGCTGACCAGGGCGCCGCGCGCGGCGATGTCGGCGAACAGGTTCTCGTTGCCGCGCGGGTAGACCAGGTCCAGTCCGCACGCCAGGACCGCCACGGAGGGCGCACCCGCGGCCAGGCCCCCGCGATGCGCGGCGGAGTCGATGCCGTAGGCGCCGCCCGAGACGACGGTCCACGACCGCTGCGCCAGGCCCCAGGCGAGGTCGGCGGCCACGTGCCGGCCGTAGGCGGAGGCGGCCCGGGCGCCCACCACCGCCACCGACCGCAGGCACGCGTGCCGGAGGTCGTGGGCGCCGCGCACCCACAGCGCGTAGGGGCGGTGCAGGTGGAGGTCGTCGAGTTGGGTGGGCCATCCGGGATCGCCGGGCACGAGCAGGCGGCACCCGAGTTCGGCGGATTCGGCGAGCAGGGAGTCGGGATCGACCCGGGCCGCCCGCTCGGCCCAGCGCGCGGCCCGCTGCTCGTATGCCGCCGTCCGCACCCCCGGCGGCGCCGACGGCGGCCGCCCCGCCGCCAGCGCCTCCCACACCGCCGCCGCCCCGTGCTCGTCCAGCAGCGCGCCCATGACGGGATCGCCCGCATTGGCGACGGCGGTCAGGCACGCCCGCGCGAGGGCGTCGTCGGACCGGTCGAAGGCGCTCGGCGGGTCACCGGCCGCACCGTCTTGGTCGTCGGCGTCGTCGAGCGCACCGTCGGCGCCGCCGCCGTCCGTGGACGCCGTGCTTCCCTGACCGGGCGTGGGGTCGGCGCTGTCGGCCCGGAGCCTCACGGAGGCGGCCGGCGCGGGGGACCGCGCGCCGGCGGAGCCGCCCTTGCCCGGGGGCGCGCCAGCCTCCGGGCCGGGCGGGCGCGGTTCTCCGGCGGATCGGTCGGGGCGGCCCGTCGGGAGGGGTTCGGTGTCCTCGCCTGCGGACACGCCGACCGCGGGCGTGTCCGCCGCGGGAGGATCGCCGCCGTTCGAGGCGGCGTCCGCCGGGGCGTGGAAGTCGGACCCGGACGCGCGTTCGTGTTCACGTGCGCCACCCCCGCGGTCCCCGCCCTGCGCGCGCTCCGCGGGTGCGGACGCGATCGGGGAGGCGACGGCGGATCCGCGTGGTCGCCCGCACCGGGTGGTGGCGGGCATCGCGCCGGACCCCGCTTGGGGACCGTGCTCCCCGCAAGTGCGGTTGACCGTGGCGGGGGGTTCGGGGGTGGCGCCTCCGCAGGAGTCGGCGGGCCGGGCGGGCGGGGCAACCGGGTGGTGGCGGCCGCAGTGGGTCCCGCCCTCGGCGCACGCGAGGTTGGGCGCGGGGCCGGGGCGCGGGGCCGCGGGTGCGCGACGGGGACGGGCGGTGTCCGAAGCGGGCTTCGGCCCGGGACCCGTGGGGGTGCCGCGCGGCTGCGCGGAGAGGGTGGACGTGCCGTCCGCCGGTGTGCGGCCGGTCGGCGCGGTGGACATGCCCGGCGCGCCGGGGGTGGGCCGGGGTCGCGCGGGCGGGGGCGTGCCAGGGGTGGGGAGTTCGTGGGTCATTGGGCGCGTCCTGACCAGAGGGCGTAGGCGAAGGCGGTGTCCTCGACGGCGGGTTGGGGGCGGCCGGCGAGGTCGGCCAGGGTCCAGGCCACACGCAGCGTGCGGTCGACCCCCCGGGCGCTGATGTCGCCCCGTTCCAGGGCCGCGGCGAGGATGCCCAGCGCGGGCGGCGCCACGGGGAAGTGGCGCCGGAGTTCGGCGCCGGGGATCTCGGCGTTGGTGGACCACGGGGTGCCCGCCAGGCGGCGGGCGGCGCGTTGGCGGGCCTGGGTGACGCGGGCGGCGACCGTGGCCGAGGACTCGGCGTAGGGGCGGTCGGCGAGGAGTTCGGCGTGGGCCACCGGCTGGAGTTCGACCTTGAGGTCGACCCGGTCGACCAGCGGGCCCGACAGCCGGGCGAGGTAGCGGCGCCGCTGGGACGACGAGCAGGTGCAGGCCGGGCCGGGCCTGCCGCAGGGGCACGGGTTGGCCGCCAGGACCAGCAGGAAGCGGGCGGGGAAGCACACCGACGCCGCGGAGCGCGCGATCACGACCTCGCCGGTCTCCAGCGGCTGGCGCAGGGAGTCCAGGACCCCGCGCGCGAACTCCGGGGCCTCGTCGAGGAACAGCGCACCCCGGTGCGCCAGCGACACGCACCCCGGCCGCAGCCGGGTGCTGCCCCCGCCGACGATCGCGGCCCGGGTGGCGGTGTGGTGCGGTGCGCAGAACGGCGGGTCCACGATCAGCGGGGAGCCCTTGGGCAGGGTGCCCGCCACCGAGTGCACGGCGGTGACCTCGATGGAGTCCTCGGGGGTCAGGCGCGGGAGGATCGTGGGCAGGCGTTCGGCCAGCAGGCTCTTTCCGGTGCCGGGAGGGCCCACCATCATCAGGTGGTGCGACCCGGCCGCCGCGATCTCCAGCGCGCGCCGGGCCACCGGCTGGCCGAGGACGTCGGCGAGGTCGGGCCTGCGGCGGTTGTCCGCCGGGGGTTCGTGCCGCTCGGTGTCGGCGGGGTCGCCGAACAGGTCCTGGTCGATCGGTTCGCCGCGCAGGTGCGCCAGCAGTTCGCCCAGCGAGGCCACGGCCACGACCGTGATGCCCGGGACGAGCGCGGCCTCCTTGGCGTTGCCGCGCGCGACCACGAAGGTGGTGTGGCCGGAGCGTACGCCCGCGAGCACGGCGGGCAGCACGCCCTGGACGGCGCGGGTGCGGCCGTCCAGACCGAGTTCGGCCAGGACCACGGCGGGGTGCAGCGCGCTGGGCGGCACCGCCCCGGCGGCCGCGAGCACGGCGGCGGCGATGGCGAGGTCGAAGCCGCTGCCGCGCTTGGGCAGGCTCGCGGGGGACAGGCTGACGGTGATGTGGCCCTCGGGCCAGCACTCGCCGGAGTTCACGACGGCGGCGCGGATGCGGTCGCGCGCCTCGCGCAGGGCGGTGTCGGGCAGGCCCACGAGGGTCAGCCCGGCCGGGCCCTCGCCCAGGTGGGCCTCGACCTCGATGACATGGCCCTCGACACCCAGCAGGGCCATGGAGCGGGTGCGTGCCAGCGCCATCAGGCCACCCCCCGGTGGTGGCGGACGAAGACCCGGCCGCCGGGCAGCACCAGGACCGACACGACGTCGATGCGGGTGGGGGCGCCCCAGGCGCGGTGCTCGGCCTGCCAGCGCCGCGCCAGCCGCCGCAGGCGCCGCCGCTTGGGCTCGGTGACGGCCTCCAGCGGCGACCCGAACCGCAGGCCCGTGCGGGTCTTGACCTCGGCGACGACCAGCGTGCCGCCGTCGCCCGCGACGATGTCGAGCTCGCCCTCGGGACAGCGCCAGTTGCGGGCCAGGATGCGCATGCCCGCCCGCCGCAGGTAGGCGGACGCGACCTCCTCGCCGCGCGCCCCGAGCACCGCCCGGCGCGCCCCCGGCCCGCGCACGGGCGGACCGTTCCCAGCGACCATGGTGGATCACCTCCACCCCCAACCGTGCTCGCGCGCCCCATCCGGCCGCGACCCGAATCCGCCCCCTGTGGAAAAACCCGCCGCCCAGCGCTCCCGGCGCCCGCGCCAAGGTCCCACCGGGCGCTTCCCGCGGCAGGCCCGAAGGACCGGCCCGCCGCTCGGCCCGTCGTCTTTCCGGGCGGTGGGGAGGGTGGTGCCCGCGGCGGGGGTGGGGCAGAATCGCTGGCTGTGTCCAGCAACGCCACGGGGTGGGACGTCGGGGTCGCCGACGTTGCCGGTCCCGAATCCGCCGCGGTTCTCCGCGACTACTACGTCGACATCGTGTCCCGCTACCACGGGCGTCCGGCGACCCCCGACGAGGTCGACGCCGCCCTGCGCGACGAACCCAGTGGTGACCTCGCGCCGCCGACCGGGGTGTTCCTGCTCGGGCGGGTGGGCGGGCGCGTCGGCGGGTGCGTGGGGCTGCGCTGGGCCGGCGGGGGCGTCGCCGAGTTGACGCGGCTCTTCGTCCGGGCCGAGGCGCGGGGGAGCGGGGGCGGGGGCGCGCTGCTGGCCGCCGCCGAGCGCGCCGCGCGCGACGCCGGGATGGCCCAGATCCGGCTCGACACCCGCCACGACCTCGTGGAGGCGCGCCGCCTGTACGCGCGGAGCGGCTACGCCGAGGTGCCCGCCTTCAGCAGCGGCCCCTACAGCGAGCACTGGTTCGCCAAACGCCTGGCCCCCGCCGGGCCCGGCGCGCCGCCCGGCCCCCTTTCCGACTCCGGGCCCCGACCCGCCGACACCGAGGAGGCGCTGTGAACCGTCCCCGCCTGGGCTTCCAGATCCCCTGCCGGCTGCCCGCCTCCCGCATCGCCGCGCTGGCCCGCGGCGCCGAGCGCGCCGGGTTCGACCAGGTGTGGCTGGTCGAGGACTGCTTCTTCGCGGGGGGAATCGCCGCCTCGGCCACCGCCCTGGCCGCCACCGAGCGCATCGGCGTGGGCATCGGCATCCTGCCCGCCGTCGCGCGCAACGCCGCCTTCACCGCGATGGAGGTCGCCGCCCTCGCCGAGGCGCACCCCGGCCGGTTCACCGCCGGGCTGGGCCACGGCATGCGCGAGTGGATGCGCCAGATCGGCGCCGCACCCGCCTCGCCGCTGACCGCGCTCGCCGAGCACCTCGACGCCGTCCGCCGCCTCCTGGCGGGCGAGACCGTGACCGCCGACGGCCGCTACGTCCGCCTCGACGGCGTGCGCCTGGAGTTCCCGCCCGAGGTGCCGCCGCCCGTGGTCGCCGGGGTGCGCGGCCCGCGCTCGCTGGAGGTCTCCGGCCGCCACGCCGACGGCACCGTGCTGGCCGAGCCCGTCACGCCCGCCTACCTCGCCTCGGCCCGCGCCTCCATCGCCCGCGGCCGCGTCGGGCTGGACCGGCCGCACACCATCACCGCCTACACCCTCTTCCACGCCGACGACGACCTCGACCGCGCCCGCGACGCCATGCGCCCCGCCCTGGCGGGCCCCGTCGCCGACCCCGCGTGGGCCGCCCACCTGGCCGACGTCGACCTCGGCCCCCGGAGCGAGGAGATCACCGCCCTGCCCGAGGCCGAGCGCGCCGCCGCGCTGCCCGCCGACTGGATCGACCGGCTGTCGGCCTGCGGCCCGCCGGAGCGCTGCCTGGAGCGCGTGCGCGAGACCCACGCGGCCGGAGCCGACACCGTCGTGCTGTGCCCCGTGGGCGAGCCCGAGGAGCAGTTGGCGCGCGCCGCCGCGCTGCCCGCGCTCCTCACCGGTTGACGCGCAAAGCCCCCGGCCGCGCCCATGCGGGCGCGCGGGGTCCTTGACACCACCGCCCGCCGCTGGCTAGGCGCCGCGACACCGGGAGGGCGGCTAGAATTCCTAGAGGCTCACTGCGAGCCGACCACTACGCACGCCCACGTGCCTCCTCGCCCGGGAGGGGTCGCTCTTACGGTCCGCGCCGTCACAGGCGGTGCGGCGGAGCGGCCGGGGCGTCAGGAAACAACCGAGGCGGGGCCTTCCCGCCGCACTAGGAGGACCGAGTCATGGCCACTGTCGTGACCATCCGGCAGCTGCTCGAAAGCGGTGTGCACTTCGGCCACCAGACGCGCCGCTGGAACCCGAAGATGAAGCGCTTCATCCTCACCGAGCGCAACGGCACCTACATCATCGACCTGCAGAAGTCGCTGGCCTACATCGACCGCGCCTACGAGTTCGTCAAGGAGACGGTGGCCCACGGCGGCACCATCCTCTTCGTCGGCACCAAGAAGCAGGCGCAGGCGGCCATCGACGAGCAGGCGCGCCGCGTGGGGATGCCCTTCGTCAACCAGCGCTGGCTGGGCGGCATGCTGACCAACTTCTCCACCGTGCACAAGCGGCTGCAGCGCCTCAAGGAGCTGGAGGAGATCGACTTCGACGACGTCGCCGCCTCCGGCCTCACCAAGAAGGAGCTGCTCGGGCTGCGCCGCGAGAAGGAGAAGCTGGAGCGCACCCTCGGCGGTATCCGCGACATGTCCCGCGTGCCCAGCGCGGTGTGGATCGTGGACACCAAGAAGGAGCACATCGCGATCAGCGAGGCCCGCAAGCTCAACATCCCGGTCGTGGCCATCCTCGACACCAACTGCGACCCCGACGAGGTCGACTACCCGATCCCGGGCAACGACGACGCCATCCGCAGCGTCAGCCTGCTGACCCGCGTGATCGCCGACGCCGTCGCCGACGGCCTCCTCGCCCGCTCCGGTGCCTCGGCCTCCGCCGACACCGAGAAGTCCGGCGACGAGCCGCTGGCCGAGTGGGAGCGGGAGCTGCTGGAGAACACCTCCACCGAGGCCGCTCCGGCGCCCGCCGCCGAGACCGCTGAGGCCCCCGCGGCCGCCGAGGCTCCGGCCGAGCCGGCCGCCGCCGACACCGAGGGCGGCAAGGAGTCCTGAGGCCCCCCAGGCCGACCGCCGGCTCCCCGCGCCCACGCGCGGGGAGCCGCTGCGGGCCGCGCCCGCGGCCCGCGACCCCGTGAGACCCGCCGACCCACACAAGGGGATTAGAGAACAGCTATGGCGAACTACACCGCCGCTGACGTCAAGAAGCTGCGCGACCTGACCGGCGCCGGCATGATGGCCTGCAAGAAAGCCCTGGAGGAGAGCGACGGCGACTTCGACAAGGCCGTCGAGTTCCTGCGGGTGAAGGGCGCCAAGGACGTCGGCAAGCGCGCCGAGCGCACCACCAGCAACGGCCTCGTCGCCCTCAAGCAGGACTCCGACACCTCGGCCGTGCTCATCGAGCTGAGCTGCGAGACCGACTTCGTCGCCAAGAACGAGCAGTTCCAGAGCCTGGCCGCCGACATCGCCGACCTCGTCGCGCGCACCGACGCCGCCGACGTCGCGGCCCTGCTCGCCACCGAGTTCACCGACGGCAAGACCGTGCAGGCCGTCATCGAGGAGCGCAGCGCCGTCATCGGCGAGAAGCTGGAGCTGCGCCGCTTCGCCAAGGTCGAGGGCGGCTACGTCGCCAGCTACCTGCACAAGTCCGACCCCGACCTGCCCCCGACCATGGGCGTGCTGGTCGAGCTGGACAAGCCCAACGCCGAGGTCGGCAAGGACCTCGCCCAGCAGATCGCCGCGCTCGCGCCGACCTACGTCAGCAAGGACGACGTCCCCGAGGACATCGTCGCCAACGAGCGCCGCATCGCCGAGGCCACCGCCCGCGAGGAGGGCAAGCCGGAGCAGGCCCTGCCCAAGATCATCGAGGGCCGCGTCAACGGGTTCTTCAAGGACACCACCCTGCTCGGGCAGCCGTTCGTGAAGGACAACAAGAAGACCATCCAGAAGGTCGTCGACGAGGCCGGGGTCACCGTCCGCCGCTTCGTCCGCTTCAAGGTCGGGCAGTCTTAGCCGTTTGACATGATGGAGGTGTCGGGGTGAACTCACCCCGGCACCTTCGGTGGATCAGGCGGGGCCCGCCCGGTGCAGCATCGGCCGCCCCGCGCCGTGTTACCACTCGGGGGAACCAGAAGGAGGCCGAGCGCCGTGTCGGAGACCGAAGGCCATGCCAGTGCGCAGGCCGCCCCAGCCATGCACGACTCTGGCTGGCGGCGCGTCGTACTGAAGCTGTCGGGCGAGGCGTTCGCCGGCGGCGACGAACTCGGCATCGACGCCGCGGTCGTGGAGTACCTTGCCGAGTCCATCGCGGCGGTGGTGTCGGAGGGCATCCAGGTCGCCGTGGTCGTCGGCGGGGGCAACATGTTCCGCGGCGCCGACATGTCCGAGCGCGGCATGGAGCGCGGCCGCGCCGACTACATGGGCATGCTCGGCACCGTCATCAACTGCCTGGCCCTCCAGGACTTCCTGGAGCGCCAGGGCGTCGAGACCCGCGTGCAGACCGCCATCCACATGAGCCAGGTCGCCGAGGCCTACATCCCGCGCCGCGCCATCCGGCACCTGGAGAAGGGCCGCGTGGTCATCTTCGGCGCCGGGCTGGGCGCGCCGTTCTTCTCGACCGACACCGCCGCCGCCCAGCGCGCCCTGGAGATCGAGGCCCAGGCGGTCCTCAAGGGCACCCAGGTCGACGGCGTCTACGACTCCGACCCGCACCGCAACTCCGGGGCGGTCAAGTTCGACCGGCTCGACTACAACGAGGTGCTCACCCGCGGCCTGAAGGTCATGGACGCCACCGCGGTGAGCCTGTGCATGGACAACGGCCTGCCGATCGTGGTGTTCGACCTGATGGGCAAGGGCAACATCGTCCGCGCGGTGCGCGGCGAGAAGATCGGCACCATCGTCGGCCGGGCCGACGGCTGAGGCACGCGCAGACCTCCGACAGACCGACGCGACACACGGGAGCCCCAATGATCGAAGAGACCCTCCTCGAAGCCGAGGAGAAGATGGAGAAGGCCGTGGTGGTCGCCAAGGAGGACTTCGCCGCGATCCGCACGGGGCGTCCCGGTCCCGCCACCTTCAACAAGATCACGGCCGAGTACTACGGCGCACCCACCCCGATCAACCAGCTCGCCTCGTTCTCCGTGCCCGAACCCCGCATGGTGGTCGTCTCCCCGTTCGACAAGAACTCCCTGTCGGCCATCGAGAAGGCCATCCGCGAGAGCGACCTCGGCGTGAACCCGGCCAACGACGGCAACATCATCCGCGTGGTGTTCCCCGACCTGTCCGAGGAGCGCCGCAAGGAGTACATCAAGGTGGCGCGCGGCAAGGCCGAGGAGGCCCGCGTGTCCGTGCGCAACGTCCGCCGGCACGCCAAGGACGCCTTCGACAAGGCGATCAAGGGCGGCGACATCGGCGAGGACGAGGGCCACCGCGCCCAGGACGAGCTTGACGAGCTCACCCAGAAGTACGTCGCCGAGATCGACGAACTGCTGAAGCACAAGGAATCCGAACTGCTTGAGGTCTAGCGCCAGTGACGTTCATTGAGCCCGGATCCGAGCAGGACGACGACCGCGGCGGGACCGGTCCCGTGCCGCCCGCGGCCGAC
This sequence comes from Streptomonospora nanhaiensis, assembly GCF_013410565.1. Classification (NCBI taxonomy): domain Bacteria; kingdom Bacillati; phylum Actinomycetota; class Actinomycetes; order Streptosporangiales; family Nocardiopsidaceae; genus Streptomonospora; species Streptomonospora nanhaiensis. The sequence continues at coordinate 4,897,905 of NZ_JACCFO010000001.1, forward strand.
TCCGGCGCGGCCGCCGACCCGGCCGGCGCCGCCGGGGCGACCGGGTCCGCCCGCCAGGTGCCCCCTCGGTGAACGGCTCCGCGCCCGAGGACGCCGCCCACGGCCCGGGGCAGGGCGCCGTGCCTCCCGTGCCCGGCGGCGGCCGCGGCCCCAAGGAGCCCGACGCCACGGCCGGCGCGGGCGCCCCGCAGCCCCCACCGTCGGGTGAGCCGGCCGAGCCCGGCGCGGACCGGCCCGGGTCCGCCGCGCCGGGCGCCGGTCCCGCGCGTCCGGAGGGCCGGCGCTTCGTGCTGCACAAGCCCGACGGCCAGCCGGTGCGCACCGGGCGCAACCTGCCGGTGGCCATCGCCAGCGGCGTCGCGCTCGGCGCCCTCGTGCTGCTGTCGATCTACCCCTACTCCGCGGGCTTCGTCGCCATCACCTCGGCGGCCGTGCTGATCGGGCTGCGCGAGATCAACCGCGGCCTGGCCGCCGTCGGCGGCCGGCTGGCGGTGCCGCCGCTGGCGGTGGGCGGCGTGGCCATGCAGGTGTGCGCCTACTTCGGCGGCGCGCAGTGGCTGGTGGGCGCCACCGCGCTCACCGCGATCGCCGCGCTGTCCTGGCGGCTGCGCTCGGGGTCGGAGGGCTACGTCCGCGACGCCGGCGCCACCCTGTTCACCCTGGTCTACCTGCCGTTCCTGCTGGGGACCTGGCAGCTGCTGATCGCCACGCCCGACGACGGCCCCGAGCGGCTGATCGCCTTCATCCTGGTCACCATCTCCAGCGACATCGGCGGCTACTTCGCGGGGATCCTCGTCGGCCGGCACAAGATGGCGCCGGTCATCAGCCCCAACAAGACCTGGGAGGGGTTCGGCGGCTCGGTCCTGGCCTGCATGCTCGTCGGGGCGCTGACCGTGGTCCTCATGCTCGACGGCCCGGTGTGGGCCGGCGCGGTGCTGGGCCTGGCCGTGGTGCTGGCCGCCACCGTGGGCGACCTGATCGAGTCCATGTTCAAGCGCGACCTCGGCCTCAAGGACATGGGCCGCTTCATGCCCGGCCACGGCGGCCTGCTCGACCGGGTCGACTCCCTGCTGATCGCCGGCCCGGTCGCCTGGGTGGTGCTGTCGCTGCTGGTGGCCTGAGCGCGCTCACCCGTCGGGGCGCACCTCCAGGGTGCGCACCCCGCGCGAGGCCAGCACGGCCAGCGTGGCCAGCAGGATGAGCGCGGCGCCGCCCGTCAGGGTGGTGCGGGTGCCCAGCAGGGCCGCCAGCGGCCCGGCCAGCGTCTCGCCGATGGGCAGGGCCACGAACGACCCCAGCGCGTCGTAGGAGTACACCCGAGCCAGCCGGTCGGGCGGGATGTTCTGCTGCAGCGACACCTCCCAGGCCACGCCGAACTGCTCCAGCGCCACACCGGTGAGGAACAGGGCCGGCAGCAGGAACGGCACCGAGGGGGCGTAGCCCAGCGTCAGCAGCGGCAGCGCGTCCACGGCGGTGAGCGCGACACCGAACAGCAGCGCCCGGCGCGGCTGCCGGCGGGCCGCCAGCACCCCGCCGACCAGGGCGCCGGCGGTCTCGGCGCCCAGTACCACACCCCACAGGCCGCGGCCGATCGTCTCGTCGGCGACACCGGCGCCCAGCACCTTGACCCCGCCGGCGATCACCGCGTTCACCACCATGAACTGGAGCACCACCGACCACACCCAGGGCCGCGACGCGAACTCGCCCCAGCCTTCGGCGAGGTCGCGCAGGGGATGGGTGCGCGCGGTGCGCGGCGGCACCACCACCCGCACGGTGGCGAACGCCAGCCCGGCGGCGGCGAAGACGGCGGCGCCCCCGGCCAGGGTCCAGGCGGGGCCGGCCAGCCCCACCGCGCCGCCGCCGACCGACATGCCCACGGCCATGCCGAGCATCATGCCCATGCGGGCCACCGCGTTGGCCGGGCGCAGCAGGGCGGCCGGCACGGTCCGGGGGATCAGCGACACGGCGGCGGGCAGGCCCACGGCCGACACGGCGCCGTTGACCAGGCTGAGCCCGGCCAGCAGCGGCACCGAGGCGGCGCCGGAGAGCACCCCGGCGGCGATCGCGGCCTGCGACAGCGCCGCCAGCGCGCACGCGCCCTGGAGCACGGCCTGGCGCGGCAGCCGGTCGGCCAGCACGCCGCCGGCCAGCGCGAACACCACCAGGGCCACCGACCGGGCGCCCAGCACGACGCCGAGGTCCACCAGCGAGCCGGAGAGGTCGAGGACGGCGAAGGTCAGGCCGACGGTGGCCAGCCCGTTGCCGAAGTACATCAGGGCCCGGCCGGCGGCCAGTCCGCGGAAGTCGCGGTGGGCCAGCACGCGGCGCACGCGGACGGGTTCGGTGGTCACGGCGCGTCCTCTCCGCCCGAAGGGCCGGTCGCGCTGTCCCCGGCGCGGTCGGCGGTGCCGTCGGCCGCACCGTCGCTGCCGGCCATCTGGAAGAGCAGCAGGGACGCGCTGAGGTGGACCGCGCCGGGGGAGCGGGGCGGGAGGGCGCAGCCGTGGACGCGGGCGCCCAGGGCGTCGAAGGCGGCGCGCAGGGCGGCCCACTCCTCGGCGGGGATCCACACCTCGGCGTCGGTGAAGTGGCCGGGGACCTCGGTGCGGCGCCGGTCGGTGCGCCGGTGCAGTTCGGCGGCGAGCGCCTCGACCAGCAGCCGGTGCTCGTCGCGGGTGGCCGGGGGAGCGGCGGCGGTGGCGGCCGGCCCGCTGTCGGGGTTGTGGCGGTAGCGCCGGGCGCGGCCGCCCGAGACGCTGACCTCCTCGGCGAGTTCGAGCAGGCCGCCCTGGTGCAGGCGGCGCATGTGGTAGCTGACGTTGGCCTGGGTCTCGCCGAGTTCGCGGGCGGCCTCGGCGGCGCTCATGGCGCCGCCGGTGAGCAGCGACAGCAGGCGCAGCCGCAGCGGGTGGGCGAACAGCCGCAGGCCGACGAGGGAGGGATCGGGGGAGTTGTTGGGCACGGCCGACAACCTACGGCCGCGCCGCCCCCACCGTCAAACAGTTCTTTGGGGGTCGTCGTGCCGAGGGCGCGGGCCGGTTGTCCACAGATTGCCGCGAGCGGCGGACCCCGGCCGGGCCCGCCTGGCAGGCTGGAAGCCAGATGGTCGGGCACGACCGCCCACGCAGTCCAAGGAGACACGCATGGAGTCCTGGCCCCCGCGCGACACCCTCGGCCGCATCCTCATGGACCTGGCCGGGCTGAAGATCATCGAGTACCACAGCATCGAGGACACCCCCGACGGCCGCCTCCACCACATCACCACGGCCCACGGCTACGAGGTCGCCCTGACCGACAGCGACATCACGCCCTTCGCCCTGGGCGCCGGCGCCGCCGAGTTCAACCTCACCCACACCTACAACGCCGCCTCCGACGTCATCGACGAAGCGGTGTCCCGGCGGTGGCGGCGATGACCGCGATGACCCCCCCTAGCCCAGAATCCAGCTGCGGCCCTCGGCCGCGAGCTTGTCGATCAGGGTGGCCGAGTCGTGCTCCTTGGCGAACAGATGCTCGGGCCGGGTGATCGGCACGATCCACAACCAGGTGACCGGGTCGCCGTGGAACGTCAGCCCCGAGGTGTCGGGCGGCAGGTGCCCCGACTCCCCCGACAGGGGTGTCGGGTCGGCCACCAGCAGTACCGCGGCGTTGCCGCCCCGCATGGCGGTGTCCTCGGGGTTGTCCAGCCACTTCACGCTGTGCCCGGTGCCGAACCAGGTCACCGCCCGCCACGGGAACGCCCCGATCCAGCGGAAGATCCGCGCCGCCACGTGCGCCTGGGTGGTGGTGGCCAGGGCCAGTTCGATCCGCGCGTAGGCCGAGGTGTCGGCCATGTACCGGTCGAGCGTGGGCATGCGCTGGCCGCACATGCCCACCGTGCTGAGCACGGTGTAGGGCCGGTCCTCGGTTGGCGGGCGCTCCGACACCCGGATCAGCGGCGCGTGGCCGTCGGACACGTCCCAGTAGTGCCCGGCGGGCCCCACGGTGCGGGTGAGGTGGTTGAACACCGTGCGCTGCACGCTGCGCCAGGCGTTGGGCGCGGCCCGCCAGTCCCAGTACGCCTCGGCGTGCACCACGCGCGGCCACAGCTGCGCGGCCACGGGGTCCAGCGCCCAGGCGTAGGGGGAGCGGCCGATCGCCTCGCGGGCGTAGCCGGGCAGGCCGCTGTCGGCCTCGGCCCAGCCCGGGATGATCGCCAGCAGGCCGTCGTCGTCCAGGAGGGCCACGCCGTCGCCCTCCTCGAACCACACCGCCCGCAGGCTGTCCTCGGCGAACGGCGCGCGGCCCTGGGGGTGCTTGGTGTGGGCCGCCGGCATGAGCGGGGCCTGACCTCGGTACAGGCCCTCGGGATCGCTGCTGTCGGGCGCCATCTCGTGGTTGGCCAGCCACACCGGCACACGGATCGTGCCGCGGGCGTCGAGCAGGTAGGCGGCCGTGGTCCGTGTGTCGTACTCCACGATCACCCGGCGGCTGCGGTACGGGCTGAACTGGTCGAGGAGTACGCGCGCTCCGGCCACCGGCCCTCCTTGTCGGCTGGTCGAACGACTCGTCAACGGACGGCGCCGCCCCAGCGCCGCATAGTATGAACCGTAGTGCCCCAAGGGGCGGCACCACGGCGTCCGCCGCATTGGCCGTTTAGGCCCCTAAAGTACCGCGCATCGCCGCTTCCGTCGCCGGTTCCGCCCGCTCCCTTCCGTCCTTGGATACCGATGCCTGCCGAGCTCACCTTCGTCGCACCCCGCCGGGCCCAGCCGCCCCGCCACCTCGCCGACCTCAGCCCCGAGCAGCGCCGCGAGGCGGTCGCCGAGCTGGGCGAGCCGCCCTTCCGCGCCAAGCAGCTCGCGCAGCACTACTTCGGCCGCCTGGAGTCCGACACCGCGGCCATGACCGACCTCCCGGCCGGCGCCCGCGAGCGCCTGGGCGCCGCCCTGCTGCCGCCGCTGCTCACCCCGGTGCGCCACATCACCTGCGACAACGGCATGACCCGCAAGACCCTGTGGCGGGCCTTCGACGGCGTGCTGTTCGAGTCCGTGCTCATGCGCTACCCCGACCGCGTCACGCTGTGCGTGTCCTCCCAGGCCGGCTGCGGCATGAACTGCCCCTTCTGCGCCACCGGCCAGAACGGCCTCACCCGCAACCTCTCCACCGGCGAGATCGTCGACCAGGTGGTGTCGGTGGCGCGCGACCTCGCCCGCGGCGAGGTCGCCGGCGGCCCCGGCCGCATCAGCAACATCGTCTTCATGGGCATGGGCGAGCCGCTGGCCAACTACAAGCGGGTGCTGGAGTCCGTCCGGCGCATCACCGACCCCGTGCCCGGCGGCCTGGGGATCTCCCAGCGCAGCGTCACGGTCTCCACCGTCGGCCTGGTGCCGGCCATCGACAAGCTGATCGCCGAACGCATGCAGGTGCGCCTGGCGGTGTCGCTGCACGCCCCCGACGACGACCTGCGCGACGAACTGGTGCCGGTCAACAACCGGTGGAAGGTGGCCGAGGTCCTCGACGCCGCGTGGCGCTACGCCGGCACCACCGGCCGCCGGGTCTCCATCGAGTACGCTCTGATCCGCGACATCAACGACCAGGCGTGGCGGGCCGACCTCCTCGGGCGGCTGCTCAAGGGCCACCTGGTGCACGTCAACCTGATCCCGCTGAACCCCACACCCGGCTCGAAGTGGACCGCCTCGCGGCCCGAGGACGAACGCGAGTTCGTGCGCCGCCTGGAGGCCCACGGCGTGCCGGTGACCGTCCGCGACACCCGCGGCCAGGAGATCGACGGCGCGTGCGGCCAGCTGGCCGCGGCCGAGAACTAGCGCCCGCGCTCCGCCGCACCCCCGGTCCCGCCCGGCTCCTTCGTCCCCGGCGAAACGGAAGGCCGCAGTGATCCAGTCCGTCACCGAGACCGCGCTGGCCTTTGTCATGGGGGCGGTGTCGGCGCTGGTCCCGGTCATCAACGTCGAGCTGTACCTGATGGGCATGGGCGCGCTCGGCGGCGGCGTGCTGTTCGCCATGGCGGTGGCGGCCGGAATCGGCCAGACCCTCGCCAAGATCGTCTACTTCTACCTCGGCCGCGGCGCGCTCAACATCCCCTGGCTCAAGCGCAGGGCCGAGACCCCCTCGCGCTGGGCCGAGCGGGCCGAGCGCTGGCGCGCCAAGGCCGAGGGCCGGCCGCTGTGGACGATGGGGCTGGTGGGGGTCAGCTCGTTCTCCAGCATCCCGCCGTTCATGGTGGTGGCGGTGCTGGCCGGCACCCTGCGCATGCCGCTGGTGAGCTTCGTGGCGGTCACGTTCGTCACCCGCACCGCGCGGTTCGCGGCCCTGGTCTACGCCCCCGGCCTGGCCTTGGGGCTGCTCTAGCCGGGTCGCGGCGCGGGCCCGGCGGCCCTACCGGGTGCCCCAGGCGTAGGTCTGCTTGTGCAGCTTGAGGTAGAGGAAGGTCTCGGTGCCGGTCACCCCGGGCACGGCCCGGACGGCGCCGAGGATCTTCAGCAGTTCGTCGTCGTCGGCGGCCACCACCTCGACCAGGACGTCGAAGGAGCCCGCGGTGACCACCACGTAGTCCACGCCGTCCAGGTCGGAGATCCGGTCGGCCACGGCGGTGAGGTCGCCGTCGGTGCGCACCCCGATCATGGCCTGGCGGCTGAACCCCAGCATCATCGGGTCGGTCACGCCCACCACCTGCACCACGCCGGCCTCCAGCAGGCGCTGCACGCGCTGGCGCACCGCCGCCTCCGACAGTCCCACGGCCTTGCCGATGGCGGCGTAGGAGCGGCGCCCGTCCTGCTGGAGCTGCTCGATGATGCGCTTGGCCGTGGCGTCGAGCACGATGCCGGAGGCCGCGTGCCTCCGTCCGGCCGGTGCCGTACCACCGTGGTCGGTCACAGGGGCCTCCGATGTCTGGGGTTGACGCGAACGAATGCGTCCCGCTCGCCATTCTGCCGAATTGGTTGCGCGAGTAGGGCTGGAAAACGGAATCAAAAGTACTGCACGGAAAGCGCCCGGGCGGCGGCGCCGGGGGCGCGGCGCGGGGAGAGACCGGTCACGTGGCGAGCCGGCCGCGCACGGAGTCCAGCGCCAGCAGCGCCACGTGCAGCGACAGGCAGGTCTCGACGGAGTCCAGGTCGGCGCCGAGCACGTGGGAGATCCGGCGCAGCCGCTCGTAGAACGCCGGCCGCGACAGGTGGGCGGTGGACGCCGCCAGGGCCTTGTTGCGCCCGGCCTCAAGATAGCGGCGCAGCATCTCGGTGAGGTCGCTGCCGTGGCGGGCGTCGTAGTCCAGCAGCGGGCCCAGTTCGCGCTCCACGTAGGTCTGCAGCCGCTCGTCGTCGCGCAGCAGGTGCAGCAGGCCGCGCAGCCGCAGGTCGGTGAGCCGGTAGAACGGCCGGCCGCCCTCGCGCGGCTCCTCGTGCGCGGCCACGTCGCCCACCTGGCGCGCCTCCAGGAACGAGCGCCGCACCTCGCGCACGTCCTCGGCGGTGGAGCCGGCCGCGAGCACCGCCTCGGCGCCCACCCGGCCGCGGATGCGCTCGGCCAGCCGGTGCAGCGCGGAGTCCAGGTCGCCGGACTCGGGCTGGGCCAGCAGCACGCCCACCCGGAGGTCGTCGACCGAGCCCACCAGCGCCGCCAGCCGCAGTTCGCGGCAGGCCCGCGCCACCGCCTCGGCGGTGTCGGCCAACCGGGCCTGCGCGGCCAGCCCGGTGCCCGCCTCGCGCAGCCGCAGCACCAGCCCCACCAGGGGCCGCCCGCCCAGCGGCACGCCCACCGCGCGGGCGCGCACCAGCGCCTCCTCGGGGTCGGAGTAGGCCCGGTCGATGATCCCGGAGATGATCGTGCGGTGGGTCTGCCGCTCCAGGCTCTCCTGGTGGCGCTCCAGCAGCCGCCCCAGGGCCAGCGTGGTGGCGGCCCGCTCCAGGAGCATGGTCTGGCGCGGGCTGGGCGCCGCGCCGCAGATGAGGATGAGCCGCCCCCAGTCCTGGCCGCGCGCGCCCACCGTGGTCACCAGCCAGCCCGAGGGCGCGTCGTGCACCGTGCGCCCGGAGGTGCGCACCGCGCGCGAGCGCGCCTCCCACGAGGCGAGGAGCCGGCCGGGGTCCTCGCCGTTGAGGTCGCACACCAGCACCTGGTGCGCCAGGTTCTCCAGCACCACCGGGCAGTCCGACAGCTGCGCGATCTCGCGCAGCACCCGCTGCGGGGGCGCCCCCTCGACCGACAGCTCGGTGAAGACCTCGTGCAGCCGCGCGGACTCCCGCAGTTCGGCGAGCTGCTGGTTGACCACGCGGGAGTGCACGGCCTCGGTGATCTCGACGAACCGGGCCTCGCGCTCCAGGCAGATCACCGGAATGCCCGCCGCCCGCGCCGGCTCCAGCAGCGCCGGAGGCAGCTCGGTGCGGTACTTGCGGCCCAGCTCCACGGCGATCCCGGCGACCCCGGCCGAGGCCAGGCCGTCGACGTAGCGCTGCAGCGAGGGCGGGTCGTCGGGCATGGCGATCCCGGTGGTCAGCACCAGTTCGCCGCCGCGCAGCAGGTGGGCGAGGTCGGTGACCTCGGCGATGTGCACCCAGCGGACCGTGCCGCCGAGGCGGTCGGCGCCGACGACCACGCGCGGGCGGGCGCGCTGGACGGCGGGCAGCCCCAGCACATCGGCGAGCGTCGGCAGCATCCGACCAGTCTAGGGCGGCTGGTCGCGGGCCAGGAGGGCCGATCGGGCGCCCGGTGTGCGCGGGCCCCGGGCCGCCCCTCGGAACCGGGGCGGCGTCCCCCGCGCGGCCCGCCCGGCGGTCCGGCCGGCCCTGACACGGTGTCAACCACCCCGGTGCGAAACCGACACCCTGCCGCTGGCACGCGGGTGCCCGGCGGGCGAGACTGGGCACATGTCGGATCTGCTCGCTCGCCACCGCGCCGTCCTGCCCTCCTGGCTCGCCCTCTACTACGACGCCCCCATCGAGATCGTCAGCGGCAAGGGGGTGCGCGTCACCGACGCCGACGGCACCACCTACCTCGACTTCTTCGCCGGCATCCTCACCAACATGCTGGGCTACGACGTCGCCGAGGTCCGCGAGGCCGTCGAGCGCCAGCTCGCCAGCGGCGTCGTGCACACCTCGACCCTCTACCTGCTGCGCGGCCAGGTCGAGCTGGCCGAGAAGATCGCCCGGCTCTCCAACATCCCCGACGCCAAGGTCTTCTTCACCAACTCCGGCACCGAGGCCAACGAGACCGCCCTGCTGCTGGCCACCCGCGCCCGCGGCAGCGACCAGGTCCTGGCCATGCGCAACGGCTACCACGGGCGCTCCTACGGCACGGTGGCCGTCACCGGCAACGCCTCCTGGAAGAACTCCGCGCTCTCCCCGCTCAACGTGCACTACCTGCACGGCACCGACCGCCGCGCCCCCGCGTTCGCGCGGCTGTCCGACGAGGAGTACGTGGAGGCGTGCGTGGCCGACCTGCGCGACGTCCTCGCCACCGCCACCGCGCCCGACGTGGCCTGCCTGATCGCCGAGCCCGTGCAGGGCGTCGGCGGGTTCACCATGCCTCCGCCCGGCCTGTTCGCCGCCTACAAGGAGGTGCTGGACGAGTACGGCATCCTGTTCGTCTCCGACGAGGTGCAGACCGGCTGGGGCCGCACCGGCGCCGCCTTCTGGGGCATCGCCGAGCACGGCGTCACGCCGGATGCCATGACCTTCGCCAAGGGCCTGGGCAACGGGTTCGCCATCGGCGGCGTCGTGGCGCGCGGCGACCTCATGGACCGCCTCACCGCCAACGGGGTCTCCACCTTCGGCGGCAACCCCATCGCCACGGCCGCCGCCAACGCCGTCATCGACTACGTCCTCGACCACGACCTCCAGGCCAACGCCGCGCGGCTGGGCGCGCTGGTGCTGGAGGGCCTGCGCCCCCTGGCCGGCCTCCCCTCGGTCGCCGACGTGCGCGGCAAGGGCCTGATGTTCGCGATCGACATGGCCGATCCGGGCACCGGGCGGCCGGCCCCCGAGCTGGCCGCCGCCGTTCTGGAGGCCACCCGGCGCCGGGGCCTGCTCATCGGGAAGGGCGGCCTGCACGGCAACGTCCTGCGCATCGCGCCGCCGCTGACGGTCGGGGAGGGCGACGCGCGCGAGGCCCGCGACATCCTCGTCGACGCCGTCACCGAGGTCGACACCGCCGCCCGCTGACCCCGCCACCGCCTGTTCTGCGAGGACGCCCATGAGTACCCACGTCACCCACTGGATCGGCGGCAAGCCGCACCCCGGCGGCGCCGCCGAACGGCGCGGCGACATCCACAACCCCGCCACCGGTGAGGTCACCGGCACCGTGGCCCTGGCGGGCCCGGCCGAGGTGGACACCGCCGTGGCCGCCGCGCGCGCCGCGTTCCCCGCCTGGCGCGACGCCTCCCTGGCCCAGCGCGCCGCCGTGCTGTTCCGCTTCCGCGAACTCGTGCACCGCCACAGCGGCGAGCTGGCCGCGATCATCAGCGCCGAGCACGGCAAGGTGGTCTCCGACGCCGCCGGCGAGGTCGCCCGCGGCCTGGAGGTCGTGGAGTTCGCCTGCGGGATCCCCCACCTGCTCAAGGGCGCGTTCTCCGAGAACGTGTCCACGCGGGTGGACGCCTACTCCATCCCCCAGCCGCTGGGCGTGGTCGCTGCGGTCACGCCGTTCAACTTCCCGGCCATGGTGCCGATGTGGATGTTCCCCGTCGCCATCGCCTGCGGCAACACCGTGGTCCTCAAGCCCAGCGAGAAGGACCCCTCGGCGGCGGTGCGCCTGGCCGAGCTGTGGGCCGAGGCCGGGCTGCCCGACGGCGTGTTCAACGTGGTCCACGGCGACCGGGAGGCGGTCGAGGCGCTGCTGGTCCACCCCGATGTCAAGGCGGTCAGCTTCGTGGGCTCCACCCCGATCGCCCGGCACGTCTACGCCACGGCCGCCGCGCACGGAAAGCGCGTGCAGGCGCTGGGCGGCGCCAAGAACCACATGCTGGTGCTGGCCGACGCCGATCTGGACACCGCCGCCGACGCCGCCGTCTCGGCCGCATACGGCTCGGCGGGGGAGCGGTGCATGGCGGTCTCGGCGGTGGTGGCGGTCGAGGCGGTCGCCGACGACCTGCTGGAGCGCATCACCGAGCGGGTGCGGCGGCTGCGCGTGGGCCCCGGCGACGACGAGCGCAGCGAGATGGGCCCCCTGGTCACCCGCGAGCACCGCGACCGGGTCGCCGCCTACCTGGAGGCGGGCGTGCGCGAGGGCGCCACGCTGGCGATCGACGGCCGCGTGCACCCGGTGCTGGGCGGCGGCGGCGCGGGGTTCTGGCTGGGGCCCTCGCTGCTGGACCGGGTGACCCCCGAGATGAGCTGCTACACCGACGAGATCTTCGGCCCGGTGCTGAGCATGCTGCGGGTGCCCGACCTCGACGCCGGACTGCGGCTGATCAACGCCAACCCCTACGGCAACGGAACGGCGGTGTTCACCGCCGACGGCGCCGCCGCCCGGCGGTTCCAGAACGAGGTCGAGGTCGGCATGGTCGGGATCAACGTGCCGATCCCGGTGCCGATGGCCTACTACTCCTTCGGCGGGTGGAAGGACTCCCTGTTCGGCGACTCCCACATGCACGGCGTGGAGGGGGTGCGCTTCTACACCCGCACCAAGGCCGTGACGGCGCGCTGGCGGCCCGGCGCCGGGGAGGCGGCCGGGTCGCGGGTGGACCTGGGATTCCCCTCCGGCGGCTGATCGCGCGTGCGGCGGACCGGCCGGGCCGGTCCGCCGCACGCGAGGGATTTCGCCTACTCAGGGTTTTTCCGCGAACACCAGGAGTATGGTGGAGGCCGATCCGCCGCCGCGCGCCACTCCTGCGCGGCGGCCGCCGTCGGCGTTTCCGGACGGCGCGCTCATTCCCCTCCTCCCCCCTTGGAGCGGGCGCGTCAGCGGGTGCGCTCCGGGTCTGGAACCCCCCTGGACCCGGAGCGCCCCGCCTCGTTCGGCGGGGCCATCCGCACCCCTCGGCGCCGTCGCCGCGCCGCCCTCCGCGCCCGCACCCCCGTGCGCGGTCAGTGGGCGACCAGCGCGTGTTCCAGCAGGTGGTCGTCCTGCTCGGCCAGGAACCCGGCGCATTCGTCGCACCCGTAGAGTTCGCCGCCCTCGGGCGACCCGCCGATCGGGTGCCGCGGGCGCGGCCAGCGGACGTGGCATACGGCGCAGGCGTCCCCCATCATCTGCGCGGTGCTCAGCGACCCTGGGTCGAAGAGGTGAATGTCGGTTGTGTCCCCATTTTTGATGTCTGATCCGCACATAATGCTCAGACCGCTCAACGTCCTTGCTCCCCCCGTGGTTTAGGACAGTGTGGCGGGCTTGTGGCTATCGGCTCTTATTGAATCAGAAACGGTCTGCGACCGGAATGGCACGGGCCGATTTTTACTACAGAGAGCCTAGGTAGAGTAACTATCCGTAGTTGTCAGTGGAATGGGTCGGGGGGAAGTGTGGTCGAAGGCGTTAAATGTCGGAATCCGCCTTACTGCTTGGCGGTCACGCTGAACCGCCGGAGGGCCAGGGTGGGGTTTTTCGTCCGGACCTCGGTGAGGCGTTCGTCCGATATGTGCGCGACCGCAATCCCCGTCTGCTCACCCAGCGCGGCCAGCCGCACCCCCATCGGGTCGACGATCATGCTGTTTCCGGACCCCGTGGGAGCGTTCTGCCCGGCCGCCGCCACGTACATCGTGTTCTCGATCGCCCGCGCCCGCACCAGGGTGGTCCAGTGGTCCTCCTTCAGCGGCCCCGGAACCCACTCGGCGGCCAGCAGCAGCACCTGGGCCCCCGCGTCGGCGATGCGCCGGGTGACCTCGGGGAACCGCAGGTCGAAGCAGGTCTGCAGGCCGAATGTCAGGCCGTCGACGGTAAAGGTGCGCGGCTCCTCGATCGCGCCGGGCTCCACCACGTCGGACTCGGTCACGCCGAAGGCGTCGTAGAGGTGCAGCTTGCGGTAGAGCGCCACGACCTCCCCGCCGGGCGCCACCGCCACCAGCGTGTTGCGGAACCGCTCGCCGCCGGGCGCGGACTCCACCACGCCGGCCACCACCACCGCGCGCGAGGCCGAGGCGAGCCGGGCGAGCCCGGCCACGAACGCGCCGTCCAGCGGCTCGGCGGCGGCCACGAACCGCTCGTCGGTGCGGGGCGCGGTGAACATCGCGTACTCCGGCAGCAGCACCACCCGCGCGCCCTGGTCGGCGGCCTCGGCCACCAGCCGGCCCGCGGCGGCCAGGTTCGCCGGCTTGTCCTCGCCGGGGGCGAACTGCGCGACTGCGACGTTGACCATCGGACTCCCTCACCGGTTCGGCGCCGGCCTCGGGCCGCAGCCGCCCCGGCGCGCCCCGCGCAAGCGGGGGTGGCACCGATTGTGCCCGAGATCAGCCCGTTCGACCCACCCCGTCGGCCGTGCCCGCCGCCACCTCGCGCGCGAACCGCAGCACCGCGTCGGAGAACGCGTCGGGCCGGTCGAAGGCCACCAGGTGGCCGGCGCCCGGCACCACCTCGACGCGCGCCCGGGCGCAGGCCGCGGCGAACGCGGCCTCCTCGGACCGGAACACCAGGTCGCGCGCCCCGTTGAGGATCAGCACCGGCATGTCGGCGCCGCGCAGGCTCTCCGGCGCGAAGCGCCCCAGCACCGCCCGCCAGGCCGCCGGAAGGGCCGCGAACCCGTACCCGGCCTCGACGGCCGGCCCCACCACGTCGGCGGGGTAGGCGCGCCGGAAGGCCCAGTCGTTCCACCGGGTCAGCCGCGCCGGGTCAAGGCGCGCCACGGCGGCGGCGACGGCGCGGAAGGGCAGCGTGTAGACGCCGGTCGTGCGCGCCGTGCAGCCCGACAGCACCACGCCGCGGCAGCGCTCGGGGCGGCGCCGCGCGTACTCCATGGTCACGTAGCCGCCCAGGGAGTGGCCGACCACGACCGCCGCCGCGGCGCCGGCGGCGTCCAGGGCGTCGTCGAGGGCCGCCACGCAGGAGTCGAGGGTGAAGGGCGTGTTGCGCAGCGCGCCGTGGCCGGGCAGGTCGACGGCCAGCGTGCGCAGCCTGCCGCGCAGCCGCGCCGTCTGGGGTGCCCACTGGGCGGCGCTGAGCCGGGTCCCGTGCACGAACAGCACCCAGGGCAGGCCGGCGCCGCCGGGCTCCGGACCGGAATCGGAGGTCTGCACGCACACAGCGTGGCACAGCCCCCAAGGCGCGGCCGGGCCGGGGCCGCGCACCCGCCGGGGACGGTACGGCACCGGACCCGGCGGGCGACGGGGTGCGGCCCGGGCGGGCGTCAGCCGCCGACCGGGTAGCGCTGGGTGAGGTCGACGTCGTTCTCGGCCTCGAACTCGGCGATCAGGGCGTTGGCCTCGGCCTGGGTGTCGGCCGCGCGCAGGTGCTCGTGGACGGCCGCCAGCTCCTCGGCCTGCTCCTGGGCCCCGGCCGCGCGCAGCGCGTCGGCGGTGGTGGCGCCCGAGCCGCCGAACTGGCGCACCGCGGCGTAGTAGATGTCGGCGACGCCCCGGCACAGCCAGTCGCCGTCGCAGATGCCGTAGAGGTCGTCGCGGAAGTTGTCGTCGATGCGCAGCCGGTTCTCCTCGGTGAACCGGGCCTGGAGTTCGTAGTTGCGGTAGCCGAAGTCGTGGCGCTTGCAGCCGGGGTCGAAGTCGTAGCCGATGGGCTGGTCGGGCGACCAGCTGCAGGAGTCGCTGCTCCAGTCGAGCTGGTCGCTGTAGGGCGCCTGGTCGCGGGTTTCGATGAAGGCGGTGAGCGAGAGGTCGTAGAGGTAGGTGTCGGTGACGCTCCGCAGCTCCTCGGGCGGCAGGGCGGCCGCGTTGGCCACGCCGGCGCCGGTGAGGGCGAGGACGCCGGCGCCCGCGAGGGCGGTCGCGGCCTGGACGAGGCGTCGGACGGGAGAGCGCATGGGGGGATTCCCCTTCCGGTGCGAACGAGGTGACTACCGATAGATAGGGGAGATGACGCACCGTGCGAAAGGCCGACGCGCGAAATGCCGGGTGATGTTTGTGTAACCGGTTGGACACGAACGGCGGTGACCCGGAATCGGCCTGACCGAAACCGGGAGGGAGCGGCCCGCGCAACCTTGCCCTCGCCCCGCCCCCGGCACCGCCCGGCTCCCTCACAGGGACCGGGCGGGCCCGGACGGAAGGGGGGGAACCGCTAGAGGAGGCCCTTCTTGACGACGCCCTCGGTCAGCGCCCGCGCCGTCTCGGCGGTGTCGCCGATGTGGCCCTCGTGCCCGGTGCGCCGCAGCAGTTCGGCGCGCAGGGCCGCGACCACGGGCGGGGAGGCGGCGGCCGCCGCCAGCGGGCCGGGCTCCAGGGCCGCCCGCCAGGCCCGCAGGGTCTCCAGCCGGCCCCGTTCGACCGCCTCGCGCGTCAGCGGCAGCAGCGCGTCCACCCGCTCGTGCAGGGGCGCCTCCGACAGCAGGTCCACGTCGACGACCAGGCCGGTCCCGGCGTCCTCGCCGCCGTCGCCGAGGTGGTGGGCCTGCCACACGCGCCCGTTGGTCAGCACCGCCCACGCCACCTTGCGCTCGGCCGCGTGCAGCCGGGCCTGGCGCAGGCCGCGCGGGTCCAGCCGCGCGCCGCACGGCTTGACCTCGATGAACGCGAAGAGGGTGTCGCCCAGCGTGATCCCGTAGTCCACCGACTCGCCCTTGGTGCGGTACTCGGTGGTGAGGTCGCCGTACTTGCTGAAGTTCAGGCCGTCGCTGAGGAAGTCGGTCACCAGCAGCCGGGTGTCGCCCTCGTTGGCGTCGCGGGCCAAAAGGTCGGCCAGCGGGCCGGTGAAGCGCTCGATCGCCGCGTTCAGCCGGGCGCGCGCCGCCACCTCCCACGCCGGTGCGGTGTCGCCCTGCCGGGTGATCTCCACGGTCCTGTTGAGGATCTGGGTCGCGTCGGGGTCCATGGAAGCGCCGTCTTTCCGCTGTCGCGCGTGGGCGGCCAAGCGCGGGCCCGCGGGCCCGCCGCACCGGGGATCCGGGCCGCACTGCGGTCCGGAACGATAATCCTCGGCGCGGCCCTTGGCAAAACGGACGCGTCCGAATCCGCCCCGGGCGGGCCGCGGCCCCCTCCGGCGGCGGCGTCGGGGCCGGTCCGCGCCATGATCGCCCATTGACCCCGGCGCCGGGGCGTTCCTACCATCCCAGAGGAAGACGAATCGGTTCAGCGGCCCCCCGCCCCGTGCGGAAGGCCGCCCCGGGTGATCCGCGCCCGCGGTTTGGGAGCGCTCCCGGACCCCGCCCACACCCAGCCGCCCGCCCGCACCCGCCCCGCGATCCGCGCGCCACGGCGCCCCACGACCACCGGAGGTCACCGCACCATGCCCGACAACGGCCCCGCGCCGCTGCTGCCCGCCGACTTCCTGTTCGGCGCCGCCACCGCCTCCTACCAGATCGAGGGGGCCGTGAACGAAGGCGGACGCGGCCCCTCCATCTGGGACACCTACAGCCACACCCCCGGCGCCGTGCTGCGCGGCGAGAACGGCGACGTCGCCTGCGACCACTACCACCGCTACCCCGAGGACGTCGCCCTGCTCACGGAGCTGGGCGTGGGCGCCTACCGCTTTTCCGTGGCCTGGCCCCGGATCCAGCCCTCGGGCACGGGCCCGGCCAACCCCGAGGGGCTGGACTTCTACGACCGCCTGGTCGACGAGTTGACCGCCTCCGGCATCGAGCCGGTCGTCACCCTCTACCACTGGGACCTGCCCCAGGCCCTGGAGGACGCCGGCGGCTGGCGGGTGCGCGCCACCGCCGAGCGCTTCGCCGACTACGCCCGGATCCTGGCCGACCGCCTGGGCGACCGCGTCACCCGCTGGATCACCCACAACGAGCCCTGGTGCGCCGCCTTCCTCGGCCACGCCCTGGGCCGGCACGCCCCCGGCACGCAGGAGGGCACCCCCGCCCTCGCCGTCGCCCACCACCTGCTGGTCAGCCACGGCCTGGCCGCCCGCGAACTGCGCGCGTCGGCGGCCGAGCACGGGCGCGCGGCCGAGGTCGGCATCACCCTCAACCTGGAGCGGCTGGTCCCGGCCACCGACTCCGCCGCCGACCGGGCGGCGGTGGACCGCGCCGAGACCCTGCACAACCGGGTGTGGCTGGACCCGCTGCTGCTGGGCCGCTACCCCGACAACGAGGCCGAGACCTGGGGCGCGCTGGCGGACGGCTCCTACCGCCGCGACGGCGACCTGGAGGTCATCGGCCAGCCGCTGGACTTCCTCGGCGTCAACTTCTACCGGCCGACGAAGATCGCCGACGCGCCCCACACCGAGCCCGACCCCGCCCGCCGCACCGCAATCGACATCGGCACCTCCTCGCCCCGGTTCGAGGGGGTGCGGCACACCACCATGGACTGGCCGGTGGTGCCCTCGGCGTTCACCGACCTGCTGGTGGACCTGCACCGGCGCTACCCGGGCCTGCCGCCGATCCTCATCACCGAGAACGGCTCGGCCGAGGAGGACACCGACCGTACCGGTGAGCGGGTCCACGACACCGACCGCATCGCCTACATCCGCGACCACCTCACGGCGGTCGCCGAGGCGGTCAAGGCGGGGGTGGACGTGCGGGGCTACTTCGTGTGGTCGCTGCTGGACAACTTCGAGTGGGCCTTCGGCTACGAGCGGCGCTTCGGGATCGTCCGGGTCGACTACCACACCCTCACGCGCACGCCCAAGGACAGCTACCACTGGTACCGCGAGACCATCCGCGAGCACGCCGCCGCCCACGGCACCACCGCCTGAGCACACCCGCGCCGCCCCGCGCCGAGCGGGGCCGGGCGGCGCGGGGCACCGCTCAGGCCAGCGGCCGCAGGGAGGCGATCATGGTGTCGAAGTCGGCCGGGTTGGGACCCTCGTCGCCGGAGGTGTCGCCGTAGACCACGAAGTGGTAGACGTCGCCGCCTTCGGGCGCGGTGAACGACACCGCCCGCACCTCGGCCTCGGCCGGGTAGCACTCGAACTCCGGCACCTGGACGGTGGCCCGCACCTGGTGGCCCGCCAGCCCTCCGGCGGTGAACGGCTCGGGCTCGCCCAGTTCCACCTCGGCGGTCCCGCTGTCGTTGCTGTAGGCGGCGTCCGCCCACCTCTGGGCCGTGCGCGCGGCCGCCTCGGCGGTGTCGACCGGTTCGCCCTCCGCCGAGATCCCGGCGGTCCCCGGGCCGGGCGGATAGGTGTGGCAGGGGCCCCGCCGCGCGCCGTACTCCGCCACCCCGCTCATGGCGACCGTCGGGCTGTAGCCGAACGGCGCGTCGGGATCGGGCTCCTCGAACCCCGTGATCACGCCGGGGTCGGCCGCGAACCACGTCTGGGGGATGTCGTAGGCGATCCCGTAGTCGGGCACCGCGACGCCCTTCCAGTTGGCCACCGTCGCCTCGGTCAACGCCTCGGGGGCGTCGGCGGTGGGCGTGCTCAGGGTCACCGGGCTCGGCGACGGGCTCGCGGAGGGCGAGGGCGCGCTGTCGGCCGCCGGCGGCAGTCCGGGCAGTTCGGCGCCGCGCAGCATGACCACCGTGAGCACGACGATGCCGACCACCAGGGCGGCCGCGACCGACAGCACGGCGGCGGCGACGCCCCGGCCCTGGCCGGGGCGGTAGGACCCCGGCGGCGGGCCGGGCGGCGGACCGGGGGGCGGAAAGGAGTGCGGGGGTGTCATGGGCGTTCCGACGCTCGTGGCCCCGCACGGGTTCCCCCTGGTGGGGAGGCGGGTGTCGGCGGTCGGGGCGCCGCGGGGCCCGGCGCCGCGGGAAAGGCGCCCGCCCGCGCGTATGACACCTGTCATCGCCGATCGCTGACATCGCCGTCTACAGGCCCCGGCGCGGTTTCGCGACGCTTGCGGGTATGGAGCACACCGACGTCGCCGCGCCCGCCGCGGCACCCTCTTCGCCCCCACCGCCCCGGCGCCCCCGGGCGCCCCGCCCCGAGCGCGCGCCGCTGCGCGTCTGGGCGGCCGCCCTGGCCGTCGGCGCGGTCGCGGCGGTCGCCGCCCACCTGGTGATGCCCGGCAAGCCCCCCGCCGAGCCGGCCTCCTACGAGGGCGACCCCCGCCTCGCCGAGTCGGTGGCCGGCACCGTCGCGGGCGTGGAGGGGCAGGTGCAGGGCCTGGCGGTGCTGCGGATCGACGGCGGGGAGACCGCCGCCCTGGTCGGCGGCACCCGCGACGGCGAGGCCGCCGTCAGGGCCGACACCCCCTTCGAGACCGGCTCGGTGTTCAAGGTGTTCACCGCCATGACCCTGGCCGACCTCGTCGCCGACGGCGAGACCTCCCTGGACCGCACGCTCGGCGAGATCTACCCCGACGTGGACTTCGCCTCGCCCGAGGCCGCCGACATCACCCTGGAGGAGTTGGCCACCCACCGCTCCGGCCTGCCCCGCATGCCCGTGGAGGCCATGGCGGCCGGCACCACCAGCCTGTTCCTGGGCACCGACCCCTACGCGGACCTGCCGCCCGTGGAGCGGTCCCTGGAGACCACACCGCTCGCCGAGGGGCAGCCCGAGTGGGCCTACTCCAACTTCGGGTTCGCCGTGCTGGGCGACGCGCTGGAGGAGGAGACCGGCACCCCCTACCCCCGGCTGGTGCGCGAGCGCGTGCTGGACCCGCTGGGCATGGACGACACCGTCATGCGCGGCGCCGACCTGGAGGGGCTGCCCGAGGGCGCCGCCGTGCCGCACATCGCCCCCGGCAAGCGCAGCGAGCCGTGGCGCAACACCGAGTACCTGCCGGTGGGGATCGGCACCTGGACCACCGCCGCCGACCTGGAGCTCCTGCTGCGCGCCCTGATGGACGGCACGGCGCCCGGGATGTCCGCCGTCGAGCCGGCGCACGAGGGCCCCAACGGCGAGACCCGCATCGGGCTGGGCTGGCTCACCACCGACTTCGGCGACGGCGTCGAGCTGGTGCAGCACAGCGGGGGCACCTACGGCTCCACCGCCTTCGTGGGCTACCAGGGCGACCGCGGCGTGGTCGTGCTGTCCAACAGCTTCACCGCCGACGCCGCCTTCATCGGCCCGCGGCTGATGGGCGCCCCCGAGGTCCCGCCGCTGGCGGAGTCGCCGATGGTGCCCAGCGTGGCCTACAGCCTCGGGTGCACCCTGCCACTGCTGCTGCTCCCGCCGCTGCTGGCGCTGTCGCTGATGGTCCGGCGCCGCACCCTGGTGGGCCAGCGGCCGCTGGACCGGCTGCGGATCGTGTCGATGCCGCTGGGCGCCTTCGCGGTGCTGCTCGCGGCGCTGCCGCTGGGGGAGTGGGTCAACACCCCGCCGGTGCTGTGGTCGGCGGCCGTCGGCGCGGTCGTCGCGGCGGCGGTGGCCGGCGGGTGGTACTGGCCCCGGGTGCCCGTGGAGAACGGCCGTTGGCGCGGGTTGCACATTGCGTTCTTCGCGGTGTCGGTGGCGGTCTCCGGCGCCGTGGCGCTGACCGTGGCCGGCGCGCTGGCCGCCGTGTACGCCTGAGGGCGCCGGACCACCCCGCCCGCCGCCCCCGCCTCCCCTGGGGGCGGCGGGGCCGGCCCGCGCGGGGCGGCACCCGCGCAGGCCGCCCCCCGGGCGCCTCAGCCGGCGGAGAGCCGGGCGCAGGCCGCCAGCAGCCGGTCGCGCAGGACCGCCGCCCGCTCGGCGAAGGCGCGCTGGGCCGCCACGTACTCCGCCTTGCCCTCGGGCGTCTCGATCTCCACCGGGGTGTAGCCGTGGGCGCGCAGGTCGTAGGGCGAGGCGCGCATGTCCAGCACCCGGATGTCGCGGGCCAGTTCGAAGCAGTCGACGACCAGCTCCGAGGGCACGCCCGGCGACAGCTTGTAGGCCCACTTGTAGAGGTCCATGTTGGCGTGCAGGCACCCCGGCTGGTCCAGGTCCGCCTGGTCGGCCCGGGTGGGCTGGAGCCGGTTGAGCGGGCGCGCGGCGTCGGTGAAGAACCGGAACGCGTCAAAGTGCGAGCAGCGCACGCGGTGGGTCTCCACCACCCGGTCGGTGCCCTCGGGGCCCAGCCGCAGCGGCACCGCCGCGTGCCGGAGCCGCTCGGGCGGCAGCCGGTAGACCATGGCCCACTCGTGCAGCCCGAAGCAGCCCAGGTGGGGGGCGCGCGTGCGCACGGCGCCCAGCAGCGCCGCGACGAAGTCGAGGGTGGCGCCGCGCCGCTCGGCGAACGCGGCGGTGTCCAGGGTGCGGCCGGGCGCCGGACGGCCGTCGGGGCCGGCGGCGCGGACGGCGCGGTAGGTGTCGCCGGAGCGGTCGGCGGAGTCGTCGCCCAGTAGCACCGTGCCCGCGCCGGGGTGCCAGCGCCGCAGCTGGGCCGGGCGGTGGCTGTAGTAGGTGAAGAGGAAGTCCTCGACGGGGTGGGCGATACCGCGCCGGCGGCGGTCGAGGTGGTCGGCCAGCAGGGCGTCGACCCGCTCGTGGTGGCGCCGCTCGCGCGGGCGCCAGAGGTCGGGGGTGAGGACGGCGGTGGCCGCCGGGCCGGCGCCGGCCCGCTCGGGCGCGGCGGGCTCCGGCGCGGGGTCGCGGGTGGGCGTGCTGGGGTCCATCGCCCTCCAGGGTAGGCGGGCGCGCGGTGTGCGGTGCCCCGGACGGCCTCGGCCGCATCCGCGCCGCAGGGCGGGGCGGATGCGGCCGAGGCCGTCCGCGCGGGCGGGCTCCGGTCGCAGCGGACCGGCGGGGTCGGGCGGCCGGCCGCCCACCCGGGGGCGACGGCCGGGCCGCGGTCCTACGGGATCAGCAGGTGCCGGCCCAGGTGCACTCCAGATCGGCGTCGGGGGCGCTGGGCGAGGTGCGCTCGGCCGCCAGCGGCCGCACGACGTCGGCGGTCCGGTCGCGGGTGAACTCGGCCAGGCGCACCGCGATGGCGTCCTGGACACCGCGCGGGGCGGCGCCCGCGTACCCGTTGTTGATGACCGTGAACGCCAGCTCCTCACCGCCGGCGGCCGTGACGTAGCCCGACAGCGCGCTGGCGCCGGTGAGCGAGCCCGTCTTGGCCTGGACGTTGCCCTCGGCGGGGGTGTCGCGCATGCGGCTGGTCAGGGTGCCGCCGACCAGGCGGTCGGGGTGGCCGGCCAGCGGCAGGGAGTCCCGCCACACGCCGAACCAGGGCTCGGCGCGGGCCTCCTCCAGCACGTCCATGACCGCCTGAGCGGTCACCCGGTCGGAGTGGGAGAGCCCGGAGCCGTCGACCAGCTCCACCTTGCGGGTGTTGACGCCCATGTCCTCCAGGGCCTCGGTCGCCGCGTCGATGCCGGCGGCCCAGGTGCCCTCGCCCGACTCCTCCCGCCCCATGGCCTTCATGAGGATCTCGGCGTGCGGGTTGTTGGACAGCTTCATGAACGGGGTCAGCAGTTCGCTCAGCGGCATGGACGAGCGCTCGGCGACCGGGTCGGCCGACTCCGGCGCGGCGCCCCGGCCGACCTCGCCCGACACCTTGACGCCGTGCTCGGCGAGCGCGGCGGCGAACAGGTGGGCGGCGTGGTCGGTGGGTTCGTGCACGGTGCGCAGCGTGGAGTAGGTCTGCTCGACGGGCAGGGCGCCGTCGGCGGTGAACGCGTTGGTGCCGTCGGCCCGGCTGACCCCGAACGTGGAGGTGCTGCCGGAGGCGCCGGTCTCGGCCCGGTTGTCCAGACTGAGGTTGTCGGTCATCGGCTCCAGGGCGACGTCCACGGGGTCGCCCGCGGCACCGCCCGCCTGGGCGTCGACGTTCACCACACCGGTGTCGTAGTCGGTGTTGGCGGCGACCGTCAGCGCCGAGATCTGCGCCGCGTAGTAGTACGGCGCGTCGGTGGGGTCCCACTCGGGCAGGTAGCGCTCGGAGTCGAACCAGGTGTCGTCGGCCAGCAGGTCGCCGGTGACCTCGGTGACACCGGACGCGGCGACCTCGGCCGCCAGTTGGTCGACCGCCTCGGGGGTGAGCGTGGGGTCGCCGGTGCCCACGAGGTAGAGGTCGCCGTCGACGACGCCGTCGCCGGGGTCCTCGCCCGCGGCCACCGAGGTGGTGAACCGGTAGTCGGCGCCCAGGACCTCCAGCGCGGCCGCCGAGGTCAGCAGCTTGGCGTTGGAGGCGGGCACCACCTGGGTCCGGGGCTCGCTGCGGTAGAGCACGTCGCCCCGGGTGAGGCTGGTGACGATGACGCCGGACGTGGCGCCCTCCAGCGCGGGGTCGGCGAGCAGCGCCGCGAGGTCGGCTCGCAGGTCGGCGACACCGGTCGCGGTGTCGGCGGCGGCGGGGGCCGCCCCGGCGGCGGCGATCGCCGCGGCGGCGGTCACCGCGACCGAGCCCAGGCGCGCGGCGCCGCGCGCTCGGCGCGGCGCGGCGGCCCGAACGGGGTAAGGGGGGTTGCGGATGGACATGGCGCCGTAACCTACCGGAGCCGGAACCGAAAAACAGCCCATCGCGGCCGAAGGACACGGACGCCACACGGCAGAGTCGTAGCACCGCCTCGCGGCCGGGCCCCGAAGGGGCGGGACGGGGGCGCCGGCCCGCGGCCCGCACCCCTGCCGCGGGGCGCGGGCCGCGGGCCGGCTCAGAAGGACGCGGCGCGGTCGAAGACCCGCCGGGCGGCGTCGCCCAGGAACGGGCCGTACTGGGTGCGGGTGTCGTCGGCGTACTTGAAGCTGATCACCGAGACCACCGTGCCCTTGCCCGAGGCGGGGTCGAAGTCGGCCAGCCAGGGGCCGCCGCTGGAGCCCTCGGTCATGGTGCAGGCCATGCCGCTGGCGGTGGTGCCGCCGTCGTCGGGGGTGGTGGCGCCCGCGCAGTAGTGCAGGCGGCTGCCGTCGAAGCGCCCGGTGGCGGGGTAGCCGAACGCGTAGGTGGGGTCGCCCGGCGCGGTGCCGAAGGAGACGGGGTGGGCCCCGGTGCGGTCCTGCACGTGGTGGTCGCCGGAGCGGTTGAGCACGGCCATGCCGAAGTCGTAGCTGTCGTCGGCCTTGTCGGCCCACTGCGGCGCCACGAACATCTGCCGCGCGGTGTAGCGGCCGTAGGGGCTCTCGCCGTCGGCGTAGCCCGGCACGAAGGTCCAGTTGTCGGCCCAGCCGCCGGTGCCGTCCTTGAGGCAGTGGCCGGCCGTGATGACGGTGTCGCGGTTCTGGGCCGAGACGACGGCCGCCGAACAGGTGAAGTCGCGGCCGTCGAGGGTGAGGAAGACCCTTCCGGTCGTCTTGGCCACCCGGCCGCCGCCGCTCCACCGCTCGCCGGTGCTGGAGGCCGCGGCGGCCTGCGGCACCGCGACCTGGCCACCGGGTCGGGTGTCGGCGGCGGCCTGGCCACCCGGTCGGGCGGTGCCGAGCAGGCCGCCCGCGACGCCGTCGAGCGCCCGCACGAGCGGGACGGCGGCGGCCATGCGCTCCCGGGTCCAGTAGTCGAGGACGCGGCGGTGGTCGTCGGCGTCGACGGCCGCGGCCTGGCGCACGACGCCGCTCTCCCGAGCGGCCGCCGCGGCACCGGCGGAAGGGGTGTCGGCCGCGGCCGCGGGGACCGCGACCACCCCGGCCACCGCGAGGGCGGCGCCGGCCAGCGCGCCGACCAGCCTGAAGACGACGGATGAAGTCATGGCAAAGGATCATGCCACACTTTGCGTAGCCATTCGGCTACTTTGGGCTTAGGGCGGGTCGCCGTTCCCCGTGCCCGCGGGCCCCCGCGCGCGGGGCCTCCGTTCGGCCGCCTCCGGCCGCCCGGCGCGCCCGCCCCGTGCGGGCCCGGCGCCGCCCCGCCGCCCGCCCGGCGCACCTGCCGCGATGCGCGACAATGGGCGCGTGCGAATCGCCCAGCAGCTTCTTGAGGCACCCTCCGCCGACCGCCCGCGCGAGCTCGTGCTCCTCGGCTCCACCGGCTCCATCGGCACGCAGGCCGTCGAGGTCGTCACCGCCAACCCCGGCCGCTTCCGCGTGGTCGGCCTGGCCGCGGGCGGCGGCCGGCTCGACCTCCTCGTCGACCAGGCGTGCGCGCTGGGCGCCGAGGCCGTGGCCGTGGCCGACCCCGGCGCGGCGGCCGACCTGGCCGCGCGGCTGCGCGAACGCGGCAGCGGCGCCAAGGTGCTCGCCGGCGCCGAGGGCGTGGCCGAACTCGCCGCGTGGCCGTGCGACGTCGTGCTCAACGGGATCACCGGCGCGCTCGGCCTGGAGTCCACGCTGGCCGCGCTGCGCGCCGGCCGGCTGCTCGCCCTGGCCAACAAGGAGTCGCTGATCATCGGCGGCCCGCTGGTGCGCGCCGCCGCCCAGCCCGGCCAGGTGGTGCCGGTCGACTCCGAGCACTTCGCGCTGGCCCAGTGCTTCCCGCGGGTGCCGCCCGCCGAGCTGACCAGTCTGGCCCAGGGCCAGGTGGCCGCGCGGCTGGGCGAGGTCCGCCGCCTCGTGATCACCGCCAGCGGCGGCCCGTTCCGCGACCGCACCCGCGACCAGCTCGCCGACGTCACCCCCGCCGAGGCGCTGAACCACCCCACCTGGGCCATGGGCCCGGTCATCACCGTGAACTCCGCGACCCTGGTCAACAAGGGCCTGGAGGTCATCGAGGCGCACCTGCTGTTCGACATCCCCTTCGACCGCATCGAGGTCGTGGTGCACCCGCAGTCGGTGGTCCACTCCATGGTGGAGTTCGTCGACGGCTCCACCCTGGCCCAGGCCAGCCCGCCCAGCATGCGCATCCCGATCGCCTACGGGATCGGCTGGCCGGATCGGGTCAGCGGCGCGGCGCCGGCCGTCGACTGGACCCGGGCCCACACCTGGACCTTCGCCCCGCTGGACCACGAGGCGTTCCCCGCGGTCGCCCTGGCCTGCGAGGTCGGCGCGGCGGGCGGCACGGCCCCGGCGGTCTACAACGCCGCCAACGAGGAGGCGGTCGCCGCGTTCCTGGCGGGAGGTCTGGCATTCCCCGCGATTGTGGACACGGTCGCCCAGGTAGTCTCAGAACGTGGACCGGACACGCCGACCGCGTCCGATCTGTCGCTGGCCGACGTCTACGCGGCCGACGAATGGGCACGCCACCGGGCACGGGAGCTGATCTCCCGGTCGCGGTGAGCCGACCTGCGGGGAGAGGTACAGAGTTTCATGGTCGCCCTTCTGACCACGCTCGGGATCGTGCTGTTCTTCCTCGGGCTGCTGTTCTCGATCGCCTGGCACGAGCTGGGCCACTTCGCCACGGCGCGGATGTTCGGCATCCGCTGCACGCAGTTCATGGTGGGCTTCGGCAAGACCCTGTGGTCGCGCAAGCGGGGCGAGACCGAGTTCGGCCTGAAGCTGGTCCCGCTGGGCGGCTACGTCCGGATCGTGGGCATGATCCCGCCCGCGGCCAAGCCGCGCGACACCTCCGGCAAGCCCATGTCGCGCTGGCGGGCCATGATCGAGGACGCCCGCGAGGCCAACACCGTCGAACTGGAGCCGGGCGACGAGGACCGCCAGTTCTACCAGCGCGCCCCGTGGAAGCGGATCATCGTCATGGCCGCCGGGCCGGTCATGAACCTCATCCTCGCGGTCATCCTCTTCTCGATCATCATGATGGGGATCGGCCTGCCGCAGAGCACCACCACGGTCGACACCGTCGCCCGCTGCGTGCTGCCCGCCGACTCCACGGCCACCGAGTGCCCGGCGGCCGCCCCGCCCACCCCCGCCATGGAGGCCGGGATCCGGCCGGGCGACCGCATCGTGGCCGTCGACGGCGAGCCCACCCCCGACTGGGAGGCCGCCAACGTCGCCATCCGGGAGTCCATGGGCCCCACCGAGATCACCTTGGAGCGCGGCGGCGACACCCGCACGGTCACCGCCGACATCATCGAGAACCAGGTGGTGGCCCGCGACGACAACGGCGACGTCCTCTACGAGACCGACGCCAACGGCGAGCCCGTCACCGACGAGGACGGCTACCGGGTGCCCCGCACCGAGCCGGCCGGGTTCCTGGGCATCACCTTCGCCCAGGAGCGCGCCCCGCTGAGCGTGGGGGAGTCCGCGGCCACCATGTGGCAGTCGGTGGTGGGCGTGGGCCAGGCGCTGATCGAGCTGCCCTCGCGGGTCGACGACGTGTTCCGCGCGGCCTTCCTCGGCGAGGAGCGCACGGTGGACTCCCCGGTGGGCATCGTGGGCGCCTCGCGCATCGGCGGCGAGGTGCTGGCCCAGCCCATCCCGGCGATCGACCGCGTGGTCTTCCTGGTGAACATGCTGGCCGGGGTCAACCTCTTCCTCTTCGCCTTCAACATGGTGCCGATCCTGCCGCTGGACGGCGGGCACATCTTCGGCGCGCTGTGGGAGTGGGTGCGCCGGGGCGTCGCGCGGCTGTTCCGCAAGCCCGACCCCGGGCCGTTCGACGTCGCCCAGCTCATGCCGTTCGCCTACATCGTGGTGGCCTGCTTCGTGGTCTTCAGCCTCATGCTGCTGGTGGCCGACGTGGTGAACCCGGTGCGGCTGACGCAGTGACCCGGCCGGGGCGCCGCCGCGGCGGGCCCGGCCCCCCGCCTTCCCGGCCCGTCCGCGCCCGGCGCGGGCGGGCCGCGTGCTGTCACGCCGCGTCATCGCCGCAGGTCCGGCGTTGAGCCGGGCGGCCCGCGCCGAGGGGCCCGCCGCTCGGCACGGGTGTGACGGGTGGTGCCCCTGTGACCCGGGCCGGGCCCGGGGCCGCTCCCTCCTGCGGTGATGTGTCCCTGCTTGCCCTGGTTCGCGGGGCGGCGGCGGGTCGGAGGCACCTCACAGTCATCGCCCAAGCCGGGGCAAACCCCGCAACCGACCAGGGAACGGTCACCCTCTGTTCGCTCGGCCACGGCGTAACGTCCTGCCCGATACGGGTAGCCTTGGCAGCGTGTCGGAGCGCTCGGACCCTCATCCGGCGCCCTTCGGCGGCGGCTCGTCGCATGCCCGCTGCCCGTTCCTCAGCCGATTTCAAACGACGCCGCCGGCCGAGCCCCGGTGGCCGACGAGGTGAAATACGCGTGACCGTCGATCTTGGAATCCCCGCTGTGCGCCCCCGGCCGCTCGCCGTGCGGCGCAAGTCGCGCCAGATCATGGTGGGCAACGTGCCGGTCGGCGGCGACGCCCCGGTCTCCGTGCAGTCGATGACCACCACCGTGACCTCCGACATCAACGCCACTCTCCAGCAGATCGCGGAGCTGACCGCCGCGGGCTGCCAGATCGTGCGGGTTGCGGTGCCCAGCGCCGACGACGCCGAGGCGCTGCCGATCATCGCCAAGAAGTCCCAGATCCCGGTCATCGCCGACATCCACTTCCAGCCCAAGTACGTCTTCGCGGCCATCGACGCCGGGTGCGCGGCCGTGCGGGTCAACCCGGGCAACATCAAGAAGTTCGACGACAAGGTCGGCGAGATCGCCAAGGCCGCCTCCGAGGCCGGCGTGCCCATCCGCATCGGCGTCAACGCCGGCTCCCTGGACAAGCGCCTGCTGCAGAAGTACGGCAAGGCCACGCCCGAGGCGCTGGTGGAGTCGGCGCTGTGGGAGTGCTCCCTGTTCGAGGAGCACGGGTTCCGCGACATCAAGATCTCGGTCAAGCACAACGACCCCGTCGTGATGATCAACGCCTACCGGCTGCTCGCCGAGCAGTGCGACTACCCGCTGCACCTGGGCGTCACCGAGGCCGGCCCGGCCTTCCAGGGCACCATCAAGTCCGCCGTGGCCTTCGGCGCGCTGCTCGCCGAGGGCATCGGCGACACCATCCGGGTGTCGCTGTCGGCGCCGCCGGCCGAGGAGGTCAAGGTCGGCAACCAGATCCTGGAGTCCCTTGGCCTGCGCGAGCGCGGGCTGGAGATCGTGTCCTGCCCCAGCTGCGGGCGGGCCCAGGTCGACGTCTACACCCTGGCCGACGAGGTCACCGCCGGCCTGGAGGGCATGGAGGTCCCGCTGCGGGTGGCGGTCATGGGCTGCGTCGTCAACGGCCCCGGCGAGGCCCGCGACGCCGACCTCGGCGTGGCCTCGGGCAACGGCAAGGGCCAGATCTTCGTCAAGGGCGAGGTCATCAAGACCGTGCCCGAGTCCAAGATCGTCGAGACCCTGATCGAGGAGGCCATGCGCCTGGCCGAGCAGATGCAGGAGTCCGGCACGGAGTCGGGCACCCCCTCGGTCTCGGTCGCCGGCTGAGTCCCGCGCCTCCGCGCCCAACCCCGCGCCCCGGCGGTCCGCCCGCCGGGGCGTCCGCGTGTCCGGCCCGGCCGCGCGGCGCCCCGGTGCGCCGCCCGCGGACACGGTCCGGCCGCGACCACGCCCAAACCGCCCGTGTCGCTTCGCCGCGCCGTGTACGGTCTCGGAGAGAATGCGGCCAGTGGCGGCGAGTGAAGGGCGGCGGGAGTGGCGCGAGGCTGGTGGGGACGGGCGGCCGCGGGCGCCGCCGTGCTGATGGCGGTCTCGGGGACGGCCGCGGACGCCGACCCGGCCGCCGCCGCGCCGGCCCTGGAGTGGGCGGCCTGCGAGGACATCGAGGCGATCGAGGACGGCGGCCCCCTCAGTTGCGCCACCCTCGCCGTCCCGCTCGACCGCGCCGCCGGCGCCGGCACCGCCCACCTCGCGCTGTCGCGGGTGCCCGCGCGCGAGGAGCGCACCGGCACCCTGGTGGTCAACCCCGGCGGTCCCGGCAGCCCGGGCCGCATCTGGGCCTCCTACACCGCCGCCCGGCTGCCCGACCGCGTGCGCGACCACTACGACGTGGTCGGGTTCGACCCGCGCGGCACCGGCGCCAGCACCCCGGCCGTGGCCTGCGACCCCGGCTACTTCGACCCCGTCCGGCCCGACACCTGGCCCGGCTCCGCCGCGGAGACCGACGTCCTGGTGGGGCGCGCCGCCGACTACGCCGCCGCCTGTGCCGACAACTCCAGCGCGGCGCTGCTGGAGAACATGACCACCCGCGACAGCGCCGCCGACATCGAGGCGATCCGCGCGGCACTGGGCGTGGAGCGCATCGACTACCTCGGCTACTCCTACGGCACCCTGCTCGGCGGCGCCTACGCCACGCTGCACCCCGACCGGGTTCGCCGCCTGGTGCTGGACAGCGTCGTGCACCCCGGGCGGCCCTGGTACGCGAGCAACCTCCGGCAGAGCCGCGCCCTGGACGCCGCGGCGGGCAACTTCTTCGCCTGGACCGCGCGCCACGACGACGTCTACGGGCTGGGCGCCACCGGCGAGGCCGTGGCCGACCGCTACTACGCCGCCCGCGCCGCGCTCGCCGAGAAACCGGCCGAGGACGTGGTGGGGCCCACCGAACTGGAGAACGCCTACCTCACCGCCGCCTACTCCTCGGCGAGTTGGCCCCGGCTGGCGCGGGCCCTGGCCGACTACGCGGTCGGCGGCGACACCGCCGGGCTGGCGGCCGTGCACGAGCGCTACGGCGAGAACGCCGAGAGCGATCCGGTCTACGGCGCCTACCTCGCCACCCAGTGCACCGACTCCCGCTGGCCGCGCAACACCGACACCTGGCTGACCGACGGCCGCGAGGCCCACGCCGAGGCGCCCTTCCAGGGCTGGAACAACATCTGGTACAACATGCCGTGCGCGTCGTGGCCGGCCGGCCACGAGCCGTGGTTCCACGTCGACGGCACCGGGGTGGCCGACGCGCTGCTCATCCAGGCCGAGCACGACGGCCCCACCCCGCTGGAGGGCGCCTACGCCATGCGCGAGCGCTTCCCCGGAGGGCGCCTGGTCCTGGAGGAGGACGGGGTCTCCCACGGCGTGGCCCTGGGCGGCAACGACTGCGTGGACGACGTGTTCGCCGCCTACCTGCTGGAGGGCACCCTGCCGCCCGCCGGCGGCGACCCCCGATCGCCCGACCTCACCTGCCCGGCCTCGCCCGAACCCGAGCCCGCCGCCGAGGGCGAGGGCGCCGCCGGGGAGGGCGCCGAGGCCGCGGCGGCCGAACCCGCCGCCCAGGACCCGCCGCGCACCCCGCAGGCGGCACCGCGCGCCTGAACCGGCCGGGCGGCGCCACGCCGAAGGCCCGCCGCGCCACTCCCACCGCGGCGGGGGTCGATTAGGCTGGAGTCACCAGGATCGTGACTGTTCAGGCGCCGCCCGCCCGGCGGGTGGGCGCGGCACGCGGGGCGTCCGCCGGGCGCCCCGCAACGGATGGGGTGATGCGCGTGCTGCGGACCTCGTCCGTGCGGGTGCTCGACGAACGCGACCGCGACACCGTCCACGCCATCCTCGACTCCGACCCCGTCGGCAACGTGTTCGTCAGCGCGCGGCTGCGCGCCGCCGGGATCGACTCCCACCGGCTGGGCGCCGAGCTGTGGGGCTTCGTCGAGCGCGGCCGGATCACCGCGCTGTGCTACTCCGGCGCCAACCTGGTCCCGGTCAACGCCGGTCCCGCCGCCATCCGCCAGTTCGCCGAGCAGGCGCGCTGGCAGGGCCGCCGCTGCTCCTCCATCGTCGGACCCGTCGACGCCGTCGCCGACCTGTGGGCGCGGCTGCGCCCGGCCTGGGGGCCGGCGCGGGCCATCCGCGAGCGCCAGCCGGTGCTGGAGATCTCCGAGCCGCCCGCGGCCGAGCCCGACCCCCTGGTGCGCAGGGTGCGCCCCAACGAGATCAACATCCTGCTCCCCGCCTGCGTCGCCATGTTCACCGAGGAGGTCGGGGTGCCGCCCGACTCCGGCGGCGGGTCCCTCTACCGCGCGCGCGTCGAGGAACTGGTGCGCACCGGCCGGGCCTTCGCCCGCATCGAGGACGGCCGCGTGGTGTTCAAGGCCGAGATCGGCGCGGTCACCCCCTACGCCTGCCAGGTGCAGGGCGTGTGGGTCCACCCCGACCTCCGGGGGCGCGGCCACTCGGTCGCCGGGATGGCCGCCGTGGTGCGCCGCGCCCTGGCCGAGGTCGCCCCGCGCGTCACCCTCTACGTCAACGACTTCAACACCCCGGCCCGCGCCGCCTACCGCCGCGTGGGGTTCCGCGAGGTCGGGGCCGTGCGCTCGGTGCTGTTCTGACCCCCGCCCGCCCCCGCTGACCCCGCCCGGGCCCCGGCGCCCGGCGCGCCCGGCGGTGTGACACACCAGTCCGGTCCCGCAACGCGTCTTGCGCCCCGCCGCGGGGTAGGCCACAGTCGCAGGCAGCCCAGCAGCGTAGCGGGGAGTGTGTGGCCATGACGCGCGGAGTCTACGTCGCCGCCAGCGGAGCCGAGAGCGGGGTGGCCGCGATCGCCCTCGGCGCGGCCGAGCTGCTGTCGGGGGCCGTCGACCCGATCGGGGTGTTCCGCCCCGTGGTCGCCGCGGGCGCCCCCGACCCCGTGGTCCAGACCCTGCGCCGCCGCTTCAAGATCGCCGCGCCCTACGAGCGGTGCGTGGGCGTGGACTACGACGCCGTGCACGCCGACCCCGACGCCGCCACCGCCGAGATCATCGACGCCTACCAGCGGCTGGCGCGGGACTGCGCGGCCGTGGTGGCGGTGGGCACCGACTACACCGACGTCGGCGCCCCCACCGAGTTCACCTTCAACGCCCGGGTGGCCGCCAACCTGGGGTTGCCCGTGCTGCTGGCGGTCTCGGGCGCCGGGCGCGAGCCCCGCGCCGTCCGCGACGCCATCGCCCTGGCGGCCAAGGAGGTCGACCGCGAGCACGCCGCCCGCGCCGGGACCGTGGTCGACCGGGTCGAGCCCGAGCGGGTCGCCGGGCTGCGCGCCGCCCTGGCCGGCGACGCCTGGGTGCTGCCCAAGGTCCCCGGGCTGACCGCGCCCACCGTTCGCGACCTCCTGCGCGCCTGCGAGGGGCGGCTGCTGTTCGGCGAGGAGCAGCGGCTGGGCCGCGAGACCTCCGGCCTGCTGGTGGCGGCGATGTCGCTGCCCAACGTGCTGGACCGGTTGGAGGAGGACCACGTGGTGCTGGTGGCCGCCGACCGCGCGGGCGCGCTGCTGCCCGCCCTGGCCGCCGCGCACCGCTCCGCCGACTTCCCCACCCTGGCCGGGGTGGTGCTCACCGGCGACCTGGGGGTCTCCGAGCCGGTGTGGCGGCTGCTGTCCGGCATGGACCTGCGGCTGCCCGTCATCGCCTCGGCCCAGGACACCTTCACCACCGCCACCCGGCTGGCGGCCGTGCGCGGGGCCATCACCCCCGACGCCGACCGCAAGACCGAGGCCGCGCTGGCCGCCTTCGGCCAGGCCGTGGACGGCCCGGCGCTGCTGTCCCGGCTCCAGGTCGACCGCACCGAGGTCGTGACCCCGCTGATGTTCGAGCACACCCTGCTCACCCGGGCGCGCGCCCGCCCGGCGCGGATCGTGCTGGCCGAGGGCACCGAGGAGCGGGTCCTGCGCGCCGCCGAGGTGCTGCTGCGCCGCGAGGCCGCCGAACTGGTGCTGCTGGGCCGCCCGCGCGAGGTCGCCGCCCGCGCGGCGGAGTTCGGGCTGGACGTGGGCGCCGCCGAGGTGGTCTCCCCGGACGACCCCGAACTGCGCGAGCGCTTCGCCGCCGAGTACGCGCGGCTGCGCGCGCACAAGGGCGTCACCGAGCAGTTGGCCCGCGACACCGTCGGCGAGGTGTCCTACTTCGGCACGCTGATGGTGCACTGCGGGCTGGCCGACGGCATGGTGTCGGGCGCCGCCCACACCACCGCCCAGACGATCCGGCCCTCCTTCGAGATCCTGCGCACCTCGCTGGTCTCCAGCGTCTTCTTCATGTCGCTGCCCGACCGCGTGCTCGTCTACGGCGACTGCGCGGTCAACCCCGACCCCTCGGCCGAGGACCTGGCCCGCATCGCCGCCGACTCCGCCGACACCGCCGCCCGGTTCGGCGTGGAGCCCCGCGTTGCCATGCTGTCCTACTCCACCGGCGCCTCGGGCACCGGCGCCGACGTCGACAAGGTGCGCCGGGCCACTGAGGCCGTGCGCGCGGCCCGCCCCGACCTGCTGGTCGAGGGCCCGATCCAGTACGACGCCGCCATCGACCCCGACGTCGCCCGCGCCAAGCTGCCCGGCAGCGCGGTGGCCGGACACGCCACCGTCTTCATCGCGCCCGACCTCAACACCGGCAACATCCTCTACAAGGGGGTGCAGCGCAGCGCAGGCGCCGTGGCCGTGGGTCCGGTGCTCCAGGGGCTGCGCAGGCCGGTCAACGACCTCTCGCGCGGAGCGACCGTGCAGGACATCGTCAACACGGTCGCCATCACCGCCGTGCAGGCGCACGCGGCGCGCGAGGAACCGCCGCCCCCGCGGCCCGAACAGGAGGGAACCGGCGCATGAGCCACGTGCTGGTCGTCAACAGCGGATCGTCCTCCATCAAGTACCGCCTGCTGGACATGGCGGCCCAACGCCCCATCGCCTGGGGAATCGCCGACCGCATCGGCGAGGACGGCGGGGAGCTGACCCACCGCCGCCCCGGGACCGACCCCCACGTCCGGCCGGGCCCCTTCGCCGACCACGAGGCCGGGCTGAGCGCGGTCCTCGACGCGTTCGGCGAGGCCGGCCCCGACCTCTCCGGGATCGAGCTGGCCGCCGTGGGCCACCGCGTGGTGCACGGCGGCGACCGCTTCGTGCGGCCCGCCGTGGTCGACGACGCGGTGATGCGCGCCGTGGAGGAGCTGGCGCCGCTCGCGCCGCTGCACAACCCCGCCAACCTGGAGGGCATCCGGGTCGCCCGCAAGTCCTTCCCCGACGTCCCGCACGTGGCCGTGTTCGACACCGCCTTCCACAGCACGCTGCCCCCCGCCGCCCATACCTACGCCGTGCCCGGCACCTGGCGCACCGAGTACGGGGTGCGGCGCTACGGCTTCCACGGGACCTCCTGCGCCTACGTCACCCGCCGCGCCGCCGCGTGGCTGGGCCGCGATCCCGAGCAGGTCAACCTCATCGTGCTGCACCTGGGCAACGGCGCCAGCGCCACCGCCGTGGCCGGCGGGCGCAGCGTCGACACCTCCATGGGCATGACCCCCTTGGAGGGCCTGGTCATGGGCACCCGCAGCGGCGACATCGACCCCTCCCTGCCGGGCTACCTGGCGCGCGAGGCCGGGCTGACGGCGGGCGAGGTGGACACCGCGCTCAACCGCGAGAGCGGGCTGCTGGCGCTGGCCGGGGCCAACGACATGCGCGAGGTGCGGCGGCGCGCCGCGGCCGGTGAGTCCGGCGCCGCGCTGGCCCTGGAGGTCTACGCCCACCGGGTGCGCAAGTACGTCGGCGCCTACTACGCGGTGCTGGGCCGGGTGGACGCGGTGGTGTTCACCGCCGGGGTGGGCGAGCACGACGCCCGGTTGCGCGAGGACGCTCTGCGCGGCCTGGACGCGCTGGGCCTGGCGGTCGACCCCGAGCGCAACGCCGCCGACAGCGGCGAGGAGCGCGAGGTCTCCCCGCCGGGCGCGCGGGTGCCGGTCCTGGTGGTGCCCACCGACGAGGAGTGGGAGATCGCGGTGGAGGCCGTGGCCCTGGTGGAGGGACGCCGCTGACGGCGCCGCGCCCGCCCGCCGCGGGGGCGGCGGACGGGCGCGGGACACGGCGCGGGAGCGGGCGGCTAGTCGGTCCGGGGGGCCGAGCCCGTGGCCGGGCGGTGCAGCGGGGACTCCCCGAACGACAGCTCGAAGTCGGGGGTGTCGGCGATCAGCGCCTGGGTGTAGGCGTGGGCGGGCGCCGACATCACCGTGCCGACGTCGCCGTACTCCACGATCTCGCCCTTGTTGAGCACGGCCACGTGCTGGGCGATGTTGGAGACCAGCGCGATGTTGTGCGTGACGAACAGCAGGGCCATGCCGTCGTCCTGGAGGTTGCGCAGC
Source organism: Streptomonospora nanhaiensis (assembly GCF_013410565.1). Taxonomy (NCBI): domain Bacteria; kingdom Bacillati; phylum Actinomycetota; class Actinomycetes; order Streptosporangiales; family Nocardiopsidaceae; genus Streptomonospora; species Streptomonospora nanhaiensis. The sequence goes on from NZ_JACCFO010000001.1 coordinate 4,933,526, forward strand.
AGCTCCACGATCTCGGCCTGCACCGACACGTCCAGCGCCGAGGTGATCTCGTCGCAGATCAGCAGGTCGGGGCGGGTGGCGATCGCGCGGGCGATGGACACCCGCTGCCGCTCGCCGCCGCTGAGCTGGTCGGGGAACCGCTCGCCGTAGGAGGCGGGCAGCGCCGCGCGCTCCAGGGCCGTGGCCACCACCGCGTCGGGGTCCTTGGGCCGGCCCGCCAGGTGGGTGTAGGGCCGCAGGATGAGGTCGCGCACCCGCTTGCGCGGGTTCAGCGCCTCGTAGGGGTTCTGGAAGATGTACTGCACCCGGCGGCGCTGCTCGGCGGTGCGCCGGTAGCTGCTGGGCGCCAGCGGTGCGCCGTCGAAGACCACCTCGCCCGTGAACTGGTGGTGCAGGCCCACCAGCGAGCGCGACAGCGTGGTCTTGCCCGACCCCGACTCGCCCAGCAGCGCCACGCACTGCCCGCGCGCGAGGTCCAGGTCGATCCCGCTGAGCACGGTGGTGCGGCCGTAGCCGGCGCGCAGGCCGCGCACCCGCAGCAGTACGTCCTCCTCGGCGGCCGGCGCGGGCGCGGTGTGCCCGGCCGTCTTCAGCAGCGGCACGGCGCGCAGCAGCTGGACCGTGTAGGGGTGCTGGGGGTCGCCCAGCAGCCGGTCGGCGGGGCCGCGCTCCACGACCTCGCCGCTGTACATCACGGCGATCTCGTCGGCGAGGTCGGCCACCACCGCCATGTCGTGGCTGATGTAGACCCCGGCCGTGCCGTACTCGCGGGTCATGTGCCGGATGGTCTGCAGCACGTGCGCCTGGGTGGTGACGTCCAGGCCGGTGGTGGGCTCGTCCAGCACGATGAGGTCGGGGCAGCCGATGAACGCCATGGCGATGGCCACGCGCTGCTGCTGGCCGCCGGAGAGCTGGTGGGGGTAGCGGCGCAGAAACGCGTCGTCGTCGGGCAGCGCGACCTCGCGCAGCACCTCCCGGACCCGGGCCTCGGGGTCGCCGGAGACGGCCCGCTCGCGCGCGGTCGGCGCCGCGCCGGCGCCCGGCCCGCCCGCGCCGTCCCCGCCGTCGGCGGCCACGCCGGAGTCGTGCAGCGCCTCGCGCAGCTGGGTGCCCAGGGTGAGGGCCGGGTTCAGCGCCGAGGCCGGGGACTGCGGGATGTAGGCCACCCGGCGGCCGCGCATGCGCCGCACCGCCGCGGCGTCGGCCGGGTCCAGCACCGAGCCCGACAGCGCGATGCGCCCGGCGGTGATCTCGGTGGCGCGCTTGCAGTGCGCCAGCAGGGCCAGCCCGAGCGTGGTCTTGCCCGAGCCGGACTCCCCGACCAGGCCGAGGATGTCGCCGCGGGCCACCCGCAGCGTGACGTCGTGGATGATCTCCACGTCGGAGGGCCGCCCGACGACGGTCAGGCCCTCCACCTCCAGGGCGACGCGCGCGTCGCCGCGCTGGGTCGTGTCCGGGCTCGTCGTCACTTCTCCACCCCCCGGTCGATGCCGATCGACGCCCGCGACAGGCCGTCGGTGATGAGGTTGGCGCCGATGGTCAGCAGCGCGACCGCGGCCACCGGCAGGACCACCGACCACGGCTGCACCGTGATGGCGATGCGGTTCTCGTTGATCATCAGGCCCCAGTCGGCGGTGGGCGGTTGCAGGCCCATGCCCAGGAAGCTCAACGTGGCGATCAGGCCCACCGAGTAGGTGATGCGCAGGCCCAGTTCCACCAGCAGCGGGCTGGTGATGTTGGGCAGGATCTCCCCGCCCATGATCCGCCAGCCCGGGACGCCGATGGCCTCGGCCGACTTCACGAAGTCCTGCTCGACCACCTTGAGGGTGGCCTCGCGGGCCACCCGGGCCACGCGCGAGGCGTGGGAGACGCCGATGAGCGCGATGATCAGCCACACCTCGGGGCCGATGATCGACATGACCAGCAGGGCCAGCACCAGTTGCGGGAAGGCCAGCACCATGTCGTTGGTGCGCATGACCGCCTCGTCCAGCCAGCCGCGCCGGTAGCCGGCCACGACGCCGACGGCGGCGCCCAGCACCACGCCCACCAGCGCCGCCGACACCGCGATGGTGATCAGCGTGTAGCCGCCGTGCAGGAACCGGCTCAGCACGTCGCGGCCGATGCCGTCGGTGCCGAAGACGGTCCCCTCGACGCCGGTGCGGTTGGGGATTCCCACCAGCTCGGTGGGGGAGTAGGGGCTGAGGAACGGCCCGGCCACGGCGGTCAGCACGACCAGGCCGACCAGCACCACGCCGATCCTGGTGCGGCCGTGCCGCCAGGCCGCGCGGAACAGGCCCTGGCGGCGGCCGGGGGGAGCGGCCGCGGCCGACTCGGGGGCGGTTGCGGTGGCGAGACTCATCGGGCGGACACCCTCACCTTCGGGTTGGCGGCCAGGCCAACGACGTCGGCCAGCAGGTTGACCACGATGTAGACGACGGCGATCAGCAGGGTGACGGCCTGGATGACGGGGATGTCGCGGGTGGTGATCGCGTCCATCAGCGCCAGCCCGATCCCCGGGAAGGCGAACAGGAACTCGATGGCCACCACGCCGCCGGCCAGCCAGCCCAGCTGCACCGCGATCACCTGCGCCACCGGGCCGATGGCGTTGGGCGCGGCGTGCCGCCACACCACCACCCGCTCGGGCAGCCCCTTGAGCCGGGCCTGCTGCACGTACTCGCTCTCCAGCACCTCGATCATGGAGGCGCGCATCATCCGGATGATGGGCGGGCTCACCGCCAGTACCAGCGTCAGCACCGGCAGGATCAGCTGGGCCGGGTCGGCCAGCACGGCGCCGGCGCTGCCCGCGAACACCGGCGGCAGCAGGTGCAGCCAGCCGGTGGACAGCAGCAGGATGAGCAGGATGCCCACGGCGAACTCCGGCAGGGCGGCCAGGACCAGCGACACCGCGGAGGTCGCGTGGTCGGCGGCGCGGTCGCGGCGCAGGGCGCTGTAGGCGCCGATCAGCAGCGAGACCGGGGTGGCGATCAGCGCCGCCAGCCCCATCAGCACGAAGCTGGCGGTCACGCGCGGGCCGAGGTACTCGCTGACCGGGCGGGCGTTGGCGAAGGAGTCGCCCAGGTCCAGGGTGAACAGGCCGGCCAGCCACTTGCCGTACTGCACGGCCAGCGGGTCGTCGAGGTTGAGCTGGTCGCGCAGGAGGGCGACGCGCTCGGCGGTGGCGTCGCGGCCCAGGATGGCGCGGGCGGCGTCGCCCGGCAGGGCCTGCGTCGCCAGGAACACCACGAGCGAGACCACGAAGAGGGTCAGCAGCCCGTAGCCGAGGCGGTAGAGGATCAGACGTGACATGTGAGACGACCTTTGCGAGACATCGGTCAGCGGGGATCGGGGCGGGAGCGGGCGGCCGGCCGCGGGCGCGGCGGCCGCGGCGCGCTCACTCCTCGATGCGGACGCGGTGGAAGCCGTAGGAGGTCAGCGGGTGCCCGGTGACCGAGGGCTCCAGCCCCTTGACCTTCCGGTGGAAGGCGTCGAGGGTGTTGACGAAGCCCCAGATGATGTAGCCGCCCCGCTCGTGCTCGATTTCCATGGCCCGCCGGATGAGCCGGTTGCGCTCCTCCTCGTCGACCGTGCGGCGGGCCTCGTTGACGATCTCCACCCACTCCTCGTCGGCCCAGTGGGTCTCGTTGAACGGGGCGTCGGGCAGGGAGCCCTGCGCCGCCTGGGACAGGTAGTTGCGGGTGGCCCAGAAGTCCTGGGCGAACGTCCACTGGAGGTAGTTCTCGCCGTAGTACTCGGTGGAGTTGGTCTGCTTGAGGTTGACGGTGACGCCGGCGGCGCGCGCCTGCTCCTTGAAGACCTGGGCGGCGGCCACGGCCCCGGGGGTGATGGGGCCGGTGACCAGTTGGACCTCCAGGCCGTCGCCGTGTCCGGCCTCGGCGAGCAGCCGCTTGGCCTCGGCGATGTCGCGCTCGCGCTGGTCGGGGAGTTCGTCCTCGACGTAGGCGGGGTCGAAGCGGCCGTAGATGTCGTTGCCGACGCTGCCGTAGCCCGCCAGCGCCTGGTCGACCATCTGCCGGCGGTCCACGATGAGCCGGAACGCCTGGCGCACCCGGACGTCGTCGAAGGGCGCCTTGTCCACCCGCATGGTGAACGGGGTCCACATCCCCGACTCCGACTCCAGGGTCTCGATGTTGGGGTTGGCCCGCACGACCTCGATCTGGCTGGGCGGCAGCTGGCTGATGGCGTCGACCTGCCCGCCCAGCAGGGCGTTGACCCGGGCGGTCTCGTCGGGGAAGTTGATGATCTCCAGTTCCTCGATCCTGGGGTGGCCCTCCTGCCAGAACCCGGGGAACCTCTCGAACAGGCTGCGCTGGCCGGGGGTGAACTCCACGAGCCGGAACGGCCCGGCGCCGACCGGGTTGTCGGGGTCGTAGTCCTCGGGGACGATGCCCATGGAGTACTCGGCGAGCAGGTCCAGCAGGGTGACGTAAGGCTCGGCGAAGGGCACCCGGACCGTGCGGTCGTCGACCCGCTCGATGTTGTCGCGGTCCATGGTGGCCAGCTGCGGCGCGCCGATGCCCAGGATCTCGGGGTCGGTGACCCGGCGCAGGGTGAAGACGACGGAGTCGGCGGTGACCGGGGAGCCGTCGTGGAAGGTGAGGCCGGGCTTGAGGCGGATGGTCCAGACCGTGGCGTCCTCGTTGGGCTCGATCGACTCCGCCAGCGCCATCTGGATGCTGTAGTCGGTCTCGAAGTAGCACAGGCCCGCGTAGAGGTTGTGCGCCCGGGCGATGTCGGTGTTGTCGGTGGGCTTGTGCGCGTCGAGGGTGTCCTCGGCCGACCCGCCGGCCACCCCCACCCGCAGCCGCCCGCTCCCGGCTCCGCTGGAACCGCCACCGCCGCACGCCGACAGGGCGGGGACGACGACGGCACCGGCGGCTCCGGCCATCAGGACGCTGCGGCGGCTGGGGGCGGTCTGCGCTGCGGCGGCGGGGGGAACCCGATGTTCGCTGTCGGCGGGGGTGGGCGGCACGGCAACCTCGGTTCGGTCGGGTGTTCGGTCAGGAGGCGGCGCCGCAAGGCCGTGGTCCCGGCTGTTCGCGGGCGCGTCCCGCCGGCGTGTGCACGAGCGCACACGCCGACCGTTTCGATAGTTGTCACACCGAACACGCACGTCAAACCGTGTCTGGATGATCACCCGGCGTGGCAATGGGGGGTGCGGGGCGGCGCGAATGGCGCGTGCGGGGGTGTGCACGGTGCGTAGTGATTTCCGCTGCCAGCAGGGGGTTTGCGATTATCGCAAGATCGGGGCCGCGGTGCGCCGGAGGTGTGCTCGCAGCGTGCTCTGCGGGCCGAGGCGTGTCAGTTCGGGCGCGCAGGTCGTAATCCGATCGATGCCGCGGGGTGGTGAAATCTTGTTGTTTATGAGGAGATTTGCGTAGTTTGTCGGATTTTGCACGGTAGAAACATCCTCGCTTCCCGACGCCATCGCGTCTCGGCCCGCCCCCGCCCGCCCCGAGCGGGGCGGCGGCCGGGCGCCTGGAGTGGCAGGGCGCCCGGCCGCCTCGCTCAGCCGCGCTGGGCGGCGAGCGCCTCGGGGCCCATCTGGAAGTCGGGGTCGACCTGGGCGGCCAGTTCGGCGCCGTTGTCGCCGCCCCAGCGCCGCGCGTTGCGCAGGTGGAACTCCGCGCTCTGCCGGGTGAACTTCGCCCAGTCCTTGCCCGCGGAGTCGACCGCGTCGCGCATCCAGGCCAGGGTCTTGACGTTGGCCTCCTCCAGTTCGGCGAGTTCGGGGTGGCGGCCCTTCTCCATGGCCCGCACGAACGGCGAGAACCCGAAGCAGGCGGCGAGCGCGTCGCCGACGTGCTCGCGCAGGAACGCGACGTCGTCCTCGCCCTGCACCTTGTTGCCGATCACCTGGATCTCCACCCCGTGGTCGCCGGCGTACTCGGCGTACTGGCGGTAGACGCCCACGCCCCGCAGGGTGGGCTCGGCCACCAGGAAGGTGATGTCGAAGCGGGTGAACAGGCCCGAGGCGAAGGAGTCGGCGCCGGCGGTCATGTCCATCACGACGTACTCGCCGGGGCCGTCGACCAGGTGGTTGAGGTACATCTCGGCGGCGCCCACCTTGGAGTGGTAGCAGGAGACGCCGAGGTCGTCCTCGCCGTAGGGGCCGGTGACCATCAGTGTGGCGCCCGCCGCCGGCACCCCGAACCGCAGGTGCAGCGGGTTGTCGGGCGAGACGGAGAGCAGGCGCGAGCCCCGCCCGGGCGGGGTGGTCTTGGTCATGGCCTCGGCCGAGGCGATGCGCGGGTTGTCGCCGCGCAGGATCTCCTTGATCTCGGTGAGGTGCCCGCCCATCGGCGGGACGCGCGCGAGGTCCTCGGCGCTGAGGCCCAGTGCCGCGCCGAGGTTCTGGTTGATGTCGGCGTCGATGGCGACCACGGGCGCCCCGGTGGCGGCCAGGTAGCGCGTGAACAGCGCGGACAGGGTGGTCTTGCCGCTGCCGCCCTTGCCGGCGAACGCGATCTTCACGAGGTCCTCTTTCCATGGGATCCGGGCGGAGCGTCCGGTGGCCGGCACGCTCCGCGGTCTTGTGGAAACGATTATCGTTGTTGCCGAGAGTGCCTGTCAGGTAATTCACCGGATCGTGTCCTGGCCGCCCGGACGCCCGCTGACCTGCGCCGCCGGGCCGCGCGCGCCCGCCTCCCGCGCCGCGCTTGCGCGGGCGCGTATCGTGAACACGCAGGTCACCGCGCATGACCGGGAGCCGGTGCGCCCGCGCCCGCCCCCTGTCGGATCGGCCACACGGCCGCGTTTTGCGGGGTATACGAGAACAGCCGGCACCTGGTGTGCTGTCCTGGTGGTGGTGTGCCTTGTCGAGGGCGTGTCGAGGGGTTGTCTAAGGTGAGGCCGTCGGCTGTCCCCCGGTCGCGATGGGAGTGAGACGGGTATGAGCGATTCGCAGCGACTCCGCGAGTACGGCGCCGCCGGTCCGGTCGTTCCCGATTCCGCCGCCGACCCGGCCGACCCCGTCGAGACCGCCGCGCTGGAGGCCAGCGAGTACACCGAGGCCGCCACCGACCACACCGTGTGGAGCTGCGTGGGCAACCTGACCGCCGTCCGCTCCATCCGGGCGCGGGTGCGGGAGTTCCTGGAGCGCTCCGCGCCGCCCCAGAGCGTCCTCGACGACGCCGAACTCGCCTCCAGCGAGCTGGCCACCAACGCCCTCCTGCACTCCCGCTCCGGCCAGACCGGCGGCGTCATGACCCTCTTCATCCGCTCCAGCCGCGACCGCGTGCGCGTCGCGGTCGCCGACCAGGGCGAGAAGCACACCACCGCCGCCCCCACCGACCCCGCCCGCCCCGACAACGACGACTACGGCCGGGGCAAGCTGATCATCGAGAGCTGCACCACGCGCAGCGGCGAGTACTGGACCGAGACCACCCACGTGGCGTGGTTCGAGATCGACGTCAACGACCCCGACCGCGGCGCCGCGGCCGAGTAGCCCCCTCAGCGTCGCCGGGGCGAGGGCCGCCCGCCCGGCGGCCGGTCCCGCCACCCCCGATGAGAGGAGCACGGGCACCGTGCAGCTCGACCCCGTCCTGGCGGCCTACCTCGCCGACCAGCCCGACCTGGTGTGGGACGACGACCTCGACCTCGCGGCCGTGCGCGCCGCCGAGAACGCCGAGAGCCTGGCGGCGCCCCGCCTGGCCCGCCCGCACGAGGTCCGCGACACCTCCGTGCCCGGCCCGCCCGGGGCCCCCGACGTCCGGGTCCGCGTCTACCGCCCCTCGCCGGGTCCCGACCTGCCGGTGACCCTCTACCTGCACGGCGGCGGCTTCGTGGTGGGCAGCCTGGAGACCCACGACAACGCCGCGCGGCTGCTCGCCGAGCAGGCCCGGACCCTCGTGGTGGCGGTCGACTACCGGCTGGCGCCCGAGCACCCCTACCCCGCCGCCGTCGAGGACGCGTTCGCCGCCTACCGCTGGTGCCTGGAGCACGCCGCCGAGCTGGGCGGCGACCCCGGCCGCGTGGCGGTGGCCGGCGACAGCGCGGGCGGCCTGCTCGCGGCGGTGCTGTGCTTCGCGGCGGCCGAGCGCGGCGTGCGCCCGCCCGTCTTCCAGCTGCTCGTCTACCCCTCCACCGGGGCCGGCGACACCCCGTCGGCGCGCGCGTTCGCCGACGCGTCGGGGCTGCGGCCCGCGGAGCTGGAGTGGTACGGGCGCGCCTTCCTCGGCGGCGCCCGGCCCGAGGACCTCCCCGCCTACCTGCGGCCGGCGCGCGTGCCCGACCTCTCCGGCCTGCCGCCCGCCTTCGTCCTGACCGCCGAGGGCGACCCCCTGCGCGACGACGGCGCCCTCTACGCGCGCCGCCTCGCCGAGGCCGGCGTCCCGGCGCGCCTGCACGACAGCCCGGGTATGGTCCACGGCTTCCTGCGGTTCATGCACGCGGTGCCGGCGGCCCGCGCCGCCGCCCAGCCGGCGTTCGACGCGCTGCGGGCGGCGTTCGCGGCGCCGTAGGCGCGGCGCGCCCGCCGGAGGTGCGGCGCGTGCCGGGTGGGCGGGGGCGCCCTCAGCCCGCCACCCGGGCGGGCGCCGGCGAGCCGTGCACGGTCACGCCGAACCCGGCAAGCTCGCGCCCCACGGCCTCGGCGCCCCGGGCCGCGGTGGTGACCACCGACGCCCCGCTCCACAGCGCGGCGGCGGCCAGGACCGCGCGCTCGGGTTCGGCCATGCCGGAGTCCACGGCCACGGTGTCGCCGGGGCCCAGCCCCAGCGCCTCGGTGACCTCGCCCAGGCGGCGCAGCAGCTCGCGGTGGCCGTGCAGCGCGGTGCGCACGCCCCCCGCGTCGGCGGAGTAGGCCAGGATGCCGTTGTCGAACAGGCCGCGCGCGGGGTCGTAGCCGCTGCCGTCGGGGCTGGGCATCAGCAGTTCGCCGAACGGCGTGGTCTCGGGCGCCTCGCCGAAGGCCACGACCTGGCGCACGCGGGAGCGGTCGGCGAGTTCGCGGGCGATCCCCGCCAGCGGGGCGGTCACCAGGATCATCCGGGCGTCCACGGCGGTGAGGACATCGATGATGGTCTCCAGGTCGGAGTCCAGGTCGAGGGGCAGCGCGATCCCGCCCAGGGCCATCACCGTGTAGACGGCGGTCAGCCGCTCGGGGCCCACCGGGGCCAGCACGCCGACCACGTCGTCGGGGCAGGTGCCGCGCCGGCTCAGCCCGGCGGCGGCGCGCTCGACGGTCACGGCGAAGGTCAGCGCGTCCAGGTCGGTGCCGGAGGTGTCGCGCACCCGGGGGCGGCCGCAGCCGCGGCGCAGCCGGTCGGCCAGCCCGCCGGTGAGCGACCCGGCGGGACGCGCGCGGGCCGGCGCCCGGAGGCGGCGCACCCGCTGGTCGAACCGGTCGACGTCCATAGGGTCCTCCCGTCCGGCGCGGGGTGTTCGGCGGTGTCGGTGGGAAGCGCGCGGTGCGCGGGCGCCGCCGGCCGCCTCCCAATCGGCGGAGAGCCCCCCGGCCCCTCACGCCGCGGCGGCGGCGCCCGCGGCGCACCGGCGCGCGTCGCCGCCCGCGTCGGACAGGCGGGCGCGCACCGCCGGACACCCCGGCCGTCATCGCGCGCCGGGCTCGTCACGCCCCCTCCACGTGGCGAGCCCGGCGTCGCCGTACCGATGGGCCCCGCGGGCGCCTCCCCTCTGCGCACCCGCGGCGATACGGCTCCAGCGATGCCGCGGCGCCGGTGGACCCCCGCCCGCTCCGGCGCCCCCGTTGGGCGTCAGGCGGGGCGTGGCGCGAGCGCGGGTCCGCGGCGGTCACGGCGTCCCGGAGGTGCGGCCTCCGGGAGGTCTGAGCCGGTTCCGGTGGTGGCGCCAGGGGCGCCCTCCCGGGCCCGATCTCATGATGACGACTCTAGCGTTTTCGCGAGCTTTTGCACATGCAGAAACGAGTGCATCTGCATATGTAGATCCGGCGCGGAGGGGTTCAGCCGGGAACGCCGCAGCTCACCGGCTTCTCACGGCGACACCGCATGGCGGTTCACCCACGCCGCGATCTGCCGGCGCGAGTTGAAGCCCATCTTGCGGTTGATGTTGGCGACGTGCCGCGCCACGGTCGCCTGGGTGATGAACAGCCGCTCGGAGATCACCCGGTTGCTCTCCCCCTGCCCGATGAGCTGCGCGATCTCGTGCTCGCGCGGGGTGAGCGCCGTGCGCGGCGGCTCGGAGAGGCGGGCGGGCGCCGGGCGCGGCCGGGCCGGCCGGCCGGACTCGGTGATGCGCAGCGCGAGGTCGACCGCGGCGTCCAGGCCCAGCCCGCGGCCCTCCTCCCACCAGGCGCGCACCTGCTCGGGTTCGACACCGGGCTTCAGCGGGACCGCCGGGCGGCGGGGGTCGGGCAGTTCGGAGTCGAGGCCGCCGCGCAGGGCCGCCGCGGCGCCCGCGCACCGGAACGCGTCCTCGGCCACGCCGTGGTCCAGGGCCACCTGGGCGATGGCCTCCAGGGCGCGGGCGGCGCCGGGCCGGTGCCCGGCGGCGTGGCTGACCAGCAGGCTCTCGCTGAGGTAGTCGTAGGCCTGGGCCACCGACCCCAGGGCCGGGGCGATGCGGCCCACCCCCGCCAGCGCCGCCGCGATCTCGGGCACCGCGCCGATGCCGCGCTGGATGTCCAGCGCCTCGCGGTAGCAGCGGTCGGCGCTCTGGGCGTCGCCCTGCACCTCGGCGGCGGCGCCCTGGGCCATCAGCACCAGGCCCACCCCCCAGCGGTGGTCCATGCCCCGCATGATCATCAGCGCGGTGTTGAACCGGGTCTCGGCCTCGCCGAGTTCGCCGGTGTGCACGGCCACCGCGCCCACCAGGGCCAGCGCCACGGCCTCGTTCCACAGGTCGCCGGTGGCGCGGGCCGCCTCCAGCACCTCGGTGGCCCGCTCGCGCGCCCGCGCGTAGGCGCCGTCGCGGATGTCGAAGTCGGCCAGCACGTTCAGCGCCTGGCCGACCGACTCGGTGTCGCCCGCCGCCCGGCAGCGGGCCTCGGCCTCGGCGGCCATGCGCGCGGCCTCGGGGTAGCGGCGCTGGGCGCGGTACACCTGGGCGCGCAGCACCATGACCCGGCCGCGCAGCGCGTCGTCGGCGCCCTCGACCGCCAGGAAGGTGTCGCACCAGGTCCCGGCCTCGCCGAAGTGGTGGCCGAGGACCCAGTAGGTCCGCAGCCCCGCGCACAGCCGCAGGCCCGCCTCGGCGTCGCGGCGCCGCTCCGCCCACAGCAGCGCCGCGCGCACGTTGTCGTACTCGCAGACCACCCGCTGCAGGTGGCCGAACCGCTCGGCCCACGGCATGGGCCGGCCCTCCACCGCGATGCGGCCCAGGTCCTCGGTGAGCGCCACCATCCGCGCGGTGTGCCGGGCGCGGGCCTCGTCGGCCTCGCCGGATTCGGCCAGGCGGGCGGCGGCGAAGCGGCGGACGGCGCCGGGCAGCCGGTAGCGCACCCGGTTGTGGTGCTCGCCGGTGAGCGAGATCAGCCCGCGGTCCACCAGGCCCGACAGCAGGTCCAAGACGTCGGACTCGGCCAGCGGAGCGGCGCCGCACACCCGTTCGGCGCCTTCGAGGTCCCAGTCGGGGAAGACGGCCAGGCGGCGCAGCAGCACCCGTTCGGGATCGCTGAGCAGCGCGTGGCTCCAGGTGAGGACGCCCTCCAGCAGGCGGCGGCGCGCGGCGCGGCCGTGCCGGCGCGGATCGGCCGCGGGCAGGTGGGCGGCCAGCCCCTCGGCCAGGCGGTCCAGCGGCACCCTTCCGGCCCACGCGGCCACCAGTTCCACGGCCAGCGGCACGCCGTCGAGCCGCTCGCACACCTCGGCGACGGTGCGCAGGCCGGCGGGGTCGGCCGTGGTGCCGGTGTCCACGGCGAACCCGGGGTCGGCGGCGCGGGCGCGGTCCAGGAACAGCCGCACCGCGCCGCTGTCGGCGGGGTCGACGCCCTCGCGCGGCAGGGTCAGCGGCGGGACCCGCCACACCCGCTCGCCGGGCACGCGCAGCGGCTCACCGGAGGTCAGCAGCAGCGACAGCGCCGGGCAGGACGCGGTCAGGGCGGCGGCGACCTCGGCGACGTGGTCGGCCGCCCCGTCGCAGTCGTCGAGCACCAGCAGCAGCGCCCGGCGGCGCAGCGCCTCGCACAGGTGGTCGACCGGGTCGGACAGCGCCTCCTCGGCGACACCCACCGCCGCGCCGATCCGGGCGGCGACGTCGGCGCGCGTGCCGGCGCAGGCCAGCCCGGCGAGCCACACGCCGTCGGGGAACGAGGCGGTGGCGTGGGCCGCCAGCCGCAGCGCCAACCGGGTCTTGCCGATACCGTCGGCGCCGCTGAGGGTGACGACCCGGTCGGCGCCGAGCAGCCGCAGGAGGTCGCTCAGATCCCGGTCGCGTCCGATGAAGCTGTCGGTCTCAACGGGAAGGTTCTGCCGCGCGGGAGCGGTCTGAGGTGCCATGGCCTTCACACGAGTAGGCAGTCGGGGACCGCGCTCACCTTGCCTGGGGGTAAGGGCGGGATCGGGAGTGGTGCGTGCTCGTGCCTAAAGCTCTGTCTTAGTAGGTGCACAGTCGGTGCGCAAGCGGTACCGCGGAATCGCCCGCCGCCCGCCCCGGTGCCCCGCCGCGGGCTCAGCGGTTCAGCCCGTGCTCGGCGGCCCAGTCCGCGAGCTGGGCGCGGGAGGTGATGAGCAGCTTGCGGAAGATGTTGGCGATGTGGCGGGCCACCGTGGCCTGGCTGATGGTGAGGTGCCGGGCGATCTGCCGGTTGGACATCCCCTCGCCGACCAGGACCGCGATCTCGCGCTCGCGGGGGGTCAGCAGGGCCGGCAGCGGGCGGCGCGGCACCGGGAAGCTCGCCGCGCGCTCCACCACCTGGTCCAGCGGCAGTGTGCGCCAGGCCTTCCACGCCTGCTGGGCGACGTCGGCCGGCAGGGTCCGGCAGGCCGCCGCGAAGAGGCGCTCGGCGCGCGGGTAGGGCTGGCGCAGCGCCGCGTACAGCCGCGCCGCCACCCCCGCCAGCGACGCCGCCCGCTCGGGCTGCTCCTCGGCGATGGCGAGTTCGGCCAGGGCCTCCAGCGCGCGCGCCGCGGCGGCGCGCCGCCCCGAGGCGGCGCTGATGCGCAGGCAGCCGGCGAACCGGCGGCGCGCCCCGGAGATGTCGCCGCGCGCGAGGTCGAGGTAGCCCATGGCCGCCGAGCAGCGCGCGGTCTCGGGGGCCACGCCCATGTCGCCGAAGATCTCCATGGCGCGGTCGAGCCGCCCGGCGGCGACGTCGAGGTCGCCGCGCTCGGTGGAGATCACCCCCAGCCCGTTGAGGCAGCGCGCCACGCACCACAGGTCGCCCAGCTTCTCGGCCGCCTCGACGCCGCGGTCGAGGTACTTCTCGGCGGTGTCCAGGTCGCCGGAGCGGCGGGCCAGGCGGCCCAGGGTGCCCAGCACCGACACCTCGGTGAAGTGGTCGGGCACCGCGGCGGCCCGGGCCAGGGCCCGCTCGGCGGCCTCGCGGCAGCCCCGGTCGTCGCCGGCGCGCAGGGCCGCGGCCGCCAGCACGCCCCAGGCGACCACGGCGGCCGGGGTGTCGCCGCAGGCGCGCGCGGTGTCCAGGGCGGTGGTGGCGATGGAGGCGGCCGTGCGGGCGCCCTCCAGGTCCAGGCACAGCTCGGCGTGCACGGCCAGGGCGCGGGCGCGCACGTGCGGCGGCTGGGTCTCGGGCGACTCCCACAGCAGCCGGCGCAGCGACCGGCTGCCCTCGGCCAGCAGGCCGCGGGCGAACCAGTAGGGCCGCAGCGCCACGCACAGCCGCAGGCCCTCCTCGGCGCGGCCCTGGCGCAGCGCCCACTCCAGCAGCCGGGCGGTGTTCTCGCGGTGGTGGTCGAGCAGGTGCAGGTAGGACAGGCGTTCGGCCCACGTGAGCGGGCGGGCCACCGCCTCGGCCATGTCCTCCATCTCGGCCACGGCGGCGCTCAGGCAGTGCTGCCAGGTGGCGGCCTCCTCGCCGGCGGCGGCCAGCCGCTCGGCGGCGTAGGCGCGCACGGTGTCGGGCAGGCGGTAGTAGGCGTCCCCGCCGACCTCGCAGTCGAGCACGATCAGCGACTTGTCGCGCAGCGACTCCAGCAGCCGGCCGACCTGGGCGGGGTCGACCCCGTCGCGGCCGCACACCCGCGCCGCCTGCGCGCCGTTCCAGGTGCCGAACACGGTGAGGCGGCGCAGCAGCAGCTGCTCGGGGTGGACGAGCAGGTCGTGGCTCCACTCCAGCACCGCGCGCAGGGTGCGCTGGCGGGCCGGGAGCTCGCTGCCGGCGGTCACCAGCAGCCGGAACCGGTCGTCGAGCCGGCTGAGGATCTGGTGGACCGACAGCACCCGCACGCGGGCCGCCGCCAGTTCGATGGCCAGCGGCACGCCGTCGAGCATCCGGCAGACGCTGGCGATGGCGGCGGCGTTGTCGGCGGTCACCCGGAACCCGGGCCGGGCGCGGGCCGCGCGGGCGGCGAACAGGCGGACCGCCTCGTAGCGCAGCACCTGGTCGGGTCCGACTGCGGCGGGCGGGCAGCCGTCGTCGGAGGGGCGCGGCGGCGGGGGCAGCGACAGCGGGGGCACCCGCCACACGGTCTCGCCGGGTATCCGCAGCGGCTGGCGGCTGGTCGCCAGGATGCGCACCCCCGGACAGGTGTCCAGCAGCACCCGGCACAGCTCGGCCAGCGCGGCGACGGCGCGCTCGCAGGTGTCCAGCAGCAGCAGGACGCTGCGGTGGCGCAGCGCGGTGACGATCGCCTCCAGCGGGGGCCGCTGGCTGTTCTCCAGCACGCGCAGGGACCGGCCGACCGCCCGCACGACCTGGTCGGGGGTCGCGGCCTCGCTGAGGTCCACGAAGCTGCTGCCGTGGGTGAAGCGCGAGCGCACGAGGTCGCTGACGCGCACGGCCAGCAGGGTCTTGCCCATGCCCCCGCTGCCGGTGAGGGACACCAGGCGGCTCTGCCCGAGGATCCGGCACAGTTCCGCTACATCGCGTTCGCGGCCGACCATGTCGCCGGGGCGCGGTCCGGTGGCCAGGCTCGGGGTGGGGCGCGGGTGTGTCATGGCCTCGTTCACTGGGCAGCCGCGTCGTCGTGGCCGCGCCGGTGCCGTACAGGGGGCTCCGGCGCCGGTGTGGGCCAGTTTGGCACGCGGGTCCGGCCCTGTCTCGGGAATGGCCGGTTCCGGCGCGCGGCCGAGGCGGGGGAGGCGCGGCAGCGGCGGCGGGCGTGCCCGCCGCCGCCCTCAGCCCTGCGCGGCGGGCGCGGGCGGCGCCCAGGACGCGGGGTCGGCGGTGGTCTGGGCGCCGCCGGCCATGTCCTTGACCTCGTGCTCCCGGCCGTCCTCGAACGGGGGGAACCACACGAAGGGGATGCCCTTGCGCGAGGCGTACTGGACCTGCTTGCCCAGCTTGGCGGGCTGGTGGTAGACCTCGGTGTTGATGCCGCGCCCGCGCAGCAGGGCGGCGGTGCGCAGGGCCTCGTCGCGGCGCTCGGCCGAGGGCAGGACCACCAGCACGTCGGTGGGGCAGGAGCGGCCCGGGGCGATCCGGCCCTCGGCCACCAGCTTGGCGAAGATGCGGGTCAGGCCGATGGAGATGCCCACGCCGGGCAGGCTGCGCCGGATGAACTGGCCGGCCAGGTCCTCGTAGCGCCCGCCCGCGCAGATGCTGCCGTAGCCGGGGTCGTCGTCGAAGGACGCCTCATAGACCGTGCCGGTGTAGTAGTCCAGGCCGCGCGCGATGGACAGGTCGGCCACGACCCCGCCGGCCGGGAGGTCGGCCAGGGAGTCCAGTACGAACGCCAACTCCTCCAGTCCCTGGTCCAGCAGCTCGGAGGCCACGCCCAGCCGCTTGACCTCGGCGACCACCGAGGAGGCGTCGGCGCCCTTGACCGCGGCCAGCTCCAGGCAGCCCCCGGCCTGCTCGGGCGTGAGGCCTGCCCGGTCGACCAGGATCTCGCGCACGGCGTCGGCGCCGATCTTGTGCAGCTTGTCGACGGCGCGGATGACGGCGACGGGGTCGGCGATCCCCAGGCCCTCGTAGAAGCCCTGGAGCACCTTGCGGTTGTTGACGTAGAGCGTCCAGGCGGGGAGGTCCAGGCCGCTCAGCACCTCGTGGACGATGCGGGGGAGTTCGGCGTCGAAGTGCAGGGGCACCTGGTCGACGTTGATGACGTCGATGTCGCACTGGGTGAACTCGCGGAACCGGCCCTCCTGGGGGCGCTCGCCCCGCCACACGCGCTGCATCTGGTAGCGCTTGAACGGGAAGGTCAGCTCGTTGAAGTGCTGGGCCACGTAGCGGGCGAACGGCACGGTGAGGTCGAAGTGCAGGCCCAGGCGGGCGTCGGAGCGGTCGTCGGGGTCCTCCTGGAGCCGGTGCAGGGTGTAGACCTCCTGGGAGGTCTCGCCCTTGGCCAGCAGGACGTCGAGGCTCTCGACCGAGGGGGTCTCGACCGAGGCGAACCCGTAGCGCTCGAAGTTGACGCGGATATGGTCCAGCCAGCGCAGCTCCACGGACCGGATCTCCGGCGACCACTCGGGGAAGCCGCTGATGGGTGCGGGGCGGAGGACGCGCTGGTCGGACATTGGTTCGTGTGGCTCCTTGCGGCCGGTGTGCGTTAACAGCCCAAACAGCTCAATGGTAGGCCCTCGCCGCCGGGCGGGCGGCCGCCGCGCGCGGGCGCGGGCGCGCACGGGTGCGCGTGGGGGAGCGGAGCGGGCGCGCGGCCGGAGTCGGCCCCGACCGCCCGGCGGTGCCGGGGCGGCGGACACCGCCACCGGCCCGCGTGGACGGTTCGCGGGCCGGTGGGGCCGTCGAGCACCGCGGAGCATCGACCGATGCGGGCCGACGTTGCCCCAGCGACGTCAGCGAACGGCCCCACGCTCAGCGTGTGTCGACGCGGACCCTTGCGGCCGCGTGGTCCGGCGGGGTCTCGTGCCAGGAGAACGGCGCCGGAGCCCGCACGGCGCGGGCCCTTGGGTTCACGGTAGACCGCCGAGCCCACCACGCCCAGAGCCGGAGGCGGCCGAAATGGGCCGCTCACAATGTCATAAAGCACACGTGCGTCCCGGAGCAGCTCGGAGCCGTCCTGGGCCGCCCGCGCGCGGCCGGGCCGCCCGGCCACCGCGGCGATCCCGGCGCGCGCGGGGCGCGCGGGGCGCGCCGGCGCGGGGCCGCGCGCCCCGGGGCGGCTCCGGGGCGGCCGTTATCGTCGTTGCCATGGACCACCCGGCCGACGAGCACGCCCCGCCCGCCGCGGACGCGTCCGGCGCCGACCGGCCCCGTCCGGCCGACGCGCCGGCGCGGGGCATCACCGTGGCCGAGGCCCTGGGCCTGCCCGGCCTGCGCGGCACCGAAATCCTCGCCGGAGCCGCCGGCCTGGGCCGCGTGGTCCGCCGGCTGGCCGTGGCGGCGACGGCCGAGGAGATGGCCGGCGCCGGCGCGGGGGAGCTGCTGCTGGCCGCCGCGCCGCTGCGCGGCGGCGGGCGCGGCGGCGCGGTCCGGCTGCTGCGCGACCTGGACGACCGCGGGCTGGCGGCCGTGGCGGTGGGCCCCGGCGCCGCCGCCGTGCCGCGCGAGGCGCTGCGCACCGCCGACAACATCGCGCTGCCCGTCCTGCGCCTGGGCGCGGAGGTCCCCCTGGGCGAGGTGCCCGCCCGGCTGCTCGGCGACGTCCTCGACCGCCGCGCCGCCTGCCTGGAGCGCGCCGAGCGGGTGCGCCGGGCCCTGGCCGAGGCCGACCGCGCCGGGGGCGGCCCGGCCGCCCTGGCGGCCGCGCTGGCCGGTCCGCTGGGCGGCGGGGTGCTGGTGACCACGCCGGAGGGGCGGGTGCTGGCGCGGGCCGGGGTCTCCGGCGGCGCCGCGGCCGACCCGGCGCTCTTCGACGACGGCGGCGCGCGGTTCCGCACGGCCGACTTCCCGCTGGGGCCGGCGGAGTTCGAGGAGGCGGCGTCCGAGGCCGCCGGGGCGGCCGGGCCGGCGGCGGCGCCCCGCGCGGTGCAGGTGCCGGTCGTATCGGGGGGCGTCGACCACGGCCGCGTCGTGCTGCTGCCGCACGGCCGCGCGGCGGCGCCCGAGGACGTCGGCCTGCTGGAGCGCGCCGCCGCCACCGCCGCCCTGTCCCTGGCCCGCGGCCTGGCCGAGGCCGCCATGGCCGAGAAGTACCGGGGGGACCTGCTGCGCGACCTGCTGGCCGGGCGCGCCGACGACCCCGGCGACCCCGGCGGCACCGCGCGCCGCTGCGCGGCCCTCGGCTGGGACGTGGACCGGCCGCTGGTGGTGGCGGCGGCGGAGTTCCCGCCGGAGGCCGGCGCCGACGGCGGGGCGCGCCCCGACCACGAGCGGGCCGCCGCCTGGGCCGCCGCCGCGCGCGAGCGCGACCCCGGCGCGGCCGTGGCCGGCTACCGCCGGGAGGTCGTGGTGCTGACGCGCGCCGACGGCCCCGGGCGGGGCGGCGGGGCCGGCGGCGCGGCCAAGGGCGCGGGCCGGCGCGGCGCCTCCGCGTCGGCCGCCCGCGACCTGGTCGCGCGGATGGCGGGGGAGCCGGGCGGGCCCGGCGGGGCGCCCGCCTTCACCGCCGGCATCAGCCGGGCGGCGCAGGGGCCCCGGGAGCTGCCGCGCGCCTACGAGCAGGCGCGGCGCGCCGCCCGCGTGGCCCGGAGCACGCGCGGGCCGGGCGCGGTGGCGGAGTTCGACGAACTGGGGGTGGACCGGCTGCTCAGCCTGGTCGGCGACGGCGCCGAACTGCGCGCGTTCGCCGCCGAGACCCTGGGCGAGCTGGCCGAGACCGGTTCGCCCGAGGCCGACGACCTGCGCGCCACCCTGGAGGCGCTGCTGGACAACAACCTCAACGTCGCCGAGACCGCCCGGGCGCTGCACTTCCACTACAACACCCTGCGCTACCGGATCGGCAAGCTGGAGCGCATGCTGGGCCCCTTCAGCACCGACCCGCAGCTGCGCCTGGACCTGCTGGTGGCCCTGCGCGTGCTGCGCATGCGCGACCCGGGGTAGCCCCCCGCCCCCACCGAGCGGCAGCGGTTACCGGCGCGAAACCTCCCGGCGATCATGGTGGTACATCCTTGTGTGCGACCTATGGGGCGAATGCGACCAATGGGGTAGTGCTGTGCACGGCCCGCGCCCCGCGACCGCCACAGCGACAGGCGCGGTCGCACCCGACTCGTCCTGGTGGAGGCCCGGTGGATCTCGGCTTGCGGTGGAAGCTCTACGGCGACGGCGGCGCGCCGCCGCCCGGCGAGGTCGTCCGGCCGCAGGAGCGGCTGTCGTGGGGCCGCACGGCGGGGCTGGGCGCCCAGCACGTCGTCGCGATGTTCGGCGCCACCTTCGTGTTCCCCGTCCTCATGGGCCTGGACCCCAACCTCGCCATCATGATGTCGGGCGTGGCCACGATCCTGTTCCTGCTCGTGGTGCAGGGCCGGATCCCCAGCTACCTGGGCAGCAGCGCCTCGTTCGTGGCCGCCGCCGCGGTCGTCTCGCCCGAGGGCGCCAACCCCGCCGTGCTCACCGGCGCCGTGTGCGTGGCCGGCGCCGTCCTGGCGCTGTCGGGCCTGGTCATCCACCTGCTGGGCCCCCGGGCCGTGCTCGCCGCGTTCCCGCCCGCGGTCACCGGCGCGGTGGTCATGCTCATCGGGTTCAACCTGGCGCCCGTGGTGGCCGACAGCTACTGGCCGTTCGACCAGTGGATCGGCCTGCTCACCATGGCCTTCGTCATCCTCGCCACGGTGCTGCTGCGCGGGTTCCTGGGCCGCGTGACCATCCTGCTGGGCCTGGTGTTCGGGTTCGCGCTCTCCTGGGCGGCCGACCTGCTGCTGGGCCCGGCCGCGCTGCCCGAGGGCGGCAGCGCGCCGCGCGTGGACCTCGCCGACGTCGCCGCCGCCCCGTGGGTGGGCCTGCCCGAGTTCCACGCCCCCCAGTTCGAGACCTCGGCCGTGCTGGTGGTGCTGCCCGCCGTCATCGCGCTGATCGCCGAGAACGCCGGGCACGTCAAGGCCGTCCAGGAGATGACCGGCGACGACCTCGACCGCTACATGGGCCGCGCCATCATCGCCGACGGCGTGGCGACCTCGCTGTCCAGCGCGGTCGGCGGCCCGCCCACCACCACCTACGCCGAGAACATCGGCGTCATGGCCGCCACCCGGGTCTACTCCACCGCCGCCTACTACGTGGCGGCCGTGGTGGCCGTCCTGTTCGGGCTGTGCCCCAAGTTCGGCGCCCTGGTCGCCGCCACCCCGGCGGGCGTGCTGGGCGGGATCACGGTGGTGCTCTACGGCATGATCGGCCTGCTCGGCGCCAAGATCTGGGTCGAGAACCGCGTGGACTTCGGCAACCCGATCGTGCTGGTGCCCGTGGCCGCCGGCCTCATCGCCGGCATCGGCGGGGTCCGGCTGGAGATCACCGGCACCTTCGCGATCGAGGGCATCGCGCTGGGCACGCTCATCACCCTGGTCGGCTACCACGCGCTGGTGCGCCTGGCGCCCGCCGCGATGCGCCCGGCCGCCGCGCCCGCCGGCCCCCTCGGCCACGGGCACACCGACGCCGACTCCGGCGCCGGGCTGCTGCTGGGCAGCGGGGTCGACGCCATGGCGGCTGAGGAGCCGGCCGGCGCCGAGGAGCCCGACGGCGGCCCCGGCGCCCCGGCCGGGCCGGCACAGCGCCGCGCGGGTGGTTCCGGCGGGGCCGAGGGGCGGCCCGGCGGCGGCGCGGGCGCGGGGTGAGGCGCCAATCACGGCGGGGGTGAATCCGTATCGTCACCGCGTGGCGCTGGAGTGTGCGGGGCGGTGCTAGTTTCAGTGCGTGGTGCCCGATGCGCCGCCACCAACGGGACCCGCGCCTTTCTTCCCCTTCTGTCCGCCAGGGCGTCCTTTGCGGTACGCCCGGCGGCTTCCAGCGTCGTGAGGGAGCCAGAGATCCACGTGAGCGAAACCCCGAAACTCTCAACGAAGATCATCGTCGCCGGCGGGTTCGGCGTGGGCAAGACGACCTTCGTCGGAGCGGTCTCGGAGATTGCCCCCGTTCGCACCGAGGCGGCCGTGACCGCCGCCAGCGCCGGAATCGACGACCTCTCCCACACGCCCGACAAGACCAGCACGACGGTCGCCATGGACTTCGGCCGGATCTCCCTGGAGACCGACCTGACCCTGTACCTGTTCGGCACCCCCGGCCAGCAGCGGTTCTGGTTCATGTGGGACGACATCGTGCGCGGCGCCCTGGGCGCGGTCATCCTCGCCGACACCCGCCGCCTGGAGGAGTCCTTCCAGGCGCTGGACTACTTCGAGAAGCAGTACCGCATCCCGTTCCTCATCGCGCTCAACTCCTTCGAGGGCGAGCCCGAGTACACCTACGAGGAACTGCGCGACGCCATGGACCTGCGGCCCGAGGTGCCGATCGTGCGCTGCGACGCCCGCGACCGCCAGTCGGTCATCGGGGTGCTGGCCGCGCTGGTCCGCCACGCCATGGCGGTGGAGGCCGGCAACGCCGCCTCGCGCGGCGGGCAGCTCATCGCGCGCGGCTGAGCGGACGGCGCCCGATTGGGCGCCGCGCGGGAACCCACCGGGCGCCGAACGGAGTTACCCTTGCGTGGTGTTCGGACGAATGGCAGAAAGCGTCCGCCGGCTCCTGGGCAGGCCCGGCGCGGTGGACCTGCGGCCCTACAGCAAGCTTCTGGAAGCCATCGAGGCGCGCGAGCCGGAGCTGCGCGAGCTCAGTGACTCCGAGCTGACCGACAAGGCCGCCGAGCTCGGCAACGCCGAGCTGCCCTATGACCGCCAGGACCTGGTCGAGCTGTGCGCCGTGGGCCGCGAGGCCGCGCGCCGCGCGCTCGACGAGCGCCCCTACGACGTCCAGCTGCTCGGCGTCATGGCGCTGCTCGACGGCCACATCGCCGAGATGGCCACCGGCGAGGGCAAGACCCTGGCCGGTGCGCTGGCGGCGGCCGGGTTCGCGCTGCGCGGCCAGCGCGTGCACGTCCTCAGCGTCAACGACTACCTCGCGCGCCGCGACGCCGAGTGGATGGCGCCGCTGTACGAGCGCCTGGGCGTGGCCGTGGGCTGGATCAGCGAGGAGTCCACGCCCGAGGAGCGCCGCGCGGCCTACGCCGCCGACGTCACCTACGCCTCGGTCAGCGAACTTGGCTTCGACGTCCTGCGCGACCGCATGGTCACCGACGTCGCCGACCGCGTGGTGCCCGAGCCCAACATCGCGCTCATCGACGAGGCCGACTCCGTCCTGGTCGACGAGGCCCGCGTGCCGCTGGTGCTGGCGGGCGCGGCCGAGTCCACCGAGGCCGACCTGGAGATGGCCGACCTCGTGCGCCGCCTCACCCCGCGCGTGCACTACGAGGTCGACGTCGACGGCCGCAACGTCCAGCTCACCGACGCCGGCATCGACGCCGTCGAGAAGGAGCTGGGCGGCATCGACCTCTACGACGAGCACGACACCTCGGTGCTGCCGCGGGTCAACCTCGCCCTGCACGCCCACGTGCTGCTCCAGCGCGACGTCCACTACGTCGTGCGCGACGGCGAGGTCCGGCTCATCAACGAGTCGCGCGGGCGCATCGCCCTCCTGCAGCGCTGGCCCGACGGCCTCCAGGCCGCGGTGGAGGCCAAGGAGAAGGTCGCCGTCTCCGAGACCGGCGAGGTCCTCGACTCCATCACCGTGCAGTCGCTGGTGCTGCGCTACCCCACGCGCTGCGGCATGACCGGTACCGCCATGGCCGTGGCCGAGCAGCTGCGCGAGTTCTACGAGCTGGAAGTCGCGGTCATCCCGCCCAACAAGCCCAACGTCCGCGAGGACGACGGCACCCGCCTTTACGCCACCCGCGAGGAGAAGGAGGACGCCCTGGTCGAGGAGGTCGCCGAGGTCCACCGGACCGGCCGGCCCATCCTCATCGGCACCCAGGACGTCGCCGAGTCCGAGCTGCTGGCCAAGCGCCTGGCCGACGACGGCCTGGAGTGCGTCGTCCTCAACGCAAAGAACGACGCCGAGGAGGCCGGCATCATCGCCGAGGCCGGCACCTACGGCGCCATCACGGTCTCCACCCAGATGGCCGGCCGGGGCACCGACATCCGCCTGGGCGGCAGCGACATGGCCGACCGCGACCGCGTGGTCGACAAGGGCGGCCTCTACGTCATGGGCTTCGGCCGCTACCCCAGCAGCCGGCTCGACGACCAGCTGCGCGGCCGCGCCGGCCGCCAGGGCGACCCCGGCGCCTCGGTCTTCTTCGTCTCCGTCGAGGACGACCTGGTCGCCAACAACGCCCCCGAGACCCGCGGCTACGAGGCCGAGGGAGACGGCGCCATCACCGACCCCAGCTGGCTGCAGATGGTCGACCACGCCCAGCGGGTCTCCGAGGGCAACCTGCTGGAGGTCCACCGCAACACCTGGCGCTACAACCAGCTGATCGACGTGCAGCGCGGCGTGGTGCTGGAGCACCGCGAGGCCGTGCTCACCGACGACCTCGGCGACCGCCAGCTCAAGCACGACTGCCCCGAGCGCCACGCCGAGCTGGTCGAGCAGGTCGGCGAGGAGGAGGTCGCCCGCGCGGCCCGGCTGATCACGCTGTACCACCTCGACCGCGGCTGGACCGACCACAACGCGTTCCTGGCCGAGCTGCGCGAGGGCATCCACCTGCGCTTCCTGGGCCGCCGCGACCCCCTGGACGAGTTCAACCGCGACGCCGTGCCGGCCTTCAAGGGCTTCCTGGACGAGGCCCGCGCCCGCGCCGCCGAGACCTTCCTGGCGGCCGAGGTCGGCGAGGACGGCACGATCGACGTCTCCGCCGTCGGCGTCAAGCGCCCCTCGATGACCTGGACCTACATGGTCCACGACCACCCGTTCTCCTCGGCGCTGGAGACCGTGGTCGGCCGCATCAAGGGCGCGGTCGGCTCGGGGGAGTCCACGGCCTAGCGCGCCCGCGCGCCGCACCGGCACCGGTGCGGCGCGCGGACGCCCCGGCGCCCGGCCCGGCCCCGCGCGGGCCGCATTCCGGGCTCCACCGCAGGACATCCCGCCGTTTCACTGACTCTCATGCAATTGCACGAGAGAAGGGGTAGTGTGCCAGGCAATCGGGCGGACACCCGTGCCACGGGTTCCGCCGCGTTGTGCGCATAGCGCAGGCACCGGAACTCCGCTGAACGATGGGAGACGGTCAAACGTGGACGTGGTTCATGAGATCGGCGCCGAAGAGACGATCACCTACGGCCGGAACGATCGCTTTTACGGAGGGCCCGTGGGCGGCGGCCGGTTCTGGCTCGAAGAGGACGGCCGTCCCGCCGCCAAACTCGGCGGGCCCGAGGAGTGGCGCAGCCACGGCATGATCGACGTGCACACCGGGGACACGTTCACGGTGGGCGGCCAGACCTGGAAGATCACCGAGATCGTGGACGCGGACTCGGTGGACGCCTACCTCAAGGCGGTCCGGGTGAGCTGAGCGGGCGGGTACGCGAAAGGCCCGCCCGCCGGGCCGCGCCCTCCGCACTCCGATCACCGCACCCCCTGAACACCCGCACCCCGATGTCCGGTCACCGTCCCCCGCCTCCGGGGCGCGCCCAGCGGCGCCGCCCCGGAGGCGGGGGCCGCGGTGCCCGTGCCCCGGCGCGCCGCCGCCCCGCGGAAAACGGCTTGCCCCCCGCGGGCAGGCCCGGGTGCAATGGCCCGATGAGCGCCGAGACCGCCGGCCACGTCGGCCCCGACCGCGACGACGCCTCCCATGTCGCCCGCAACCGCGACCACTGGAACACCGCTCTGGCGCCGGTGTTCGGCCGGCTCGCCCCCGGCCAGTGGTCCCGGCCCGAACCCGCCTGGGGCCACTGGTCCGTCCCGGAGTCCGAACTCCGCCTGCTGCCCGGCGACCTCGGCGGCCGCAGCGCCGTCGAACTGGGCTGCGGTACCGCCTACGTGTCCTCGTGGCTGGCGCGCGCGGGCGCCCGGCCGGTGGGGGTGGACGTCTCGGCCGCCCAGTTCGCCACCGCCCGCGCGATGCAGGCACGCTTCGGTGTGGGGTTCCCCCTCGTGCTGGCCGACGCCGAACGGCTGCCCTTCCCCGACGCGGTGTTCGACTTCGCCGTCAGCGAGCTGGGCGCGGCGCTGTGGTGCGACCCCTACCGGTGGATCGCCGAGGCCGCGCGCGTGCTGGCGCCCGGCGGCCGACTGTCCTTCCTCACCATGTCGCCGCTGTTTTCCATGTGCGTCCCCGACGACGGCCCGGCCGGGCCCGCGCTGACGCGTCCCCAGTTCGGCCCGCACCGGCGCGACTGGGGCGACTCCGTGGAGTTCGCGCTGCCCCACGGCGCGATGCTGCGGCTGCTGCGCTCCTGCGGCCTGGAGGTGGAGGACATGGTCGAGGTCCGGGCGCCGGAGCGGCCCGCGCGCGATTACGACTACCTGCCCGCCGCCTGGGCCCGCCGCTGGCCCGGCGAGGAGGTCTGGAAGGTGCGCAAGCGCGGACGCGGCGCGTGAGCCGGCCCGCCGCCCGGGGGCGGCCCCCGGCGTAGGCGGGGACTAGTACGGTCGGGGCATGAGACTCCGCCATATCGCGCTGTTCAAGTGGGCAGAGGGCGTCACGCCCGACCAGGTCGCCGAGGTCGAGCGGGTGCTCGCGCCGCTGCCCGCCGCCATCCCCCAGTTGCGCGCCTACGCCTTCGGGCCCGACGCCCGGATCAGCGAGGGCGCCTACGACTTCGCCGTGGTGGCCGACGTCGACGACGAGGACGGCTTCGCCGCCTACCGGGACCACCCCGAGCACCAGGCCGCGCTCGCGGTGATCCGGCCGCTGCTGGCCGACCGCGCGGCCGTGCAGATCCGCGTGGACGCCGGCGCCTGAGCCCGCCCGGCCGGCCCGGCCGACCCGGCCGGCCGGACCATCGGTGGGTCCTGTTCCCGCCGCGCGGCGGGGAGCGGGCGCGGCGGCGGCCCGGCGGGCCGGTCCCGGTGCCGGTGGGCGCGTTCCCCGCAGTGTGGTCGGCGTCGTGGGGGTTGCGCTAGAACCCGTTCTACAACTACGTTCGAGGCGCGGCCCCGTGCGGCCGGACGCCGCCGCGCAGTGCCGCGCCACCTGCCGGAGGCGGATCGCGCCCCGCCACCGGCGGGTGGCGCCCCGGCGCCCCGCGCGGCAGCCGGCTAGGCCACCGGGATCCCCATCGCCGCGAGTTCGGCTCCGCCGCGCGTGGTGACGAACCAGTCGCGGAACCGGTCGTGCGGCGCCGGCGCGCCGGCCGGGGCCAGGGCGCGCTCGCCGACCAGGTGGAACCGGTAGCCGTGCGGCGCGAGCAGGCCGCTCAGCCGGTCGGCGTCGGCCCCCGGCAGCACCTCGCACAGGATGTCGGGCCGGTGTGCGGCCAGGAACTCCTGCCCGTGCTCGAACACCGCCGCCTCGGTGCCCTCCACGTCGACCTTGAGCACGGCGGGCGCGCCCGGCGGCACGGCGGCGGTGAGGGAGTCCAGCGCCACCACCTCCACGGGCACACCGTCGGCGAACACCATCTCGGCGGAGTAGTAGCAGGGCAGCGCGGAGTCGCCCGACCGCGCGGGCATGGTGACGGTGGTCGCGGGGTCGCCCACCCCGACGTGGTGCAGCGTGGTGCGGTGCAGCACCCGGTTGCGCACGCAGTTGTCGAACAGGGTGTGCACCACCTCGGGCACGATCTCGAAGGCGTGCGCGCGCAGCCGCGGGTTGACCGCGGTGCCCGCCAGGGTGAACAGGCCGGTGTAGGCGCCGATGTCCAGCAGCACCGCGCTGCGCCGGGCGGCGGCGGCGAACACCCGCAGCGCCAGGTCGTCGGCGGCGCCCGGGCGCCGGCCCGCGCCCCAGTACAGTTCGGCCGCCACCACGCACGCCGAGGGGCGCAGCATGGTGAACGCGGCGGGTTCGGCGCCGGGCACCAGGCCGGTGACCTCGGCGACCCGGGCGGGCACCGGCAGCCGGCCGGTGCGGCGCAGGCCCGGCGCCGCCACCGCCACCGCGGCCCGCATGGCGAGGTTGGCCGGGCCCCAGCCCAGCAGCCGCTTGACGGGCCTCTTGGCGCCGTACCAGCCGCGCCGGCGCGCCCGGGGCGTGGCACGGAAGTCCACCGCCGCGCCGGCGCCCGCGCGCGCCCCGGTGCGGGGCGGGCCGGCGGGGGAGCGGTGCCGCCCGCCCGTGGTCGACTCCACCGCCATGGCCGCCCTCCGTGTCCACGCGCTCACCCAACGCGGCCAGCCTAGCCGGGCGGCGCGGCGCGGGCCGGGCCTCCACGCCGAAAGCCCGCGGACCGGATGGGGTCCGCGGGCCTTCGGCGGGCCGCGCCGCTGCGGGGAGCGGGGGGTACGGGATCGCGCGGCGGGCCGGGATCGGCGGGGGCTGGTCAGCCGCAGCTGCCCCCGCAGCTGCAGGAGCCGCCGCTCTGGCAGCCGCAGCCGCAGCCGGAACCGCAGTTGCAGCCGGGGACAAGCAGGACGGGTGCGGATTCGGGCATGGGGCCTCCTCGGACCGGGCGCGCCCGCAGGTCGGGGAGCACGCGGGCGCGCGGGTGTGCCATGTGCTCGCTCCAAGGCTCACCTGCCCGCTGGCCGTGATCGCCAACCGAACGGTGAGGAAGGTGTCACCCCCCCGGCGCCACCCCCCGCACCCTCAGCCGAAGAAGCCGCCCGCCGGCGCGGGGCGGCGCAGCGTCCGGTACAGGGCCACCTGGCCGACCGCCATGACGGGCACCGCCGGGCCCACGGCCAGCCAGAACAGCGCGGACGTGGACGCGGGGACGGCGGCCACCGGCAGCGCCACCGAGGCCGCCACCAGCAGCGGCACCAGCGCCATCGCCGCCGCCGAGGTGTGCCGGGCCAGCCCCGGGCCCGACAGGCCCGAGGTCGCCGCCAGCACCGCCACCAGGGGCACGGCGAGGGCGGCGGCGAGCAGCGGCCGGTCCAGCGCGGCGCCGCCGGGCAGCAGCGCGGCGCCCGCGGTGAGCAGCGCCCCGACCAGCGCCGCGCGCGCCAGCGGCCGGGTGGCCCGCGCGGCGGCGTCGGCGCTCTCGGCCGCGTCGGAGCGCGGCGCGGGCGCGGCGGCGGCCGCCCCCGCGCCCACGGCGGCGGGCACCGGCGCCGGGGCCTCATGGGGGACCAGCCGCTCGGCGCCGAAGGCGGCACCGCGCAGCGCGAACAGCGCCGCCACGGTGGCCGCGCAGGCGAGCGCGAAGGGGCTCAGCAGGGCGCCGTCGGCGAGCAGCCCGGCGACCGCCAGGCCCAACGCCACCGCCAGCGTCCAGCTCCCGGCGGTGATCCCCACGTCGCACGCGCCCCGGCCCGCGGCCGAGGCCCACCGGCCGCGGAACCACAGCCCGGCGTCGCGGAGCAGCCAGCCGGCCAGCAGGGCGGTGAAGACCGGCCACATGCCGGTGACGGCCTCGGTCTTGAGGGCGGGGAACAGGCCGGCCACCACGCCGATGGTGCCGACCAGCCAGACCTCGGTGCCCAGGAAGTAGGGCGCCGCGGCGCGCACGACGCGCCGGCGCTCGGCCTCGGTGCGGGCGACGAAGGGCATCAGCATGCCCAGGCCGACGTCGCAGCCGGCGAGCACGAAGTAGCCCACGACCGCGCCGGCGAGAAGGGTGACGGCGACGATGTCCACTGCTTGCTCCTGGAATGGGTCGGAAGGGGGAGGGGGAGGGCGGTGGCCCGGGAGCGCGCCCTAGAAGGCGGGCGCGTGCGCCGGCGCGGCGGGCGGCTCGGGCGCGGCGGGGGTGAGCGGGCCCCGGTCGGGGCCGCGCACCGCGTAGCGCACCAGCAGCGCGTAGGTGACGGTCGCCAGGACCGCGAAGGCCAGCGTGAACAGGGAGAACGAGACCACGGCCATGCCCGGGGTCATGTCGGTCATGGCGTCGGCCGTGGTCAGCAGGTCCTCCACCACCCACGGCTGGCGGCCGGTCTCGCGCAGCGCCCAGCCGGCGACGCTGGCGATGTAGGGCAGGAACGGCAGGAAGGTCAGCGGCCACAGCAGCCAGCGCCAGCGGTCCAGGCCGCGCAGCAGCCAGGCCAGCAGCAGCACCGGCGTCAGGAAGAACATCAGCGACCAGAAGCCCATCATGAAGGCGTCGCCAAGCCCGCCGACCAGCTCCAGTTGGCTGTTGGCCGCATACCGCGCTTCGATGGCCTCGATCTCCTGCGCGGAGTAGGTCGAGCCCGAGGTCGGCGGCACCATGTCGTAGAGGGCGAACTGCATCCCGCCCACCGCGGCCGTGGGCATCAGCGCCGCCGCGAAGACCACCAGGCCGCGGCGGATGCCCCGGCTGAAGACGCCGTAGGGGTCGCTGCGCCGCGCCAGGTGGTAGGCGCTCACCGCCATCACCACCGCGCCGCCCAGCAGCAGCGCGCTCAGCGCGATGTGGCCCAGTGCCAGCAGGGTGGCGGGGTTGGTGAGCATCGCGACGGGGTCGGTCAGCACGGCCGTGCCGTCCTCGACGCGGAAGCCGACCGGGTACTTCAAGAAGCCGTTGGAGACCAGCACCCAGTAGGCCGACAGGTAGGCGGTGGCGGTGACCACGCCGAAGCACGCCAGGTGCGCCCAGCGGCCCATGCGGTCCCAGCCGAAGATCCACAGGCCCAGGAAGGTCGACTCCACGAAGAAGGCGCCCATGGTCTCCACGGCCAGCGGCGCGCCGAAGACGTGGCCGAACATGTCGCTCAGCCCGCTCCAGTTCAACGCGAGCTGCAGCTCCATCACCAGGCCGGAGAGCACGCCCATGGCGTAGTTGACGACGTAGAGCCCGCCCCAGAACCGGACGCCGCGCATCCGGTCGGCGTCCCGGCGCAGGGTGGCGCTGAGCTGGCCGAACAGGATGAACGGCGCCAGGCCCAGGGTGAAGGCCACGAAGATGTAGTGGGTGCTCGCCGTCAGCGCGAACTGCAGGCGGGCGAGGATCAGGGGATCGTCGAACATGTCGGATGACGCCTCGCGGGTCGGTGGACCAGGACGACCCGAGCATGGCGCCCGGGCTCGGTCCGGTTCATCGGCCCGCGGGAGGTTTCGGCGCTACGCCCGCCGGTGTCAGGGGCGGTGCCCGCCTACACCGCCCGGTGTAGGGGGCGCCCCCGAGGGGTATGGGGGTCCACCCTGAGCCGGGGCCCGAGCTCCGCCTCAGTCGGCCCAGCCGGGCACCACCAGCGAGGTCTCGTAGGCCAGCACGACCAGCTGGGCGCGGTCGCGCATGCCCAGCTTCACCATGATCCGGCTGACGTGGGTCTTGGCCGTGGCCGGGCTCACCACCAGCCGCCGGGAGATCTCCTCGTTGGACAGCCCCTCGGCCACCAGCGCCAGCACCTCCCGCTCCCGGTCGGTCAGCCCGTTGAGCCGGGTGGAGGGCGCCGGCCGGCGCGGGCGGCGGGCGTAGTCGGCGATCAGCCGCCGGGTGACCCCGGGCGACAGCAGGGCGTCGCCGCGCGCCACCACCCGCACGCCCTGGAGGAGGTCCTCGGGCTCGGTGTCCTTGACCAGGAACCCGCTGGCGCCCGCGCGCAGCGCCTCGAAGATGTACTCGTCCAGGTCGAACGTCGTGAGGATGACGATCCGCACCGCCTCCAGCGCGGGGTCGGCCAGGATCTGGGCCGTGGCGGCCAGGCCGTCCAGGCCCGGCATGCGGATGTCCATGAGCACCACGTCGGGGCGCTCGGCCCGGGCCTGGCGCACCGCCTCGGCGCCGTCGGCCGCCTCGGCCACCACGGTGATGTCGGGCGCGCTGTCCAGCAGCGCCCGGAACCCGGCGCGCACCAGCGCCTGGTCGTCGGCGAGAAGAACCCGGATCACGCCTGCCGCTCCTCCTGTGCGGGCGCCGCCGCGGCCGGCTGCCGGGGTCTCGCACCGCTGTCGTCTCCACTGGCCGGACCACCGCCGGCGGGGCCGCCGGGCTCGGCCCGGTCGGGCAGCCGGGCCCGCACGGCGAACCCGCCGCCCGGGCGCGCCCCGGCCGCCAGCTCGCCGCCCAGGGCGGCGGCCCGCTCCCGCATGCCGGTGATCCCGTTGCCCACCGTGAACTCCCCCGAGGCCGCGCCGTCGTCGGTCACCGACAGGCGCACGCCGTCGTCGGCCACGTCCACCTCGACCACCACGGTCGTGGCGCGGGCGTGCCGCACGGCGTTGGTCAGCGCCTCCTGGACGATACGGTAGGCCGCCGTCTGGGTGTTGGCCGACAGGGGGCGGTCGGCGCCGGTGCGCACCACCCGCACGTCCAGGCCGGCGCCCCGGGTGCCCTCGGCGAGTTCGGCGAGGCGGTCCAGGCCCGGCGCCGGGGAGCGCGGCGCCCGCTCATCGGCCGAGCGCAGCACATTCAGGGTGGCCCGCAGTTCGCGCAGGGTCTCCTTGCTGGTGCGCTTGATCGTGGCCAGCGCCTCGGCGGCGCGCTCGGGCTCGGTCTCGATGAGGTAGAGCGCGGTGCCCGCCTGCACGTTGATCAGCGAGATGTTGTGCGCCACGGTGTCGTGGACGTCGCGCGCCAGTTGCACGCGCTCCTCGGAGATCCGCCGCCGGACGGACTCCTCGCGGGTGCGCGCGGCCTCGTCGGCGCGCTCGCGGGCCAGCGCCCGGTACTCGGTGTGCTTGCGCTTCAGCTCCCCGCTGCCCACCAGCACCAGGCACCAGGCCAGCATGCCCAGGGCCGGGCCCAAGCGCGGCGCGCCGTAGGCCAGCGCCTCCCACAGGTGGATGACCAGGAACTGCGCCGCGGCCAGGGTCCAGGCCTGCCACCGGCGGCCGTCGGCCGCCGCCCCGAACAGCGCGATCGCCCCGGCCAGCCCGACGCAGCCGTCGGGGAACCCCAGCGGGTAGTACAGCACCGACAGCGGCGCGCTGATGGCGGCCACCGCCGCCGGGTAGCGGCTGCGCCACAGCAGCGGCGCCACCGCGGCCGCCATCCACACCAGCCCCCAGGGCGCCAGCGGGCGCGAGGGCGCGCCGTCCTGCAGCAACTGCTCGGCGAACAGCGTGGTGGCCAGGGAGACGACGGCCGTCACCAGGGTGACGGCGGTGTCGCGGCGGGTGGGAAGCGGGACAGACCTCACGCCTCAGACGGTACGCGGCCGCTGCCCGCGCGGCCCTCATCCGCCGGGATACTCCGCGGCGGCCGGGCCTACTCCGCTGGGAGTAGGCCCGGGCCGCGCCCGGCGCGGGCTCAGCCCGACCGGCGCCGCCGCAGCGCCTCGGCGGCCTGGTCCACGCCCATGGCGGCCAGCAGCAGCACCGCGCCCACCGCGCCGGCCGCGGTCATCTGCTCGCCCAGCAGCACCATGGACAGCACCGCCGCCGTGAGCGGCTCGGCGATGGTGCCCACGGCCGCGCCGGCGTCGGAGGCGGTGCGCAGCCCGCCGAAGTAGGCGAGGTAGGCCAGCGCGGTGGGCACCAGGCCCAGGAACACCAGCAGCGCCAGCGGCAGCGGCCGCGCCGGCACGGCCATGCCGGCCACCAGCCCGGCCGGGAGCAGCAGCAGCCCGCCCGCCAGCAGCCCCACGCCCACGTTGACCAGCGGGTCCAGCCCGGCAACGGGGGCGCGGTTGAGAAGGGTCATCACCGAGAACGTCAGCCCGGCGCCCAGCGCGCAGGCCAGCCCCAGCGCCAGCGTCAGCGGCGGCGCGTCGCCCGCCGGGAACCCGGCCAGCAGCGCCAGCCCGGCCACGGCCAGCAGCACCGCCGCCGCCAGCCGCCGCGACGGCACCCGGCGCGCCGCCAGGCAGATCCCCACGGCGACGAACACCGGCACGCTGCCGATCTTGACCAGGGTTGCCAGCCCCACCGGGATGAACGCCAGGGAGGCGAAGTACAGGCTCTGGAACACCGCGTGCAGCAGCGCGTTGGCCGCCAGCCGGACGGCCGGCGGGCGCGAGCGCGGCAGCCGGCCCAGCCGCCCGGCGGCGGCCAGGAACGCGGTGATCAGGGCGCCGGCCACCAGCAGCCGGTAGGCGGCCACGGCCAGCGGCGGCACGCCGTCGGCCTGGAGCAGGTGCCCGGCGAGGCCGCCGGTGCCCCACAGCACGCCGGCGGCGGTGAGCAGCGCGAACCCGCGCCGGGCGGAGCCGGGGGAGGACGCGGCGGGCAGGGACGAGGACGAGGACGCCGCGGCGGACGGGCGCGCGGCAGAGTGGTTTTCGGACACGACGGCGTACTCCAACGTCGACAGGCAGGCAGGGATGTCGGCGTGGGACGTCACGGATCGGCACCGCACCGCGCATCCGGCGGCGCGGCTCGCGCGCTCCGCCGGATGGGCGGGCGCGGACGCCCCGCTAGGCGCGGGGCGGGGGGGTGACGAAGCGTCGTGTCTGGTGCGGCATGTCCGCGAGCCTAGCCCACCGCGCCCCCCCGCCCGTCAGCGCGGGGCGCCGCCAGGCGCGCCGGTCCGCGCGGTGCGGTGGCGGCGGGGTGAACCGTGCGGTGGGATACTGCGTCAGAAGTCCGTCGAGTCCCCACGACCGACGCCGACCCCGGCCTGCCGCGCGGTCGGCCCGCCACCCCGTCGGAAGCCACCGGATCCGCCCATGAGTCACCCGCCCTACGGACCGCCCCAGCCCGCCTACGGGCCCCCGCCCAACGACGTGCACCGCTGGCTGCTCAGCCAGCCCTTCCCGGCGGTGCGGCCCAACCTGCGGGTGATCCTCACCGGCGACCCCTCGGCCCTGGGCACGGACAAGCTGGCGTACTCCATCAACCCCCAGCTCACCGCGCTCCTGTGCTACCGCACCAACCCCGCCAACTACGAGGCCGCCGTCCTGGACGTCCGCCACACCCAGCAGTGGGGCCTGACCAAGCAGGACGTGTGGTTCGCCGCCCTGGGCAACCTCGCCTACGAGCGCTACGACCTCAAGGCGTTCCCCACCAGCGCGCCCAACGCCGACACCCCCGTGCAGGTGCTGATCGGCCAGACCTGGCCGGGAACGGCGCACGTCATGCGGCTGGTCGACGTCGTGCGGGAGCCGATGCCCTACGGCGCCGTGGTGATGCTGCCCTCGCCCAACACCATGATCTTCGCGGTGCTGCGCAGCAAGCGGTCGGCCTCCCTGCTGCCGTTCATCTACAACACCTTCCAGAGCCTGCGCGAGGACGGCGACCCCGTGACCGACCAGATGATCTGGTGGCGCGGCGGGCGGGTCACCGGCATGAGCACCCAGCCCGACCCCGGGGGCGGCGTGGGCATCCGGCAGAGCCCGGAGTTCTCGTTCCTGCTCGACCACGAGCTGCCCGACTGACCCGCGCGGCGCCCGCCCGCCGGGCGGCTCAGCGCGCGAACGCGTCGTCGGGCGGGGCGGGGGAGTCCTTGGCCGTGGCGTCGCGCACCGGCGCGGCGCCCGCGGTGAACCGCGCCAGCACCTCCCCGGCCAGCACCCGCGCCATGTCGGGGTCGCGGTGGGCGCGCGCGGTCAGCTCCGCCACCGGCAGCGGGGCGTCCGAGCCCAGCAGCACGAAGTTGCCGAACCGCCGCCCCCGCAGCACGCCCGGCGCGGCGATCAGCACCACGTGCGCGAACACCTCCGCCAGCGTCACCGCCTGGGCGCGCACGTGCGCCAGCCGCCGGCCGTCGCCCACGTTGGCCGCGCACACCCCGCCCGGCGCCAGGACCCGCGCCACGTCGGCGAAGAACTCGGTGGAGGTCAGCGCGGCCGGGGTGCGCGCGCCGGCGAACACGTCGCACACCACCAGGTCGGCGCTTGCGGAGTGCCGCTGGGCCAGCCACGCGCGGGCGTCGCCCACCCCCACCCGCAGGTCGGCGCGCCGGTCCCACGGCAGCTCCCGGCGCACCAGGGCGACCAGCCGCTCGTTGTTGTCGACCGCGCGCTGGCGCGAACCGGGCCGGGTGGCGGCAACGTAGCGCGCCAGGGTCAGCGCGCCCGCGCCCAGGTGCAGGGCGCGGACGGGCGCGCCCGGCGGCGCCAGCAGGTCGATGACGTGGCCGATGCGCCGCACGTACTCGAAGTCGAGGTAGGCGGGGTCGGACAGGTCCACGTGGGACTGCGGGGTGCCGTCGACCAGCAGCAGCCAGGAGTCCGGGCGGTCGGCGTCGCGCAGCAGCTCCACCTCGGGTCGCACCGGTCCGCCGCCCCACGCCGCCATACGCCCCGCCTCGCCCAGCCGCTCGATCCGTCGTCCGACGTCCACGGTACGGGGGCGCGGGCACCGCGCGGACCCCGCGCCGACCGGCCGTGCGAGGCCGGCCGGGTGCCCGCCCCGGCGCGGGACGGGCACCCGGCCGTCTTAGGCGCGGTCCAGCTCGGCCAGCTCCCCGGCGCTCAGCTCCAGGTCGGCCGCCTGGGCGCTGTCGGCGATGGTCTCGGGCCGCGAGGCCCCCGGGATCGGCACCACCACCGGCGCCTTGGCCAGCATCCAGGCCAGGCACAGCCGCTGCGGGCTGACCCCGCGCTCGGCCGCGATACGCGCGAACGCCCCGCGCGAGCCCGCCAGCCCGGCGGCCTCGCGCGCGCCGCCCAGCGGCGACCACGGCAGGAACGCGATCTTCAGCTCCGCGCACAGCTCCAGCTCCGGCTCGCTGGAGCGGAACCGCAGCGAGAACTCGTTCTGCACCGAGGCCAGCCGCCCGCCCAGCACCTCGTTGGCGGTGCGGATCTGGGCGGGGTCGGCGTTGGAGATCCCGGCCATGCGGATCTTGCCCTCGTCCAGCAGGTCGCGCAGCGCGCCCACCGACTCCTCGAAGGGGACCTCGGGGTCGGGCCGGTGGAACTGGTAGAGCCCGATCGCGTCGGTGCGCAGCCGCCGCAAAGAGTCCTCGCAGGCCCGCTTCAGGTACTCCGGCCGCCCGTTGAGCGTCCAGGAGCCGTCCTCGGGCCGCACGTGGCCGCCCTTGGTCGCCACCAGCACCTCGGAGGTGTCGCCGCCGTAGGCGGCCAGGGCCTCGGCGACCAGCTCCTCGTTGTGCCCGGCGCCGCCGCCGGGGTGGTAGGCGTCGGCGGTGTCGATCAGCGTCACCCCGGCGTCCAGGGCGGCGTGGACGGTGGCGACCGCGCGGTCGCGGTCGGGGCGCCCGGCGACCGACAGCGGCATGGCGCCCAGGCCGATGGCGCTGACGGTCCGGTCGCCGATGGTTCGCATCCGCATGGTGTGCGGTCCCCCTGTCGTCACTCGCGTCATGGTCACACCCGGCCCGCCGCGGCCCCGCCGGGCGGCCCCGGCGGCCTGCCCGCGCGGCCGGCGGACGGGCCGCCGCCATCCTCCTGCCTGCGCGCGCCCGAGTCCAGCGCGCCTTGGGCGCGCCCGCGCCCGTGCGGGAGGTACCGGGCCGCGCACGGCGGGCGCTAGCCTGGAACTCCTCCAGCGCACCGCCCCCCACGGGGCGGGCGTATCCCTCCCGCGGACGATCCCGTGCACCGCGCGGAGCAGACCCGACTGTCGTTAAGGAGCGGCCGTGCTGCGGATGTCGACCCTGTTCCTGCGCACCCTGCGCGAGGACCCGGCGGACGCCGAGGTGCCGAGCCACAAGCTCATGGTGCGCGGCGGGTACGTGCGCCGCGCCGCGCCCGGGGTGTACTCCTGGATGCCGCTCGGCAAGATGGTGCTGGACAACGTCGCCGCGGTCATCCGCGAGGAGATGGACCGCATCGGCGGGCAGGAGGTCCTGCTGCCCGCGCTGCTGCCCCGCGAGTACTACGACGCGTCGGGGCGCTGGACCGAGTACGGCGACTCCATCTTCCGGCTCAAGGACCGCAAGGGCGCCGACTACCTCCTGGGCCCCACCCACGAGGAGCTGTTCACCCTGCTCGTCAAGGGCGAGTACTCCTCCTACAAGGACTTCCCGGTCATCCTGTACCAGATCCAGGAGAAGTTCCGCGACGAGGCCCGCCCCCGGGCCGGCGTGCTGCGCGGCCGGGAGTTCCACATGAAGGACTCCTACTCCTTCGACCTCGACGACGAAGGGCTGGAGCGCTCCTACGAGCTGCACCGCCAGGCCTACATCCGTGCGTTCGACCGGCTCGGCCTCCGGTACGTCATCGTCTCGGCGATGTCGGGCGCCATGGGCGGCTCGGCCTCGGAGGAGTTCCTGGCCGAGACCCCCACCGGCGAGGACACCTTCGTGCGCAGCACGGAGTCCGACTACGCCGCCAACGTCGAGGCCGTGCGCACCCCCGCGCCCCCCGCCCTGCCGATCGAGGGGCAGCCCGAGGCGCAGGTGCACCACACCCCCAACACCCCCACCATCGAGACCCTGGTCGACTTCTTCAACGCCGCAGGGCTGGGCCGCACCTTCACCGCCGCCGACACCCTCAAGAACGTCCTGGTCAAGACCCGCGCCCCGGGCGCGGCCGACTGGGAGGTCATGGGCATCGGCGTGCCCGGCGACCGCGAGGTCGACATGAAGCGGCTGGAGGCGGTGCTGCACCCCGCCGAGGTCGCGCTGCTGGACGAGGCCGACTTCGCCGCCAACCCCTTCCTGGTCAAGGGCTACGTCGGTCCCAACGCGCTGCTGCACAACAAGCTGCGCTACCTCGTGGACCCCCGCGTGGTCGAGGGCTCGGCCTGGATCACCGGCGCCGACAAGGCCGACCACCACGTCATGAACCTGGTGTGCGGGCGCGACTTCGTCCCCGACGGCACCATCGAGGCCGCCGAGGTCCGCGAGGGCGACCCCTCGCCCGACGGCAAGGGCACCCTCTACACCGCCCGCGGCATCGAGATCGGCCACATCTTCCAGCTCGGCCGCAAGTTCGCCAACGCCTTCGAGCTGGACGCCCTGGGCCCCGACGGCAAGCCCCGGCGCGTCACCATGGGCTCCTACGGCATCGGCGTCTCCCGCGTGGTCGCCGCCATCGTGGAGCAGTCCCACGACGACAAGGGCATCATCTGGCCGCGCGAGGTGGCGCCCGCCGACGTCCACGTGGTCGGCACCGGCAAGGGCGAGCAGATCGAGGTCGCCCTGCGCATCGCCGGCGAACTGGAGGAGCGCGGCGTGCGCGTGCTCGTGGACGACCGCAAGGGCGTCTCGCCCGGCGTGAAGTTCACCGACGCCGAGCTGCTGGGCGTGCCCACCGCGCTCATCGTCGGCAAGGGCCTGGACCAGGGTGTCGTGGAGCTGCGCGACCGCGCCACCGGCGAGCGCGCCGAGATCCCGCTGGAGACCGCCGTGGAGCGGGTCGCCGCGGTGGTCGACGGCGGCTGAGGGCCGCCCCGCCCGCCGGGCGGGTCCGGCGCCCCGGCGCCCGGCGCGGCCCTCAGCCGCCGTCGGGCGCGGGCGGCGCCCCGCCGGGGAACCCCGGGAACACCGGCAGGTCCGCGCCCCACTCCATGCCGCGCAGCGTGGCGTCCTGCAGCGAGCGCAGCGCCAGCTCGCGCAGCGCGGAGTCGGGCGCGGCGGCCAGTTCCAGGTAGGCCTGTGCGGTGAGGTCCTCCACCTCCACGGCGTAGTCGGCCAGCGCCTCGCCGGAGTCGGACTCGGGCAGCGCGTAGGAGCTCTCGCCCGCCGCCGGCACCGCGTCGCGTTCGCGCAGCTCGCCCTTGAGGGTGTCGCGCTGCCCGCGGTGGGCGTCGAGGTACTCGTAGCAGCGCAGGCGGCGGTCCTCGTCCTGGGAGCGGGCGCCGATGTAGCCGTAGGCGTAGACGGCGGCGTGCTCGGCCCGCAGGGCGCGCTGCAGCGCCTCGGCGGTGTCGAACTCCTCGGCGTCCTCGGGGGTGGCGGTCATCGTGCCTCCGCAAGGAGTCGGGTGTGGCCGGCCTCGCAGGCCCCCACGGCGGCGAGCAGCTGCGCCAGCCCGGCGTCGGTCAGCCGCTCGACCTGGCGGCCGCGCGACTCCGCCGCGCTCTGCTCGGCCACCCGCAGCTCGGCCACGGGCAGCGGGGTCTCGGGTACGGGCTCGGGGCTGGGGCCGGGCGAGGGCTCCTCGCCGTCGGGGGTGCGGCCGGGCTCCTCGGGCAGCCGCAGGCGCAGCGCCTCGACGTGCGCGCGGTGGTCGTCGAGCAGCCGCTCCAGCAGGTCCAGGGGGCCCTCGCCGGCGGCGACGGTGGCCTCGTAGCGGGCGATCATGCGCTCCTTCTCGGTGATCACGGAGCGCAGCACGTACTCGTCGGGGCTGATGTCGCTGGGGTACCACCGCGGCCCCTGGCATCCGGCCAGGGCGACCCCGGCCAGCCCGGCCAGCGCTCCGACGACGACCGTGCGGCGGGTGACCGCGCCGCTGCTGCCCACCCTCTCCTCCTCAGTCCGGGGCCCCTGAAGGGCGACACCGTGAGCCGTGCATGGGCGTGCGCCGGGCCGGGCGGGCGGCCCTCGGCAGCGCCGGGCCGCGCCGGGGCGGGCGACATGCCGGACACCGCGGCGCGGATCGTCCCCATCCTTCCATGATCGGCGTCCGTTTCGCGCGTGTGCGGGGGGTGTGTACACCCGCGCGTCGCGCCGGCGGGCGCCCGGCGCCTTGACACCGCCCCCTCGGCTGACAAGGCGCGACGGGCGGCTCTGATCACCGGCGACTGTGGATACCCTTGACTGCACACCGGCGTCGCCTGACGCGCGGAACTCGAACCGTTCAAGCAGGACCGCCCCGGATTCCCGTGTCCGAGGGGCGGAATTCGCCGAGGAGGACCACTGATGGGCGCGCAGGCCCGCCACGAACGTCTCGCCGCGCTGCTGACGCCCCTGCTGGCCGAGGCCGGGCTGGAGCTGGAGTCGATCGAGGTCACCCCGGCCGGCAAGCGGCGGCTGCTGCGCGTCGTGGTGGACTCCGACAACGGCGTCGACCTCGACGCCGTCGGCGAGGTCAGCCAGGAGATCTCGACCGCCCTCGACTCCTCCGACGCCATGGGCAAGGCCCCCTACGTCCTGGAGGTCACCTCGCCCGGGGTCGACCGCCCGCTGACCCTGCCCCGCCACTGGCGGCGCTCGCGCGGCCGGCTGGTCCGCGCCGCCACGGCCGAGGGCGGCGAGGTCCAGGGCCGGGTCAAGGACGCCGACGACGACGGCGTCACCCTGGAGGTCGACGGCCGCGATCGCCGCTACGGCTATTCTGACCTGCGGCGCGCAAAGGTCCAGGTGGAATTCCGCCGCGAAACCGGCGACGACGCGGCGGACTAGAGGGGGAGCCCCGTGGATATCGATATGAGTGTCCTGCGCAGTCTGGAGCGCGAGAAGGACATCTCGGTGGACCTCGTCGTCAAGGCGATCGAGGACGCCCTGCTGATCGCCTACCACCGCCAGGAGGGCACGGAGTCCGCCGCGCGGGTCGAACTCGACCGCGCCACCGGCCACGTCACCGTGTGGGCCGCCGAGACCGACGACGACGGCAACGTCGTGCGCGAGTACGACGCCACGCCCTCGGGGTTCGGCCGCATCGCCACCTCGACCGCCAAGCAGGTCATCCTCCAGCGGCTGCGCGACGCCGAGGACGAGCTGACCCTGGGCGAGTTCGCCGGCCGCGAGTCCGAGATCGTGTCGGGCCTGATCCAGCAGGGCAAGGACCCCCGCAACGTGCTGGTCGACCTCGGCAAGATCGAGGCCATCCTGCCGCCCCAGGAGCAGGTCCCCGGCGAGCCCTACACCCACGGCGAGCGGCTGCGCGCCTACGTGGTGCAGGTCCGCAAGGGCCACCGCGGCCCCTCGGTCACGCTCTCGCGCACCCACCCCAACCTGGTGCGCAAGCTGTTCGAGCTGGAGGTGCCCGAGATCGCCGACGGCACCGTCGAGATCGCGGCCATCGCCCGCGAGGCCGGGCACCGCACCAAGATGGCGGTGAAGTCCAACAAGTCCGGCGTCAACGCCAAGGGCGCCTGCATCGGCCCGCTGGGCAGCCGCGTGCGCAACGTCATGGCGGAGCTCAACGGCGAGAAGATCGACATCGTCGACTACTCCGAGGACCCCGCCGTGTTCGTCGGCAACGCGCTGTCCCCGGCCCGGGTCACCCGCGTCGAGGTGCTCGACCGTGCGGGCAAGGTCGCGCGCGTGACCGTGCCCGACTACCAGCAGTCCCTGGCCATCGGCAAGGAGGGGCAGAACGCCCGGCTCGCGGCCCGGCTCACCGGCTGGCGGATCGACATCCGCTCCGACGCCGAGCCCGCCGAGCAGGACGACTCCCCGGCCCGACCGGCGCCCGAGGACCCCGAGCGGCCCTCGGGGCAGCCCGATGCCCCAACGCGCTAGACTGGAGGCTCGCGACCGCGCCCGCCCCGTACGGACGTGCGTGGGGTGCCGGTCGCGGGCGGCTCAGTCCGATCTGGTGCGGTTGGCGAACCTCTCCGGCGTTGTCGCGCCGGACCCCGCCAGGCGCGCACCCGGCCGCGGCGCCTACCTGCACGCCGACTCCCGCTGCTGGGAGGCGGCGAAGCGGCGGCGCGTCCTGCCGCGGGCCTTCCGGACCGCTGAAGGACTCGACACCTCCCGTGTCGACGCCTACTTCGCCGACGCGTAATCGCGTTGGCGCGGCACCGGGTTCCAGATAGGGTTGGAATGATCACGCCACCCCGGCGGTTGTACACCGTAGGGTCGGCGGGTCTTGCCATGTCGGCATGCCGGAATGGCCAACCCATTGTTGTGTAACGACGAGGAAGCGGGTCGAGATTGCGATGAGCGCTCGATGAGTACGCAGCGATGAGTACGTCAAGTTAGCGACGGTCCGGAACAAGCCCATGTCCCGGACCGAGTAGAGGAGAGCAGTGGCGAAGGTCCGGGTATACGAACTCGCGAAGGAGTTCGGAGTGGAGAGCAAGGCTGTTCTGGCCAAGCTCAACGAGATGGGTGAATTCGTTCGGTCGGCGTCCTCCACCATCGAGGCCCCCGTCGTGCGTCGGCTCAAGGAAGCCTTCAACAACGGCTCCGGCGACTCCCGCGGCAGCGGCGAGCGCAAGCCGCGCCCCCGCCCGCAGGCTCCTGCGGGCCCCGCCGACACCGCGAACGGCTCCGCCGCGCGCCCGTCGGCCCCCAAGCCGGGCCCCAAGCCCGGCCCCCGAAGCGATTCCGGTCAGGGCGGCGGCCAGCCCGCCGGTCCCCGGCCGGGTGCCGGCTCCACGCCGGCCAAGGCGGGCGCGCCGCGTCCGGGCCCCCGGCCCGGCCCGCGCCCGGCGGCCAAGCCCGACAACAAGCCCGGTGCCAAGCCGGGCGGGCGTCCCGAGCGCGCCGAGCGGCCTGAGCGCCCGGCGGCCGAGGGCGGCCGCTCCGCCCCGCGTCCCGGTCCGCGCCCCGCGGGCCCGCGCCCGGGCAACAACCCGTTCGCGTCCACGGCCACCGGCATGGGCGCCAAGCCCGCGCCGCGTCCCGGCCCCCGGCCCGGCGGCCCGCAGGGCGGCCAGGGCGGTGCCGGACAGGGCGGCGGTCCCGGCGGCCCCCGTCCCGGCGGCGGCGGCGAGCGCGGCGGTGCGCCGCGTCCCGGCGGCCCGCGTCCGCAGGCTCCGCGTCCCGGCGGCGGCCCCGGTGCGGGCGGTCCCCGCCCCAGCCCGGCCGGCATGGGCCCGCGTCCCGGCGGTCCCCGTCCCAGCCCCATGAACATGCCCTCCTCCCGCCCGGCTCCGGGCGGCGGCGGTGGCCGCGGCGGCCCCGGCGGCGGCCGCGGTGCCGGCGGCGGGCGTCCGGCGGGCGGCCGCGGCGGCGGCGCCCCGGCGGGTGCCGGCCCGCGTCCCGGCGGCGGCGGTGGCCGTCCCGGTGGCGGCGGCGGGTTCGCCGGCCGTCCGGGCGGCGGCGGGCGCGGTCGCGGCGGCGGCACGGCCGGCGCGTTCGGGCGCCCCGGCGGGCGTCCGGGCCGTCAGCGCAAGTCCAAGAAGCAGCGGCGCCAGGAGTTCAACGACATGCAGGCGCCGTCCTTCGGCGGCGTCAAGGTGCCCAGCGGCAACGGCCAGACCATCCGGCTGTCCCGCGGCGCCTCGCTGTCGGACTTCGGCGACAAGATCGACGTCAACCCCGCGTCCCTGGTGCAGGTCATGCTGCACCTGGGCGAGATGGTGACCGCCACGCAGTCGCTGCCCGACGAGACCCTCCAGCTCCTCGGCGAGGAGCTGAAGTACAACGTCGAGATCGTCAGCCCCGAGGACGAGGACCGCGAACTCCTGCAGTCCTTCTCCATCGAGTTCGGCGAGGACACCGGCACCGACGAGGACCTGCGTCCCCGCCCGCCGGTGGTCACCGTCATGGGCCACGTCGACCACGGTAAGACCCGGCTGCTCGACACCATCCGCAAGTCCAACGTGGCCGGCGGCGAGGCCGGCGGCATCACGCAGCACATCGGCGCCTACCAGGTGGCCACCGAGGTCGACGGCGAAGAACGCAAGATCACCTTCATC
This sequence comes from Streptomonospora nanhaiensis, assembly GCF_013410565.1. Taxonomy (NCBI): domain Bacteria; kingdom Bacillati; phylum Actinomycetota; class Actinomycetes; order Streptosporangiales; family Nocardiopsidaceae; genus Streptomonospora; species Streptomonospora nanhaiensis. Next base: position 4,976,740 of record NZ_JACCFO010000001.1, read on the forward strand.
GACACCCCGGGTCACGAGGCGTTCACCGCCATGCGTGCGCGCGGTGCCCAGGCCACCGACATCGCGGTCCTGGTGGTCGCGGCCGACGACGGCGTGAAGCCGCAGACGGCCGAGGCCATCGACCACGCCAAGGCGGCCAACGTGCCGATCGTGGTGGCGGTCAACAAGATCGACGTCGAGGGCGCCGACCCCCAGCGGGTGCGCGCCCAGCTCACCGAGTACGGCGTGGTGACCGAGGAGTACGGCGGCGACGTCCAGTTCGTGGACATCTCCGCGCGGCGGGGCGACGGCATCGACCAGCTGCTCGAGGCCATCGTCCTGACCTCCGACGCCGCGCTGGACCTGCGGGCCAACCCCGACATGGACGCCCAGGGGCTCGCGATCGAGGCCTACCTCGACCGCGGCCGCGGCTCCATGGCCACGGTGCTGGTGCAGCGGGGCACGCTCAACGTGGGCGACTCCATCGTCTGCGGCGACGCCTACGGACGCGTCCGCGCCATGCTCGACGAGCACGGCCAGAACGTCCAGAGCGCCGAGCCGTCGCGGCCGGTCCAGGTGCTGGGTCTCACCAACGTCCCCAGCGCCGGCGACAGCTTCCTGGTCGTCAAGGACGACCGGGTGGCCCGCCAGATCGCCCAGCAGCGCGAGGCGCGCGAGCGCTTCGCCCAGCAGAGCCGCTCCACCCGCCGGGTCACGATCGAGACCTGGAAAGACGCGCTGGCCGAAGGCGAGCGCAACGAGCTGCTGCTGCTCATCAAGGGTGACATGTCCGGTTCGGTCGAGGCCCTTGAGGAGTCCCTCCTCAAGATCGACGCCGGAGGCGAGGAGGTCGACATCCGCGTCATCGGGCGCGGCGTCGGCGCGATCACGCAGAACGACATCAACCTGGCCTCCTCGGCCGGTGCGATCATCATCGGGTTCAACGTGCGCCCCGAGGGCAAGAACAGCGAACTCGCCGACCGCATGGGTGTCGACATCCGCTACTACTCGGTCATCTACCAGGCGATCGACGAGGTCGAGGCCGCCGTGAAGGGGCTCCTCAAGCCCATCTTCGAGGAGGTCCAGCTCGGTTCGGCCGAGATCCGCGAGGTCTTCAAGGTCCCGCGTATCGGCAACGTCGCCGGTTCGATCGTGCGCAGCGGCACGATCCGCCGCAACTCCAAGGCGCGGCTCATCCGCGAGGGGATCGTCATCAGCGAGAACCTCACCGTGGAGTCGCTGCGGCGGTTCAAGGACGACGCCACCGAGGTCCGCGAGGGCTTCGAGTGCGGTATCGGCATCGGCTACAACGACGTCCGGATCGGCGACACGATCGAGACCTACGAGATGCGCGAGAAGCCGCGTGACTGACCCGCGCTAGAACACCGGTGGCGTCCCCGGCCCCTGCGGGCGGGGGACGCCACCGCCTTCCACCGGTACCACCGGCCCGGCCGCTCCGTCATGCGGCCCGACGATGACATCTGAATCGCGATCCGCGGCGAGGCGCGCACGGGGTGGGCGCATGTTCGTCGGGGCTCTGACCCTGGACATCCTGCTCGGCGACGTCCGCTCCCTCAAGCAGAAGCGCTCCGCCGTGCGGCCCATCGTGGCCGAGCTGCAACGCAGGTTCGGCGTCTCGGTCGCCGAGACCGGCGACCAGGACCTCTACCGCCGGTCCGAGATCGGCGTGGCGGTCGTGTCCTCCACGGCCGCGCACTGCACCCAGGTCATGGACGCGTGCGAGCGGCTGGTCGCGGGCCGCCCCGAGATCGAGCTGCTCTCCGCGAGGCAGCGGCTCTTCAGCGCAGAGGAAGACTGAGATGGTTGACGCCGCACGTGCGCGCAAACTCGCCGACCGCATCCAGCGGATCGTGGCCGAGATGCTGGAGCGCCGGGTCAAGGACCCGCGCCTGGGGTTCGTCACCGTGACCGACGCGCGGCTCACCAACGACCTGCGCGACGCCACGGTCTTCTACACGGTCTTCGGCACCGACGAGGAGAAGGCCGGCACCGCCGCCGCGCTGGAGAGCGCCAAGGGCATCATCCGCACCGAGGTCGGCCGGCAGACCGGGCTGCGGCACACGCCCAGCCTGACCTTCCAGAGCGACGAGGTGCAGCAGAACGCCCAGCACATCGAGTCGCTGCTGGCCAAGGCGCGGCAGTCCGACGCCGAGGTGGCGCGGGCGGCCTCCGGCGCCACCCCGGCGGGCGAGCCCGACCCCTACAAGACCCCGCGCGAGCGCGCCGAGGACGACGAGGACGCCGACGAGGAGTAGCCCCGCGTCGTCCCCGGTCGCGCCCGCCGCGGGCCGTGCCGCGCCCCGCGCGGTACGGCCCGCCCCCCACCACACGAGGAAACCCGAGCCCGCATGACCGATAGCGGTGTCGTCATCGTCGACAAGCCCGCCGACTGGACCTCCCACGACGTCGTCGCCCGGACCCGGCGGCTGGCCGGCACCCGCAAGGTGGGCCACGCCGGCACGCTCGACCCCATGGCCACCGGCGTGCTGGTGCTCGGCATCAACAAGGGCACCAAGCTTCTGGGCCACCTCACCCTCACCGAGAAGGTGTACACCGCCACGATGCGGCTGGGCCTGACCACCAACACCGACGACGCCGAGGGCGTGCCCGGTGTGCGCACCGACGCCGCCGGTGTCGGCGACGAGGCGGTGCGCGCCGGGGCCGCCGCGCTCACCGGCACCATCCAGCAGGTGCCGCCGCAGGTCAGCGCGATCAAGGTCGACGGACGGCGCGCCTACAAGTCGGCGCGCGCCGGCGAGGAGGTCGCGCTGAAGGCGCGGCCGGTGACCGTCTCGGAGTTCGCCGTCACCGCCATCCGCCGCACGGCCGACGACGGCGGCGTGTTCGTGGACGTCGACGCCACCGTCACCTGCTCCAGCGGCACCTACATCCGGGCTCTGGCCCGCGACCTGGGTGCCGCGCTCGGTGTGGGCGGACACCTCACGGCGCTGCGCCGCACCCGCGTGGGGCCCTACGGCCTGGACCAGGCCCGCACCCTGGAGCAGTTGGCCGAGGAGTTCACCGCCGTGCCGCTGGCCCAGGCCGTGGCGGCGGCCTTCCCGGTGCGCGTGCTCAGCGCCGAGGAGGCGCGGCGCGTGGCCCACGGCAACCGCATCCCGCCCGGCGAGCTGGGCCCCGGCCCGGTGGGGCTGTTCGCGCCCGACGGCAGCGTGGTCGCGCTCGCCGAGGACCGGCCCGGCTACAGCAAGCCGATCGTGGTCTTCGCGGGCGGCTGAGCCCGCCCCGCCCGCCTGCGGGGCGCCGCCCGTCGGCGGGTTCGGCCCTGTCGTCCCCCTTCGGCCTCCCCCCGACCCCCCGGCGTGCCGTGCACCACCCGCGCCGTCGCGCCGCGCCCCGGCGCCGGGCGATACGGTGGCTGTGGCCCCGCGGCCCAGCGCCGCGCCGGGCCTTCTTCCACCCACCGCGCTCGGAGGGGAGCTGTTGGACGTGCGGCCGTGGCACGGGCTGGATGAGGTGCCCCGCGACTGGGGCGGGTCGGTCGTGGCGGCCGGCGTGTTCGACGGCGTGCACCGCGGTCACCAGGCCGTCCTCGCCGCCGCCGTGGAGCGGTCCCGCGCGCTGGGCCTGCCGGTCGTGGCGGTGGTGCTGGAGCCCGGATTCGGCGGGGCCGGACCGGACGCCGCGCCCCCGGCGGTGCTCACCCCGATCGACCGGCGCGCCGAGCTGCTGGCCGCCCTCGGCGCCGCGGCGGTGTGCGTGCTGCCGGCCTCCGCCGGGGCGGCCGCCCCCGAGCCCGCGCTGTTCGTGCGGCGCGTCCTGGTCGAGCGCCTGGGCGCGGCGGCGGTCGCGGTCGGCGACGGCGGCCTCGACCTGGGCCGCGGCGCCGCGATCGGCGCCGAGGAGCTGCGCGGGCTGGGCGAGCGCCACGGGTTCGCCGTGGACGTGGTGGCCCCGGTCGGCGGCGCCGAGCCGGTCACCTCCGAGCGCGTGCGCGCCCTGCTGGAGGCGGGCGACGCCGACGCCGCGCGGGAGGCCCTGGGGCGTCCGCACCGGGTCGAGGGGGTGGTGGTGCACGGTGCGGCGCGCGGGCGCGAGCTGCTGGGGTTCCCCACCGCCAACCTGGAGTGCCCGCCGGGCACGGCCGTGCCCGGCGACGGCGTCTACGCCGGGCGCATGCTGCTGACGGAGCCCGCGCCCGGGGCGGCCGAGACGGCGTGGCCGGCGGCGATCTCGGTGGGCACCAACCCCACGTTCGAGGGTGCGGCGCGCACGGTCGAGGGCTACGCCCTGGACCGCGACGACCTCGACCTCTACGGCCGGCGCATGGCCATGGAGTTCACCCACCGCATCCGCGGCCAGCGCAGGTTCGCCAGTGTGGACGAGCTGATCGAGGCCATGGGCCGCGACGTGGACCGCGCGCGGGAGCTGGCGGGCGAGGGCTGACCGCCGGCGCGGCGGGCCGCTGGGCGCCCGACGCGGGGGCCCAACCCCCGCCGTCCGCCGGTAGGGGGGACGGCGGGTGCGAACGTCCGGTAGACTGCCAGGAGCCTGTTTACGAGCCGCGCAGTGCTGCCCGCCGGACCCCGGCCGGGCGAAGGCGACCGGGGCGCGGTACCCGCTGAGTACACGCGGGGGTTTCCTCTGGTCCGCTGAACGGTGACTGTTCGTACGCGTGGTCACCGGACCCCACCCGCGGGGCGCACACCGCCCCGAAGAGTGCGGGCATGTTGATGTCTGCGTACCGATACCGAGAAGGAGCGCCGTGTCGATCGACACCGCCACCAAGCAGAAGATCATCGCCGAGTACGCCACCCAGGAGGGTGACACCGGCTCCCCCGAGGTCCAGGTCGCGCTGCTCACGCACCGCATCACCGAGCTGACCGAGCACCTCAAGACCCACAAGCACGACCACCACAGCCGCCGCGGGCTGCTGCTGATGGTCGGCCGCCGCCGCCGCCTGCTGAAGTACATCCAGAAGCAGGACATCGAGCGCTACCGCGACCTGATCCGGCGGCTCGGCCTGCGCCGCTAGGCACACCGACCCGGGGGAGTGGCCACGGCCACTCCCTTTCTTAGTAGTGTGGTGGTGACCGCCGCCGTCGTGGCCAGCGGGTATCGTCCGCAGTGTCGGCCGTGCCCCTGCCGTGCCACCGGTGGCGGCCACCCACAACCGCATAACGCACAACTGGCAACAAGCGCTCCCGCGCACCCACCGCGGCTGCCGCGTCGAGGCCGGTCCTCGGTAGTGGCCTCCGGCCCGCCCCACACGGGCGCGCCGCGGGCTTCGATCGATGGCCGGCCGTAAGCGGCCCGCGGCGCTCGCCCTTCGAGCACCGCCGGCCGCCGCGACTCGACGAACCCTCCGGGGCACGGACGCGGGGCACACCGACACACCTGTTTCCGTGTTAGTAGGAGGACGCCCATGGAGGGCGCGTATTCCGCCGAGGCCGTGATCGACAACGGCGCCTTCGGCACCCGTACCATCCGCTTCGAGACCGGCCGCCTCGCCAAGCAGGCCGCCGGCTCGGCCGTCGCCTACCTCGACGGCGAGACCATGGTCCTGTCGGCGACCACGGCCTCAAAGCGGCCCAAGGAGAACCTCGACTTCTTCCCCCTGACGGTGGACGTCGAGGAGCGCATGTACGCGGCGGGCCGCATCCCCGGCTCGTTCTTCCGCCGCGAGGGGCGCCCGTCCGAGGACGCCATCCTCACCTGCCGGCTGATCGACCGCCCGTTGCGCCCGTCCTTCAAGAGCGGCTTGCGCAACGAGATCCAGATCGTCGAGACGATCATGGCGCTGCACCCCGAGCACCTCTACGACGTCGTGGCCATCAACGCCGCCTCGATGTCCACCCAGCTCGCGGGGCTGCCCTTCTCCGGCCCCATCGGCGGCGTGCGCGTCGCGCTGATCGAGGGCCAGTGGGTCGCGTTCCCCACCCACACCGAGCTGCAGAGCGCCACGTTCGACATGGTCGTGGCCGGCCGGGTGCTGGAGGACGGCGACGTCGCGATCATGATGGTCGAGGCCGAGTCCACCGTGAACACCCTCAAGCTGGTGTCGGAGGGCGCGGTCGGCCCCAACGAGCAGTCGGTGGCCGAGGGCCTTGAGGCGGCCAAGCCGTTCATCAAGGTGCTGTGCCGGGCGCAGAGCGCCCTGGCCGAGCAGGCGGCCAAGGAGGTCGCCGAGTTCCCGATCTTCGTGGACTACGAGGACGACGCCTACGCCGCCGTCGAGTCCGCCGTGCGCGACCAGCTCGCCGAGGCGCTGACCATCGCCGACAAGCAGGAGCGCGAGTCCGAGCTGGACCGGGTCAAGACCCTGGCCGCCGAGAAGCTCGGCGAGGACTTCGAGGGCCGCGAGAAGGAGATCAGCGCGGCGTTCCGCGCGCTGAGCAAGAAGCTCATGCGCGAGCGCGTGCTGCGCGACAAGGTCCGCATCGACGGCCGCGGCCCCAAGGACATCCGCCAGCTCAGCGCCGAGGTCGGCGTGCTGCCGCGGGTGCACGGCTCGGCCCTGTTCGAGCGCGGCGAGACCCAGATCCTGGGTGTCACCACGCTGAACATGCTGCGCATGGAGCAGATGGTCGACACGCTCAACCCCGAGCGGACCAAGCGCTACATGCACAACTACAACTTCCCGCCGTACTCCACCGGCGAGACCGGGCGCGTGGGCTCGCCCAAGCGCCGCGAGATCGGCCACGGCGCGCTCGCCGAGCGGGCGCTGCTGCCGGTGCTGCCCTCGCGCGAGGAGTTTCCCTACGCCATCCGCCAGGTCTCCGAGGCCATCGGCTCCAACGGCTCCACCTCGATGGGGTCGGTCTGCGCCTCGACGATGTCGCTGATGCAGGCCGGCGTGCCGCTGAAGGACATGGTCTCGGGCATCGCCATGGGCATGGTCAGCGAGGGCGACGAGTACGTCACCCTCACCGACATCCTCGGCGCCGAGGACGCCTTCGGCGACATGGACTTCAAGGTGGCCGGCACCCGCGAGCTGATCACCGCGCTGCAGCTCGACACCAAGCTCGACGGCATCCCCGCCTCGCAGCTGGCGCAGGCGCTGCAGCAGGCGCGCGGCGCCCGCCTGGCCATCCTGGACGTCATGCAGGAGGCCATCGAGCGCCCGGCCGAGATGAGCCCGCACGCGCCGCGCATCCTCACCGTCAAGGTCCCGGTCGACAAGATCGGCGAGGTCATCGGCCCCAAGGGCAAGATGATCAACTCGATCCAGGACGAGACCGGCGCCGACATCACGATCGAGGACGACGGCACCATCTACATCGGTGCCACCGACGGCCCCTCCGCCGAGGCCGCGCGCGACACCATCAACAGCATCGCCAACCCGACCATGCCGGAGGTCGGCGACCGCTACCTGGGCACGGTCGTCAAGACCACCGCCTTCGGGGCGTTCGTCTCCCTGCTGCCGGGCAAGGACGGCCTGCTGCACATCTCGCAGATCCGCAAGCTGCACGGCGGCAAGCGGATCGAGAACCTGGACGACGTCATCAGCATCGGCGAGAAGATCCAGGTCGAGATCCGCGAGATCGACGACCGCGGCAAGCTGTCGCTGGTGCCGGTCGAGGTGGTCGAGGCCGAGGCCGCGGCGTCCAACGGCGCCGAGCCCGCGGCCGGCGACTCCGCTCCGGCGGCCGAGCCCGCCGAGGACGCCCCGGCCGAGGGCGGCGGCGAGCAGCGCCGCCGGCGGCGCACCCGCAGCCGCAGCGAGAACACCTGATCCGCGCCTATGATCGGTGGGGCGGTCGCACCCGGCAGGGTGCGACCGCCCCGCGTCGTTTCCCCGCGCCGCCCGCCGCCGGGCCGCGGGCGGCGGCGCCCGACCGTGGCGCGCAACCGAGGAAGGCCCGTATGAGTTCTGTGCCCATCGCCGCCGAGCAGGAGCCCGGCAGCACCATCACCCTGCTGGAACCCGGTGACGGTTCCGGGCTGGTGCGGCGCACGGTCCTGCCCGGGGGCCTGCGTGTGGTCACCGAGGCCATGCCGGGGGTGCGCTCGGCGGCGTTCGGGATCTCGGCCACCACCGGTTCCCGCGACGAGGACGGCGAGCACGCCGGTGCCGCGCACTTTTTGGAGCACCTGCTGTTCAAGGGCACCCGGCGGCGCGACGCCATGGAGATCTCCGCGCTGCTGGACAGTGTGGGCGCCGACCACAACGCCTACACCACCAAGGAGCACACCTGCTACTACGCCAAGGTGCTGGACCGCGACCTGCCGCTGGCCATCGACGTGGTCGGCGACATGGTGGCCAACTCCGTCCTGGACCCCGGTGAGGTCGAGACCGAGCGCGGCGTGATCCTTGAGGAGATCGCCATGAACGAGGACGAGCCCGGCGACCTCATCGACGACGTCTTCGCCGCGCACGTCTACGGCGACACCGCGCTGGGCCGGCCCATCCTGGGCACCAACGAGACCATCGCCAAGCTTAGCCGCGACCGGATCTTCGAGCAGTACCGCGACGCCTACGTGCCGGGCGAGCTGATCGTGGCGGCGGCCGGCAACCTCGACCACGACACCGTGGTGGAGCAGGTCCGGGCGGTCTTCGCCGAGCAGTCGGCGGCGGCGGGCGACGCCCGCCCGGCGCGCCCGCGCATCGGCGGCGGCCCCGTGGCCGTGCACGCCGGCTCCCGCCTGGTGTCCCGCGACACCGAGCAGGCGCACCTGATCCTGGGCCGCGAGGGCCTGCCGCGCACCGATCCGCGCTGGTACGCGCTGCGGGTGCTGGGCTCGGCGCTGGGCGGCGGGATGTCCTCCCGGCTGTTCCAGGAGGTCCGCGAGAAGCGCGGCCTGGCCTACTCCGTGCAGGCGTTCCACAACTCCTACGCCGACACCGGCGTCTTCCAGGTCTACGCGGGCTGCCTGCCCGACAAGATCGACGAGGTGCTGTCGGTGTGCCGCGAGGAGCTGGCCAAGGCCGCCGCGTCGGGGATCAGCCCCGAGGAGCTGGAGCGCGCCAAGGGCCAGATCAAGGGCTCGTGGGTGCTGGGCACCGAGGGCAGCAACTCCCGCATGGGCCGGCTGACCGTGCACGAGCTGGGCTACCCGCGGCACTTCTCGCTGGACGACGACCTCGCGCTGTTCGACGCGGTCACCGCCGACGACGTCGCCGAGGTCGCCGCCGAGGTGCTGGGCCGCCCCGAGGCCCTGGCGGTGATCGGCCCCTACGACGAGGGCCGCTCCTTCTGAGGCCCGGGCGTGCGGCCGGGCCGCCCGGCCGCACGCGCCCCTCCGCGCCCCCGCTCACCCCGGAGCAAGATCACGAACACGGACCGTCCGGGATACGATCGGGAGACCGGTGCCCGAAGCGGCCCCTGTGCGCCGTATGTGTCGGGTGACCGGTTTGGACGGGGCTGTGGGCGCGGAAGGGCGGGATCGGGCGTGGGGGACGACCAGAGCCGGCTGGGACCGGCCCGGCCGGGCGCCGAGCGGCCGCTGCGGGCCGACGCCCGGCGCAACCGGGCGCGCGTGCTGGAGGTCGCCAACGCGGTGTTCGCCGCCGAGGGGCTGTCGGTGCCCGTGCACGAGATCGCCCGGCGTGCGGGTGTGGGCACCGGGACGGTCAGCCGGCACTTCCCGACCAAGGAGGCGCTGTTCGCGGCCGTGCTGGCCGACCGGCTGGAGCGCTACGCGGCGCGCGCCGACGAACTGGCCGAGGCCGACGACCCCGGGGCCGCGTTCTTCGCGTTCTTCGCGTTCCTGGTCGAGGAGGGCGCGCTCGACCGGGGGCTGACCGACGCCCTGGTGGGCAGCGGAATCGACAAGAGCGCCCTGTCGGCCCAGGGCCGCGGCGTGATGGGCGCGCTGGGCCGGCTGCTCACCCGCGCACAGCAGGCCGGCGCGGTGCGCGGCGACGTCGGCATCACCGAGGTGCGGTCCCTGCTGGTGGGGTGCCTGTCGCGCAGGGCCGGCCGCGAGGACGGCGCCGACGGCGAGGACGCCGAGGCCGGCCGGCGCATGGTGGCCGTGGTCCGCGACGGCCTGCGCGCCCGGGGCTGAGCACGCGGGGCGCGGGCCGCGCCGGCGGCCGCGCCCCGCGCGCTCGGCGCCGGGATCAGGCGCGGCCGTGGAACCGGCGCTGGAGTTCGCGGACCTGGGCGTCCAGGCCGGGCACCGGGCCCTCGACCACCACTCCGGGGGCGACCTCGTTGACCGGAAGCGGGCGCACCGGCGGGGCGGGCACCCCCCACTCGGTCAGCCACGCGGTGAGCTGCGCCGAGGAGCTGATGTAGACGATGCGGCCCAGGCCCACCCAGGCGTGGGCGGCGGCGCACATGGGGCAGTGCTCGCCGGAGGTGTAGACGGTGGAGGCGGCACGCTCGGCGGGGGCGAGGTGCGCGGCCGACCAGCGGGCCAGTTCGAACTCGGGGTGGCGGGTGTGGTCGCCCCCGGCCACGCGGTTGCGGTCCTCGCCGAGCACGGTGCCGTCGGGGCCGACCAGGACGGATCCGAACGGCTCGTCGCCGTCCTCCAGCGCCTCGGTGGCCAGTTCCACGCAGCGGTGCAGGTAGGTCAGTTCGGAATCGGACACCACGGCGGCCTCCTGGCGGGGTGTGTGCGGACGGGACGGCGGCGGGGCCGCCGACCCGCATCCTAGGGAGTGTTCTACGGACGCTCGCCCCGCTGCGCGGCGCCCCGGGGAGGGATGCTCGCTCTCGCCGCTTCTCGTCGGTCGGCAGGGAACCACCCTGACTCCCTCCTGGGCCTTGCGAGAGCGGCACCGGTCCCTGCTCTGCCGCGCCGAGGGCCCCGGGGCGGCTACCAGGTGGGGAGCTCCCGGCGCATCAGCTCGGCCCAGCGCTCGTCGACGCGGGCGGGGTCGAGGTGGATCCGGGCGCCGCTCGCGCGCGGGCCGGCGGGCCCCGCCGCGGGGGCCGCCTCCAGCGGCAGGACGAGGGGGCACAGCCACGCCGCGCCCGCGAGGAGTCCGCGCGCCGCGGAGCGGACCGCGCGCCAGGTGACCGACGTCAGCATGTGCGCGTGTGTACCCGCTCGGGCGGGCGCGCAACCGTCCCGGGCGCGGGGCGGGCGGTCGCGGAGGGGTGGAACGGCGCTGCCCCCGCCCCGGTGGCGGGGCGGGGGCCGGCGGGCCGCCACGGCCGCGCGCGGCCGTCCGTCCGGCGGCCGTCGGGGACCCCGTGCGCTACGGCTCCTGGAGCACGGAGAGGATGTTCCCGGCGGGGTCGGTGAACCAGGCGATCGAGGGCCCGCCGCCGCGCGCCCGGGCGATTCCCTTGCCGTCCTGGTCGAAGCCGGGAGAGCGCAGGAACGCCACGCCGCGCGCCGCGAGGCCGTCGACGGCCTCGTCGATGTCCTCGACCGCGAAGTTCAGGACGGTGTAGGCGGCGGGCGTGAAGTCGGGCTTGGGATAGACCAGGACCTGCGCGCCGCCGGGCAGGCGCAGGGCGAGCAGGCCGTGCTCCTCCATGCCCGGGACCGGTTCCACGGTCAGTCCGAGGGTGTCGCGGTAGAACGCTGCGGCCGCGGCGGTGTCGTCCACCGCGAACCCGCTGTAGGCCGTGCTGTCGGCGAGCATGCCGGCTCCCTTCGTGGTCGGGCGGGTGCTACATGGCGGCGCGGTGCTCCTCGCTCATCTGGATGAGCTGCACGTAGTTGCCGTCGGGGTCGACGGCGGTGGCGAACAGGCTGCCGTCGCGGTCCTCCAGCGGCGCCAGCCACGTGGTGTGGAGCCGGTCGAGGCGCTCGACGGCCGCGCGGGCGTCCTCGACGTGGAAGTTGAGGATCAGCCGGCCCGGCTCGGGGTTGGCGGCGCCGACGTCGTCGCGGCTGTCGATCATCAGGTAGACCGGGCCGAACTTGAGGACGCGGTAGGACTCCACCTTGGTGTCCTCCTCGGGCGCGAGGCCTTGGGCGTACCAGGCGTGCAGGCGCTCGGGGTCGGTGCTGGACAGCAGCATGCTGTCGATGGCGGCGTGGGTCATGGTGCCTCCTTCTCACATGGTGCGGTGGGGTGCGGTTGTGCCGTCATGGGTGCCGACTCCCGCCCGGGCCGAAACTCATCGGTCGGCGGGGCGGCGGGTGGCCGCGCGGTTTCAGGGGGCGGCGGGCTCGGGGCGCGGGTCGGCGGCGTCGGCGCCGGGACCGGGCGCGGCGGCCGCGCCGGAGGCGGCGGGGCGCAGCAGGACGATCGCCAGCACGCCGAACACCGCCATCAGGACGGCGCCCGCGACGGCCGTGGTGGTGAGGCCCAGGACGAACGCCTCGCGGGCGGGGGCCAGCAGGCGCCCGGCGGTTGCGGCGGGCAGGTCGGCCGCCGCGGCGACCGCCGCCGCCAGGCTGTCGCCGACCGCGCCGGCGGTCCCGGCCGGGGCGTCGTCGGGCACCGTGATCCGGGCGCGGTAGACGGCGGTGCTCAGGCTGCCCAGCAGCGCCACGCCCAAGGCGACGCCGAACTCGCCGGCGGTCTCGGAGATCGAGGCGGCGGACCCGGCCTTGGCGGGCGGAGCGGACCCCACCACCACGTCGGCCACGAGCGCGGCGCCCGGTCCCAGGCCGAGCGAGGCGACCGCCAAGCCGGCCACCACGAGGAGCGTTCCGCTGTCGGCGTCCACCTGGGTGAGCAGCAGGAACCCGAACGCGGTGACGATCATCCCGCCGCCGATGACGTTGGCGGTGCCCACCCGGCGGGCCAGGCCGGGGGCCAGCATCGTTCCGGCGATCATCACCAGGGACGGCGCCACCAGGCGCAGGCCCGCCTCCAGCGCGGAGAGGCCCGCCACGAGCTGGAGGTACTGGGAGAGCAGCAGGAACGTGCCGCCCATGGCAACGGCGCCCATCGCCGAGACGGCGAGGCCCACCGAGAACGTCCGCCGGGTGAACAGCCGGAGGTCGAGCAGGGGGTCGGCGAGGCGGAGTTGGCGCCGGACGAACACCGCGCCCACCACCGCGCCCGCGGCGACGGCGGCGGCCGGGACCGGGGAGAGGCCGTGGGCGGCGGACTCCTTGATGCCGTAGACGACGGGCAGGATGGCGGCGAGCGACAGGGCCACGCTGACCGGGTCGAGCCGGCCGGCGGCGGGGTCGCGGTGCTCCGGCAGCAGCAGCGGCGCGGTGACCAGCAGCAGCACCATGACGGGCACGCCGAGCAGGAACACCGATCCCCACCAGAACCACTCCAGGAGCACCCCGCCCACCACGGGGCCGATGGAGGTGCCGCCCATGAAGCAGCTCGCCCACACCGCGATGGCCACGCCGCGCTGGCGGGGGTCGCGGAACATGTTGCTGATGAGGGCGAGGGTGGAGGGCATCAGCGTGGCGCCCGCGACGCCGAGCACGGTGCGCGCGGCGATGAGGAGGGCGGGGGTGGCGGCGTAGGCGGCCGCCGCGGAGGCGAGGCCGAACGCCGCGCCGCCGATCATGAGGAGGCGCCGGCGGCCGACGCGGTCGCCGAGGGTGCCCATCGTGACGAGGAAGCCCGCGATCATGAAGCCGTAGACGTCCATGATCCACAGCAGTTCGCTGCCGCTGGGGCGGAGGTCGGCCGTCAGGTGGGGCAGGGCGAGGTGCAGCACGCTCATGTCGAGTGACAGCAGCAGGGTCGGCAGCGCGAGCACTGCCAGCCCCAGCCATTCGCGCCGTCCCGCCCGCACCGGTGCCGCGGGGGCGGCGGTCACGCCGGTGTCCATGGCAGTCCTTTCCGGAAGGCGTTGCCGAACATGTGTTCGGCGGTCTACCGGGATGGACCCGGCGGCGGCGGAGAACTCATCGCCCCTCCGCGCGCGCGGCGACGTGACGTGCGTCTCACCAGGAGTGGGAGGAGACCGCGGCCGGGGCCCGGAGCCCGCGCGGGGCCCGGTGCGCGGCCCCGAGCGGTGGGGGCGCGGTCCGCGCGCCCCCTGCCCCGCTTCCGGGAGCCGGGCGAGGGTGAGCGGCCCCCGCACCGGCCCGCACCGGGGGCGCGCGCGAACGTGCCGCCTCCTCCGCGGCGGCAGGGCTCCGCCGCGGCTCGGACCGATAAGGCCGCCCGGCCGCCGGGCCGCCGGTGCGCGCGCTCAGTCGGTCCCGTCGGCCTCGTCGGGTTCGGCGGTGGAGGTGGACGTGGGCTCCGGCTCCGGGTAGGCGGTGGGCTCGGGGGCGGCGGGCGGCACGGTGCCCTGGAACTCGGCGGTGCCGTCCCGGGCGCCGCCGCGCTCCCCGCCGCCCCCGTCGCGGTTGTCTTCGGGCCGGGGCGTGGCGGACACCGTGACCGTCGCGGTCGCGGTGACCGGCGGCCTCGGGGGATCGGGCGCCTCGGGGCCGCCGCCCAGTCCGCCGAAGAGGGCGGTGCACGAGCCGAAGAGGAGCAGGAGCAGCACGATGATCCCGCATCCGGCCAGCACCGAAACGGGTCGGTTGCTCTGCACCATAGGCGCCTCCTCGTGTCGTGGGCGCGTCCGCGAAGGCCCGCGCGGGCGGCGCCCGCGCGGGGTTCAGTCGGCCGGTCCGCGCTCGGCGGGGCCGCCGCGGTCGGCTCCGGGGTCCTCGGTGCCGCCGTCCTCGGCGACCCGGCCCGCGATGCGGTAGTCCACGCGGACGTCGTGGTAGGTCGTGCCCGGCTCGACGCGTTCGGGCAGGTTGCGGCGGTCGCCGCCGTGGGCGGACTCGGGGTCCGGGTCGCCGGTGAAGCCCGGCACCACCGACGGCCGGCCGTGGAAGGTGACCTCCTCGGCCGTCGCCCCGGCCTCGATCTCCACGTCCGCGCGGCGCGGGCGGTCGGGTCTGGCCACCGTGCTCACCTCGCCTCGCGCGCGGCCTGGACGGCGCGGCTCACCACGGAGCCGGCGTCGCGGCCCACCTGCCGGGCCCCCGCCCGCACGCCCCGGATGCCGCGCAGCACGCGCTGCGAGGCGGTGGGCGCGGGCTCCGGCCCGCTCGTCTCCTCGGCCGGGGTGCGCTCCCGGCCTCCGGTCTGGTCGGCGCGCCGCAGCCGGGGCGCGCCGGGCACCGCCGGCCCGCGCTCCCGGCGGGGGGCCGGGCTGCCGGTGCCCCCGTCAGCGGGGGGCCGGTCGGCGCGGTGGGCGGGTTCGGGAGCGGTGTCGTAGTCGAGGCCGGGGTCGGCGGTGCCCGGGGCACCCGCCCCGGGCGCGGGCTCGCCGGCGCCCACGCCGCCGGGGCCGTCCTCGGGGCCTGATGGGGTGTCCTCGGCCGGCTCCCCGGTGTCCAGGTCGGCTTCCCCGGGCGGGGGTTCGTCGGAGGGGTAGCCCCAGACGGCGTCGGCGGCGCTCTCGGCGGAGGCCGGCGCGGCGGGCGCGGGGCCGGGGGCCGCCGGCGCGGTGCCGCCGCCCTGGGCGCCGGCGGCGGACCGCCCGGCCGCGCCCCCGGCGACCGCGTCGCCGGCCGGCCCGGCGGCGCGGTCGCCCGCACGGGCCCTCCGGCCCACCGCGTCCGCCACCGGCGCCGCCGGGGCCGCGCCGCCGCCCGCCAGGGCGCCCAGCCCGCCGGCCGCCGCCTCCGCGCCCCTGCCGAGGACGCCGGTGGCCTGCCCGGCGACGCCCCCGACCTCGTCGACCGCCGACTTCAGCGGCCCGGCCAGGCCCTCCGTGATGAGCTGCGGGTTCTCGTCGATGGTGCGCAGCACCCGCTCGATGATCGCCGCGACGTTGTCCAGCCGCACCTTGAGCCGGGCCTGCGCCTCGACCCCGCGCAGGGTCAAGGAAACCGCGCCCAGGTCGACGTCGGCGCCCACGTTGAGCCGCAGCAGGTCGCCCACCTCCGCCTGGAGCGACACGCGCGCCCGCAGGTTCTCGACGTCCAGGTCGATCTCGTCCACCGCCAGGTCGGGCACGTCCAGCAGGACGTCCGGCTCCTGGTCGGTGGCCGCGCGCTTGGCCGGTGCGGCCCGCGCGGCGCGCCCGTTGCGCGGCGCCTCACCGGTCACCCGCCGCGCCCGCACCCGCCGCTCCGGGGTTTCGCGGTCGGTCGGGGAACCGGCGCGGTCCCGGCGCGGGCCCTCCATGCCGCCTCCAGTCATGCCTGCCTCCCTGGCGGCGCGCAAAGCGGGCGCGGTGCGGTCCCGGCCGGTGCGGCGGGCCGACGCGGCTGCCTGCGGCGCCACGGTGTGCGTGTACGGCGGCGGCTGCCCGTGCCGTCCCTGGAGAAACCCTTTTGACCTGGTATTTCCCTGCCCTGGAGGCCGTCGCGGGGCGGCGGTGGGCGGCGGGGCCCGAAGCCGGGGCGAACCGCCGCCCGGCCCGGCGGGGCGCGCCCGCCCCGGTTCCCCCTCGCCCGGTCCTCTCGGCGGGGGCGCCGGTGTGCGGCGTCTCTCATCCGCCGACCGCGCCCGGAACTTCCCGCCTCCCGGCGACGACTGCTCTTATGGGCGGTGGCGGGCCCGCCCCGCCGAGTCCGCCGCCCGCCCCGCCCGCGTCCGCGCCGTCCCCACACGCCTCCGGAGCCGCCGCCATGTCCGACAGCACCCCGGCCACCCCGGCCACTCCGCCGCCGCGCGCCGACGGCGGTCCGGAGCGGGGCGCCCCCGCCGGGATCACCGTCCTGCTCACCTCGGTCATGGCGTTCTCGATGGCCCAGCTCTTCATCGTCGGCGCCCTCGGCCCCGCCCTCGTCGCCGAACTCCGCATGAGCACCACCATGCTCGGCTTCACGACCACGGTCGGCTTCGCCACGGCCGCGCTGCTCTCGCCCCTGGCCGGCCGGGTGGTCGACCGGTTCGGCGCGCGGCGCTGCCTGGTGGCGCTGCTGGTGCTCACCGCGCTGGCCCTCGCCTCGATCGGCGCCGCGCGGCACTACGCCGTGCTGCTCCTGGCGATCGCCCTGGGCGGCCTGCCGCAGGCGCTGGCCAACCCGGCCACCAACACCGTGATCCTCGCCGTGGTGCCGCCGAAGCGCCGGGGCTCGGTCACGGGGTGGAAGCAGTCGGGGGTGCAGATGGGCGCGTTCGCCGCCGGGCTGCCGGTCGCGGCGCTCGCGGCCGTCGCGGGATGGCGGTCCGCCGTGGCCTGCGCGGCCGTCGCGGCGGCCGCGGCCGCCGTGTGGGCCTGGCGCGCGGTGCCCGCCGCGCCGCCCCGCCCGGCGGGCGGGCGCCCGGCTGCGGGGCGGGTGCCGGCGTCGGTCGTCTGGCTGGCGGCGTTCTCGCTGCCGCTGGGCGGCGGCCTGGCCTCGATCAACACCTACCTGCCGCTCTTCGCCGCCGACGAACTGGGCTACCTGGAGTTCGGCGCGGCGGTCCTCGTGGCCGTGCTGGGGGTCTGCGGTATCGCGGGCCGGGTGCTGTGGGCGCGGCTGGCCGGCGGCGACGGAGCCCGCGCCGACCGGCTGCCCGTGGTGCTGGCGGCGGGCGCCGTGCTGGGTCCGGTGCTGATCGGGGTGGCGCCGCTGGTGCCCGGCGCGGGGGCGTCGGCGTGGGCGGGGGCGGTCGCCATCGGCGCCTTCGCCGTCGCCGCCAACGCCGTGTCGATGCTGATCGTGATGCGCCGCGCGGCGCCGGGCGCGGCGGGCCGCGACTCCGCCCTGGTGTCGGCGGGGTTCTTCGCGGGGTTCGCCGTGGGGCCGCCCGTCTTCGGCGCCGTCACCGAGGCGTGGGGCTTCGGCGCCGGATGGTCGGCGGTGGCGGCGCAGTTCGTGCTGGCGGCGGCCGTCGCCCTGGCCTGGCGCGCCGCCGACCGCCCGGCCGCCACCGCCTGACCGGGCGGCCCGCCGCCCGGCCGGATCGCCGCGCGGGCTAGCGCACGGCGGCGGGCGGCGCGCTCCCGGTCGCGGCGTACTGCCGCAGGAGGCGCCCGGCGAAGGACGCGATGTGGGACTCGTCGGGCCCGTCGAGGATGCGGGCCTGGCGCGCCACCCGCAGCAGCCGGGGCAGCGGGGTGTCGGGCCCGAGCCCCTCGGCGCCGTAGACCTGGACGGCGGCGTCGGTGACGGTCGAGAGCATGCGGGCGGCGGCGACCTTGGCCAGCGCGACGGCCTGGCGGGCGTCGCCGCCGGCGGCGACCTCGCGCACGGCCGCGTCGACCAGGGGGCGGGTGCCCGCGATGGCCAGGTGGGCCTCGAAGACCAGGCGGCGCACGAGCTGGTGGTCGCCCAGCGGCGGGCCGCCGCGCCCGGTGTCGGCGGCCCGGGCCAGCAGCAGCCCATAGGCGCGCTCGGCCTGCCCGGTCCAGCGCAGGCAGCGCAGCGTCCGGCCGAGGGCGACCCGCTCCGAGGCGATGGCCAGGCCCTCGCCGGGGGTGCCGAGGACGTGTTCGGCGCCGGCGCGGACGCCGTCGAGGGCGATCTCGTACTGGCCGCCCGCGCCCAGCATCGGCAGTTCGCGCTCCACGCGCACGCCGGGGAGGTCGGCGGGCAGGCAGAACATCGTCAGCCCGCCGTCGGCGCCGGCGGGGCCGACGACGCGGGCCAGGACGGTGACGAGGTCGGCCTCGGCGGCGCCGGTGATGAACCACTTGCGGCCGTCGAGCACCCAGCCGCCGCTGTCGGCCACGGCCCGCGTGCCGATCTCGGCGGGCCGCGTACCGCGCACACCCGGTTCGGTCATGGCGTAGCAGGCCCGCACCCGGCCGGCGGCGAGGTCGGCGAGGTAGCGGTGCCGCAGTTGCGGGCTGCCGTGGCGGTCGAGCATGCGGACGTCGAGCAGGCCGGCCGACCCGAGTGCCGCCGGGCCGTGGTCGCTGCGCCCCTCCTCGACGGCGACGGGCGCGTACTCGGTGAGCGAGAGGCCGCCCCCGCCCAGGCCGCGCGGCAGGGGAAGGGCCCACAGCCCGGCGTTCCTGGCGCGTTCGTTCAGCGCGGCGAGGAGGGGCCTGCGGTCGGCGCCGGGGGCGTCGAGGGCGTCCTCGGCGGGTTCGACGTGCTCGGCGACGAACGCCCGGACCCGTGCGGCGAGCCCGGGGGAGTCGTCGCCGGGGGAGCCGGGCGCGGGGCGCACGCCGGTCGCCGCCTGCTCACTGGTGCTCATGACACGGCCTTTCGCTGGCACGGACGGGACTGCGGGGGCGTGGTCGCCGGAACGGGCGGCCGGGCGTGATCGGCGGAAGGTGGCGAAGACGCGGGGACAAGCCGCGTCGGTGGGCGCAGAGTCCGTCTGCGCGGCGAGCCGGGCCTGGGTGCCGCTGGATGAACGGCGTGGTGGCGTCCCGGCGGTAGGGGGCCGGCGCGTGGCGGTCGGGGCTGTCCGTCGGTGGTGGCGAACGGTGGCGGCGCGCCCCTTCCCGCGGAGTCCGGATCCACCGCCCTTGGTGACCGAATGGTTGCCCTGGGTGGCCGGATGCGGTCTCCCCGCCATGGGCGCTGAACTGCGGAGAACGTGCCGGTGGTTGCGTCATTGCAGGCCACGGGCGTGGCGGCCAGGCCTCGTGATCATGGAATCGCAGTGTGGTCCCGGTCATGTCCGCCCCCTTTTCGCCCTTCCGAGGGAACTGGGATCGCGTCCGCTTCGACTGCTTCTGTGACGAGAAGTCGGAGACGCCACGAAAGAAGTTCCCGCGCTCCGGCTCCCGCTTCTGATGCGTGACCAGAAGGATGCGATATGAATTCCATCCCGTCTGACCGACCACTCACCGGGCTCGCGGCCGGTGTCGACGGCCCCGGGGCGCTGACCCGGCTCGCCGTCCGCCACCTCGCCGCCCTCGGAGCGGACGTCACCGGCCACGACGCACCCGCCGCCACCGGCACCGCCGGCGCATCCCCCGCATCCCCCACCCGCCCCCCGCACCCCCGCACCGGCCCCGCCCGGCTGCGCCTCGGCGACGCCGCCGAGATCGAACTGTCCTGGTCGGAGGACCCGGAGGCCACCGGGATCACCGACGAGGCCACCGCCCAGGCGGCCACCGGCGTGATGGCGGTCAACGGCCGCCGCACGGGCGCCGGTCCGCGCCCCCTCACCCTCGACTACACCACCGCCCTCGCCGAGGTCCTCGCTGTGGCCGGCCTGCTGGCCGGAGTGCACGCCCACCGCCGCGCGGGCACCCCGCTGCGCCTGGCCGCGACGGTGGAGCGGGCCGGTCTGCTCGCGGTCTCGCAGTACCTGGCCGCCGCCGGCGCGCCCGAGGCCGAGGCCGTCCCGCTCGACCCCGGCGGCGCCACCTTCACCAGCGCCGACGGCACCGCCTTCGAGATCGAGGCGCTGAGCGCCGAGGTCTGGGCGCGGTTCTGGCGGGCGGTGGGCGCTCCCGAGCCCGCCGTCCGCGCCGGCTGGGCGCCCTTCCAGTTCCGCTACGCCACCGCCTGCTCGGCCCTGCCCGCCGACCTGCGCGCGGCGGCCCGCGCCCTGCCCTGGGAGCGGCTGCGCGCGGCGGCCGACGCCTCGGGCGCGGGCATCTGCGAACTGGTGACCCTGGAACGGCGCCGTGCGGAGATCGGCGCCGCTCCCGCACCGCTGTGGACGCTGCGCGCCCTCGGCGCCACCGGTCCGGCACCCGCCCCGGCCGCCGGACGGGCCGGGGCCCCGGCCTCCTCGGCACCCGCGCCGCTGGCCGGTGTCACCGTGGTGGAGGCCGGCCGCCGCATCCAGGCCCCGCTGTGCGCCCACCTGCTCGGCCTGCTCGGCGCCCGCGTCGTCCGCGTCGAGCCCCCCGGCGGCGACCCGCTGCGCGCCATGCCGCCCGTCACCGGCGGGGTCTCGGCGCGCTGGCTGGCCCTCAACCGCGGCAAGGACGCCGTGGAGATCGACATCAAGACCCCGCAGGGCCGCGCCGACCTGCGCGAACTCGTCTCCCGCGCGGACGTGTTCTGCCACAACTGGGCCCCCGGCAGGGCCGAGAGCCTCGGCCTTGCCGCCGCCGACCTCGCCGCGGCCAACCCCCGGCTGGTCTACGTGCACACCTCCGGGTGGGCCGACGCCGTCCCCGACGCCCCGCCCGGCACCGACTTCATGGTCCAGGCGCGTTCGGGCCTGGCCGACGCCCTCAGCCCCGTCGGCGCATCCACCGCGCCTTCCCTGATGACCCTGCTCGACATCCTCGGCGGCGCGCTCGGCGCCCAGACCGTCGTCGCCGCGCTGCTGGCGGCCGACCGCCGCGGCGGCGCCGTGGCCGCCGAAAGCTCCCTGCTCGGCGCCGCCGACACCCTGCTGCACGACCTGCTGTCCGGCCCGCCGGCGGTCGTGGACCCGCGCCGCTTCGCCGAGGGCTTCCGGGCGCCGCTGCGCACCGCCGACGGCTGGGTCGCCCCCGCCGACGGCGACGCCGACGACGCCGCCCTGCTCACCGCCGCCGTCGCCGACGCCCCCACCGGCGACGCCCTGCGCATGCTGCGCGACAAGGGCCTCAGCGCCACCGCCGCACTCGGCGACATCGCCGCGCTGCCGACCGACCCCCGATACGCGGCCCGCCTCCCGCGCGACTCCCACGGCGCCATCGCCGTGCCCAACGTCTGGAGCCAGGTATGACCGCAGCCGCCGTCACCGACCTCGTCCCCGCCCGACTCCGCGCCGAGTGGGCGCGCCGCGGGGACTACCCCTGCGACGACCTGTTCGCATTGTTCTCCGCCCACGCCGACGCCCACCCCGACCGCCCCGCCGTCATCGACGACGGCGGAACCCTCGACTACGCGGGCCTGCGCGCCCGTGCCCTGGCGACCGCCGGGGGCCTGGCCGCCCTGGGGGTGCGCCCGGGCGAGGTGGTGTGCGTCCAGTTGCCCAACGGCCGCGACGCCGTCGCCGCCGAACTCGCCGTCGCCGCCCTCGGCGCCGTCGCCCTGCCCTTCCCCGTGGGCCGCCGCGTCCGCGAGACCGAGGCCCTGGTGCGGGGCTCCGGCGCCGTCGCCGCGATCGCCCCGGCCCGCCACAGGGACCGCTCGCCCGCGGCCGAACTCGCGGCGCTGCGCGGCACGGCGCCCACCCTGCGCCACGTCGTCGCGGTCGGCCCCGGCCCGGCGCCCGAGGGGTGCGTGCCCGCCGACGGGCTGCCCCCGGCCCCGCCCGGGTTCGCCCCCGCCCGCCCCGACCCCGACTCCTGCGCGCGGATCCTGGTGTCCTCGGGGTCGGAGGCCCAACCCAAGATGATCGCCTACTCCCACAACGCGCTCGCCGGAGGGCGGGGCAACTTCGTCGAGGCGCTGCGGCGCCCGGGCCAGGACCTGCGGGCCATGTTCCTGGTGCCGCTGGGCTCGGCCTTCGGCAGCAGCGGCACCAGCGTCACCCTGGCCCGCCACGGCGGCACGCTGGTGCTGTGCGGGGCGTTCGACGCCGACGCGGCGGTGCGGGCCGTCGCCGAGCACCGGCCCAGCCACGTGTTCGCGGTGCCCACCATGATCCGGATGATGCTGGACAGCCCCAGCGCGCGCACCGCCGACCCCGGCGGGGTCTCGGCGGTGGTGCTGGGCGGCGCCCCGCTGGACCCGCTCACCGCCGCCGAGGCGCGCGCCCGCTTCGGCTGCCCGGTGGTCAACCTCTACGGGTCGGCCGACGGCGTCAACTGCCACACCGGCCTGGACGACCCGCCCGACATCAGCGGCCGCCCCGGCATCGCGGCCGGCCGGCCCAACCCGCGGGTGGCCGACATCCGCGTTGTCGACGAGGAGCTGCGCGACGTCCCGGCCGGCGCCATCGGCGAGATCGTCTCGCTGGGCCCGATGACGCCGATGTGCTACGTCGGCGCGCCGGAGCTGAACGCCCGCTACCGCGCGGCCGGCGGCTGGGTGCGCACCGGCGACCTGGGGACCCTGGACGAGGACGGCGGGCTGCGCGTGGTCGGGCGGCTCAAGGACGTGGTGATCCGCGGCGGCGCCAACATCAGCCCGGCCGAGGTGGAGCAGCTGCTGCGCGAGCACCCCGACGTGCGCGACACCTGCTGCGTGGGCGTGCCCGACCCGCTGATGGGCGAGCGCCTGGCCGCCCACATCGTGCCGCGCCACGGGCGGGTGCCCGACCGCGCCGAACTGGAGGAGTTCCTGCGCGGCAAGGGCGTGGAGCCCTACAAGTTCCCCGAGTACGTGCTGCCCGCGCCGGCCGGGGGGTTCCCGCTGACCCCGGCCGGCAAGGTCGACAAGCAGCGGCTGCGCGAGCGCGCGGTGGAGGTGGTGGGCGGCTAGGCCGCCCGCGCCGGGCCCTCTCGGGCCGGCGCCTCGGGCGGCCGGTGCCTTGGAGGCAGCCGCCGGGGCACCGGCGGTCCGGCCCGGCCGTGCCCCGGCACGGCCGGGCCGGGCGGCGGACGCGCGGCTCCCGGGCGGCGCGCCCGCCGGGGAACACGCGCGGCGGGGCCGCCGCCTCAGCGGTGGCCCCCGCCCCCGCCCCCGCCGCCGTGGCCGTCGTGGTCGGCCTCGTGGCCGCCGCCGTCGCCACCGGATCCGGGACGCGGCGAGGGCGCCTCCTCACCGCGCAGCGCCGCGCCGATCGCCTCGGCGTTGGCCCGGTAGAGCGCCAGCAGGTCCTGGTCCTCGCCGGGGTAGTTCACCACGTCCACCTCCACGGCGCCGGAGTCGGGCAGCACCGCTCCGGTGGACATGTGCGCGTTGTCCAGCACCAGCGCGGGATTCGCCGCGCTCAGCTCCGCCACCTGCTCGGGGGTGACCTGGTCGGGCCCGTAGGTGCCCACCACCTCCGCGCCCGCCAGCTCCGCCGCCCACCCGGCGTAGACCTGGGCCACCGCCGCGGGCCGCTCCCCGCCCGGCCAGTCGGCCTCGACGTCCTCGCGCAGCTCGGCGCGCACCGCGTCGAACTTTGCCAGCCACTCCCGCGCCGCCTCGGCCGTGCCGAACCGCTCACCCAGCTTCTCGACCTCGGCGGTCACCACCTCCGGGCTGTTGTCGGCGTTCACCTCGACCGCCTCGGCCCCGGACCCCGCCGCCTCGGTGATCTGCCCGGCGAACGACTCGAACGGGCTGTAGAGCACGAACTCGGCGTCGGCCACCGCCGCCAGGTCCGAGGGCCGCGGCTCGTAGTCGGGCGCGTGCTGCACCGAGGCGGGCACGATCACCGTGACGTCCTCGGCGCCGGCCGCGCGCGCGAACGCCGCCTGCCAGGTGGTGGTCGCCACCACGGCCGGCCCGGCGCCGTCGCCGCCGCCGTCGTCCGCGGCCCCGCCGGAGCCGCACGCGGCGCAGCCCAGCAGCAGCGCCGCCGCCGTCAGTGCCCCGCCGCGGAGGAGGGCGGGGCGGGGGAGGGGGGTGCGAGCGTCGACCATCGCGACGTCGTCCTTTCCGGGAGGAACTGGACCACCAGCACGACCGCGCCGGCGGTGAGGACAAGGGCGGGGCCCGGCGGCAGGTCGAACAGCAGCGCGATGGCGAACCCGGCCAGGTTCACCACCACGCCGATGCCGATCGCCCACAGGACCATCGCCCCCAGGGAGTGCCCGAGCCGGCGCGCGGCCAGCGCGGGCAGCAGGGTCAGCGCGTCCACGAGCAGCGCTCCCGTCAGCCGGATCGCACCGGCCACCGACACCGCGATCAGCACCAGCAGGAGCGTGGTGAGCGCGCCCACCGGCACGCCCGAGCACAGCGCCAGCTCGCGGTCGTGCAGCAGCAGCGCGAGGTCGCGGCGCCGCCACCAGAACAGCCCGGGCACCACCACCGCCAGGACGCCCAGGATCGCGATGTCCACGGCGCGCACCGACAGCACCGATCCCCACAGCAACTCGAACGCGCTCGCGCCGTTGACGCCCGACATCGCCAGGACCAGCAGCGCCGCCGCCATGGCCAGGCTCATCAGCAGGCCCATGCCGCCCGACAGCCCGCCCGGGTCGCGGGCCAGCGGGCTGATGCCCACCCCCGCCAGCGCGCACGCCACCAGCGCGCACAGCAGGGGGTCCAGGCCCACCAGCAGCCCCACGGCGATCCCCAGCAGCGCGACGTGCATCATCGCGAAGCGCACCGGCATGATGTCCAGGCCCACGATCGCCACGCCGATCACCGGCAGCCCGATCGCGCCCACCACCAGCGCCACCGCCGCCCGCTGGACGGCGGGCATCTCCAGCAGCGCCAGGAACGTCGCCCCGTCGATCACGGCGCCTCCCGCAGGGCGCCGGCCGCCATCTCCAGCCGGCGGTCGCACCGGTCGGCCAGCCGGCGGTCGTGGGTGACAACGACGACCGTGGCCGGCAGGCCCAGCAGCACGTCGGCGGCCTCGCGCTGGCCCTCGAAGTCCAGCGCCGCCGTGGGCTCGTCGGCCAGCAGCAGCCCCGCGCCCGCCGCCACACAGCCCACCGCCCGCGCCAGGTGCACGCGCTGCACCTGCCCGCCGGAGAGGGTGTGCACCGGCCGCCGCAGCAGGGGCGCCACGCCGAGCCGGTGCGCGGCGGCGACGGCGGCGTCGCGGTCGCCGCTGCCGGCGAGCAGTTCCTCGGCCAGCAGCGGGAACGCGCCGCCGCCCTGGCGCTGGGGGATCCAGGCGCACTGGCGGCGCCGCCGCGCCCAGTCGGCGCGGGTGGCCGCGACCGCGCCGCCGACGCTGACGCGGCCCGCCACCCGGCCCCGGTGCAGGCCCAGCACGGCGCGCAGCAGCGTCGTCTTGCCGGACCCGTTGGTGCCGGTCAGCGCGACCTTCTGGCCCGGGCGCACCGCGACGGAGACGCCGCGTACCGCCGGGGCGGCCCCGAAGCGGCACGTCACGTCGACCAGGGAGAGTTCCAGCGCCGCCGTGGTGGTCACAGTTACCGCCGTCATGTGGGCTCCTGGGTCGGTATCAGGGTGGGCGCCGGACCCGGGGGCGCCGGGACCGGCAGGGGCGAGGGGGCGACACGGGCGGTCGGCGCGGACGGGGAGCCGGGGTCGGGCGGTGTGCGGGCCGGGCGGCACGCGGTGCCCCTCTGCCGCACTGGTCGGGTGCGGGGCGGCCGCGGTTCCCGCGAATGCGGCGCCGGCGCGGTCGGGCCGGCCTCCGCCGCCTTGGCCGCCGCCGGCGGCGCGGCGGGCGGCGCGGCCGGTTCGGCGGCCTCGGGGCTCTCCGCCAGCCGCAGGGCGGTGATCAGATCCTCGCGGGCCCGCGCCACGCGGGAGCGCACGGTCCCCACCGGCACGCGGGTGATCTCGGCCGCCTCGGCGTAGGAGAACCCCTCGATCTGGGTGAGGACGAAGGCGGTGCGGCGGGGCTCGGCCAGGTGGCTGAGCAGGTTCAGCAGCGCGATCTCCTCCTCGAACCGGCCCTGCCCGGACTCGGTCCGGGACTGGGCCGCGTCCCAGTCCTCCACGCTGACCGTGGCCGGGCGGGAGGACGCGGCCCGGTACCGGTCGACGACCGTGTGCCGGGCGATGGACAGGATCCAGGAGCGCACCGAGGAGCGGGCGGCGAAGCGGGGCAGGCCGCGCAGGGCGCGGATCAGGGTCTCCTGGGTCAGCTCCTCGACCAGCATGGGATCCGACATCGACCCGATGAAGCGGGCGACGTCGGGCCGCAGCCGGCGCACCAGCTGCTCGACGGCGCCGTCGCCGCCGTCCACCGCGTCCAGCGCCAGCCGGGTCAGTTCGGCGTCATCCACGGACGGCCACCTCCTCGCCGGCACATCGGGACCAGGGGGTGGCGCCGACGGGGGAATGAGCCATTATGGACGGGTGAGCTGCGTGGAGTGCCGGACCGCGCTGTCCGCCGAACTGGACGGCGAGGCCGCTGATGCGGTCCCCGAGGAGGTCCGCCGCCACCTGCGCGACTGCGCGGCGTGCGGCTCCTGGCTCGCCGCGGCCCACCGGCTCCAGCGGCTTTTGCGCTCGGCCCGCCTGGCCGCCGACCGCGGCGAGTAGCCGGGCGCCGCGCACCCGCCACTCCGCCGCGCGGGCCCGCGCGGGTGCGGCCGCCGCGATCACCGGTAAGCGGTGCGGCCGCCGGGGCCCTGGCCCGCTCGGCCGCGGTCTGGCGCGGTCGAGGGCCGCCCGCCCGCCGAAACGGGGCGGGGCGGGCCGGGCCGCGTTCACTGCGCGATGAGACGTCATGTGCCTTCCTCTGCGGTCGAGGACCGCCGCCGCGCCGCGCCGTGCGGACGGCGGCGGTGCGCCACTGCGGCGGCCGCGTTGCGGGCCGCCGACGGGCGCGACTGGCGCGGCGCGGTCGGGGGCGCTGGGCGCACCCCCGACCGCACCGGCACGGCCGAAGGGGGACGGCTCGACCCGGGCCCGCCGGGCGCGTGCGGGTGCGCCCGGCCGCGCGTGCGCGCGGAGGGAGGGGGTCAAGCGGGGGCGGGAGGCGGCGGGCCGCGCAGGACGACGGTGTGGCGCAGCAGGCCGGGCGCCACGGCCGGGCCGCCCACCGCCGAGACCGGGCGCGGCGGCGCGCAGGGGGCGGGGGACTCGCCGGCGCCGAGGGCGACGAGGGTGGAGAGCAGGGAGCGCACCAGGCCGGCGAGCCGGAAGGCCGCGGCCTCGCCCCGCCGCAGCCACCACGCGGTGGCCAGCGCGGCGGCCAGGTGGGCCAGCACCATGCCGGCGCCGCCTTCGCCGTCGGCCGGGCCGAGTCCGCCCAGACCGCCCGGAACGCCGATGGCGCCGCCGAAGCAGCAGCCCTCGCAGGGGGCCTCGGCGCCGGCGGTGTGCGCGCGGTGGCCGGCCGGGTGGGCGGCGCCGGGCGGCCGGGCCAGGGTGAACAGCACGTGCAGGGCCGCCTGGCCCCACAGCATCCAGCCGGACAGGGCCGCCAGCCCGCGCTCGCGGCGGGCGGCGGGCCACAGGGCGGCGAACACGAGCGCGCCGCCGCCCGCGAGGGCCGGCCACGGAAGGGCGTGGCCCGACGCCAGGCCGTGGCCGAGCGCCGACACGCCGACGCAGACCGCGGCGAAGACACCCACACGCGGCCATCGGGCGAAAGGCGGCGTTGACGCCGACATCTCGGACACTGGATCCATTCTCGCATTGCGCTCGCCTTTTCCGCTGTGACGTTCACCGTCATTCCACGGCGAAGGATAAACGCCGAGGTCGGCGCTTTGATCATTTTTTGATTCGTGCAACGTTCAATTAACATCCGCCAAATCGCGGGTGCCGCGGCAAAAACGATCATGGACGGCACGGGGTGGATCCCGTTTCGGTCGGGAGGGAAAGGCGAATTCGGTGGTGAACCGGTTAAGGCCATCCGCGCGGCGCGTTGGCGGTACGGCGGGCGCGGGGCGCAGGCCCGTGCGAGGCGGCCGGAGCCGCCGGAGCGGGCGCGGAGGGCGAGGGCGGTCCCCGGGGATTCGGCCGGAATCCGGCGGCGACGGCCGGGCGGCGCCGGAGGCGGCGCTGAGGGGAGCGGTTTCGGGCCGCCGGAAAAGGCGGCCGCCGAAAGCGCCCCGGCGGCGCGGCGCCCCGCCGGGCGGGCGGGGTGAAGCGCCGGGGCGGTCCGCCGGAGCGAAAGGGGCGGTCCGCCGGAAAACGCGGCGGCGGCCCCGCGGGCGGTCCCCTTTTTCCGCGAGCCCCTCCCGCTCGCCGGCGCGCCCCGCCGGGTGTCCGCGGTATCGCGGCGGGCCGGCCGCCCGCGTCCCGGCGCGGCCCGGACCGGGCGGGCGCCGGGGACGGCGACCGCGCCGGACGCGCTGTCCAAACCGGGCATAACGTGGCATCATCGTGCAGGTGACCAGCAGTTCCGCCACCGAGCAGCACCTGCGCGACCTCGCGCGGCTGCGCCGCGTCCGCGATCGGATCGACCGCGAGTACGCGCGCCCGCTGGACGTCGAGGCGCTCGCCCGCGGGGTCAACATGTCGGCCGGGCACCTCAGCCGCCAGTTCCGGCGCGCCTACGGCGAATCGCCCTACTCCTACCTCATGACGCGCCGCATCGAGCGCGCGATGGCCCTGCTGCGCCGGGGCGACCTCAGCGTCACCGAGGTCTGCTTCGAGGTGGGCTGCTCCTCGCTGGGCACCTTCAGCACCCGCTTCACCGAACTGGTCGGCATGCCGCCGAGCGTCTACCGGCGCGAGGCGGCGCTCTCGGCGCGGGGCCTGCCCACGTGCGTCGTCAAGCAGGTGGCCCGACCGGTCAGGAATCGAGAAGCGCGGGCCGTCGAGCCGCAGCTAGCGTGACGGCCATGGACATCACCATCCACACCACCTTCCTGCCGCACGACGACCCCGACGCGTCGGTGGCCTTCTACCGCGACGTCCTCGGCTTCGAGGTGCGCAGCGACGTCGGCAGCGGCACGATGCGCTGGATCACGGTGGGCCCGCCCAACCAGCCCGACACCCGTATCCTCCTGGCGCCGCCGGCCGCCGACCCCGGTATCACCGACGAGGAGCGCCGCCTCATCGCCGAGATGATGGCCAAGGGCACCTACGGCTGGATCGTGCTGGCCACCACGGACGTCGACGCCACCTTCGAGCGGGTCGTGGCCCACGACGTCGAGGTCGTCCAGGAACCCACCGACCAGCCCTTCGGCGTCCGCGACTGCGCCTTCCGCGACCCCGCGGGCAACATGGTCCGCATCCAGCAGCAGCTCTGAGCGGGCCGGTCGGCGCTGCCGCCGCCGCACGGCCGCGCCGCGACGCCGCCGGCCCCCCGTTTTCCACAGCCCGCCACGAGCGGCCGCACCCGCGTGCGAACCCGGCCTACCGTGGGCCGCGGGAAGGTCCGACGGCCCGTTCCCGGCCCAGCCCGACAGATGGAGACACCATGAGCACGGCCCCGCAGGCCCCGCGGTCCGCCGCGGCCCACGCCGCCGACAGCCACGACCTGATCCGCGTCCAGGGCGCGCGTGAGAACAACCTCAAGGACGTCAGCCTCACGCTGCCCAAGCGGCGGCTGACCGTGTTCACCGGTGTGTCCGGGTCGGGCAAGAGCTCCCTGGTGTTCGCCACGATCGCGGCGGAGTCCCAGCGGCTGATCAACGAGACCTACAGCAGCTTCGTGCAGGGCTTCATGCCCACCATGGCGCGCCCCGACGTCGACGTCCTCGAAGGGCTGACCACCGCGATCATCATCGACCAGGAGCGCATCGGCGCCAACGCCCGCTCCACGGTCGGCACCGTCACCGACGCCAACGCCCTGCTGCGCATCCTCTTCAGCCGGCTCGGGCAGCCGCACATCGGCTCGCCCCAGGCGTTCTCCTTCAACACCGCCTCGGTGCGGGCCAGCGGCGCCATCACCGTCGAACGCGGCGGCAGCGCCAAGGCCGTACGCCAGACCTACACCCGCACCGGCGGCATGTGCCCGCGCTGCGAGGGCATGGGCAGCGTCACCGACATCGACCTCACCCAGCTCTACGACCGCGACAAGTCGCTCGCCGAGGGCGCGATCACCGTCCCCGGCTACAAGCCCGACGGCTGGTCGGTGCGCTTCTTCATCGGGTCCGGCTTCTTCGACCCCCACAAGCCGATCCGCGACTACAGCGAGACCGAGCTGCACGACTTCCTGTACCGCGAACCCACCAAGATCAAGATCGAGAACACCAACATGACCTACGAGGGGCTCGTCCCCCGGGTCCAGAAGTCGTTCCTCTCCAAGGACCGCGAGGCGATGCAGCCGCACATCCGGGCCTTCGTCGACCGCGCGGTCACCTTCACCACCTGCCCCGACTGCGGCGGCACCCGGCTCAGCGAGGCCGCCCGCTCCGCCAAGGTCAACGGCATCAGCATCGCCGACGCCTGCGCGATGCAGATCAGCGACCTCGCCGAGTGGGTCCGCGGCCTGGACGAACCCTCGGTGGCGCCGCTGCTCGCCACGCTTCGCCACACCCTCGACTCCTTCGTGGAGATCGGCCTGGGCTACCTCTCGCTGGACCGTCCCTCGGGCACGCTCTCCGGCGGCGAGGCCCAGCGCACCAAGATGATCCGCCACCTCGGCTCGTCGCTGACCGACGTCACCTACGTCTTCGACGAGCCCACCATCGGCCTGCACCCCCACGACATCCAGCGGATGAACACCCTGCTGCTGCGGCTGCGCGACAAGGGCAACACGGTGCTGGTGGTGGAGCACAAGCCCGAGGCGATCGAGATCGCCGACCACGTCGTCGACCTCGGCCCCGGGGCGGGCACGGCGGGCGGCACCGTGTGCTTCGAGGGCACCGTCGAGCAGCTGCGCGCCAGCGACACCCTCACCGGCCGCCACTACGACGACCGCGCCGCCCTCAAGGAGAAGGTGCGCACCCCCACCGGTGCGCTGGAGATCCGCGGCGCCAACGCCAACAACCTGCGCGACGTCGACGTCGACATCCCGCTGGGCGTGCTCGTCGTGGTCACCGGCGTGGCCGGGTCGGGCAAGAGCTCGCTCGTGCACGGCTCGCTTCCCGCCGGGGCGGGCGTGGTGTCGATCGACCAGGGCGCCATCCGCGGCTCCCGGCGGAGCAACCCCGCCACCTACACCGGGCTGCTCGAACCCGTCCGCAAGGCGTTCGCCAAGGCCAACGGCGTGAAGCCCGCGCTGTTCAGCGCCAACTCCGAGGGCGCCTGCCCCAACTGCAACGGCGCCGGGGTGATCTACACCGACCTCGGCATCATGGCGGGTGTCGCCACCACGTGCGAGGAGTGCGAGGGCAAGCGGTTCGAGTCCTCGGTCCTGGCCTACCGGCTGGGCGGCCGCGACATCAGCGAGGTCCTGGCCATGCCGGTTGCCGAGGCCAAGGGGTTCTTCGGCTCCGGCGAGGCCCGCATCCCGGCCGCCCACGCGATCTGCGACCGGCTCGACGACGTCGGTCTGGGCTACCTCACCCTCGGCCAGCCGCTCACCACCCTGTCCGGCGGCGAGCGCCAACGGCTCAAGCTCGCCACCCACATGGCCGAGAAGGGCGGCGTCTACGTCCTGGACGAGCCGACCACCGGCCTGCACCTGGCCGACGTGGCGCAGCTGCTCGGCCTGCTCGACCGGCTGGTCGACTCCGGCAAGTCGGTCATCGTCATCGAGCACCACCAGGCGGTCATGGCGCACGCCGACTGGATCATCGACCTCGGTCCCGGCGCCGGCCACGACGGCGGCCGCGTCGTCTTCGAGGGCACCCCCGCCGACCTCGTCGCCGACGCCTCCACCCTCACCGGGGAGCACCTGGCGGCCTACGTCAAGGGCTGACCCCCGTCCGCGCGGGCGGGGCCGGGTCCACGCGCGTCCCCGGCCCTCCGCCCGCGAGGGGGCCGCGCCCTCGGCCCGCATCGGCCGTGCGGCGGGCCTCCGGGTGCTCTGCCGATTTGCCTTGGCGGCCATAGGCGACTAACGTCTTTGGCTCTTGCTTGGCGGCAACTCTTTTTCCTGTGCGCTGAGGATCGCGACGCACCGGGGGCTTTCCGGGGCGGGACCCGCGCTGCCGCCCGTTACCCCCGTGTCCCGCCTACCGCCGAGGCTGCCCTCATCATGGCCGAAACCGTGCCCGATTCCGTCGCCGACCCCGAAATCCGCTCCGAACGCGCGTTCCTCGCCGAAGCCCGCGCCGCGCTGGCGCGCATGCACGAGGACGTCGTCACCACCGAGTCCGTCCAGGACAGCGCCGAGGACGCCGACTACACCCTGATCAACCGGATCCTGGACATGGACCGCAAGCGGCGCGCCGCCGCCCTCGTGGACCTGCCCGACGTCCCGCTGTTCTTCGGCCGGCTGGAGTACCCGCCGGGAACCGTCTACGAGGACGAGCCGGGCGCCCCCTCCGGCGGCGGCCCCACCGGCCCCGCAGCCCACACCCGCACCCCCCACGCCGACCGGGTCTACATCGGGCGCCGGCACGTGCACGACGGCCTGGGCGACCCCCTCGTCATCGACTGGCGCGCGCCGATCTCCGCCGCCTTCTACCGCGCCAGCGCCACCGACCCCCAGGGGGTGCTGCGCCGCCGCCGCTACGGGTTCTCCGACACCGCAGAGCTGACCGCCTACGAGGACGAGCCGCTCGCCGCCGCACCCCGCCCCGACGACCGCCCCGGCGCGAAGACCCTGGCCGACCGGCTGCTGCACGCCGAGATCGAGCGGCCCCGCACCGGCCCCATGCGCGACATCGTCGCCACCATCCAGCCCGAGCAGGACGACCTCGTCCGCGCCCCGCTGCGCCCCACCATCTGCGTCCAGGGCGCGCCGGGCACCGGCAAGACCGCCGTCGGCCTGCACCGCATCGCCTACCTCCTCTACACCGAGCGCGACCGGCTGCGCCGCGACGGCGGCGTGGCCATCATCGGCCCCAACCGCTCCTTCCTCTCCTACATCCGCCGCGTGCTTCCCGCGCTCGGCGAGGTCGGCGTCCGCCAGACCACGATCGAGGAACTGGCGGCCCGCGTCCCCGTCCGCCGCGCCGAGGACCCCGAGGCCGAACGCGTCAAGGGCGACGCCCGCATGGCCGAGGTCATCCGCCGCGACCTGTGGAGCCTGCCCACCCCGCCCGAGGACACCCTCGTGGTCGAGCGGGGCTCGCGCCGCTGGCGCATCCCCGCCCACGAACTCGCCGAGGTGCTCGACGAGCTGCGCACCCGGGACATGGCCTACGGCGCCGGCCCCAACCTGCTGCTGCACCGGATCGCCCACCTGCTCATGCGGCGGATCGAGAACTCGGGGGAGTCCGTCGACTCCGGCACGCTGAGCGCGCTGCGCCGCAACCGCACCGTCAGCGCGGCCGTCCGCGCCATGTGGCCCAAGGCCGAGCCGGTGCGCCTCGTCCTGGGCCTGCTCACCGACCCCGACCGCCTCGCCCGTGCGGCCGAGGGCCTCCTGACCCCCGAGGAGCAGCGCCGCGTCCTGCTGCCCGGCCGCCCGCGCGGCCCCAAGTCGGCCAGGTGGTCGGTCGCCGACCTCGCCCTTATCGACGAGGCGGCCGGCCTCATCGAGCGCCCCGACACCCTGGGCCACATCGTGGTGGACGAGGCCCAGGACCTCAGCCCGATGCAGTGCCGGGTCATCGCGCGGCGCTGCGCGCGCGGCTCGCTCACCGTGCTCGGCGACATCGCCCAGGGCACCAGCCCTTCGGCCGTGGACCGGTGGGAGAGGCTGCTCGCCCACCTCGGCCAGCCCGACGCGCACCTGGCCGTGCTCGACCGGGGCTTCCGGGTGCCCGCCCAGATCATCGACTTCGCCGCCCGGCTGCTGCCCGAGATCGCGCCCGGCCTGGGCCGGCCGACCGGCGTGCGCCAGGGCGCGGGATCGCTGCGGGTCACCGCCGCGCCTGCGGCGCAGCGGGCCGGCGCCGTGGTGGCGGCCTGCCGCGCCGCGCTCGCCGGTGAGGGCTCGGTCGGGGTGATCACCGCCGAGGCCGACGCCGCCGGGCTCGCCGCCCGGCTGCGCGCCGAAGGGCTGGAGACCGCCCTGGTCGGCGAGACCGAGGACGCGCTGGAGGCGGCCCGGCTGGTGTGCGTGCCCGCCACCCTCGCCAAGGGGCTGGAGTTCGACGCGGTGGTGGTGGACGAACCGGCCCGCATCGCGGCGGCCGAGGCGCGCGGTCTCAACCGGCTCTACGTGGTGCTGACCCGCGCCGTGACCAGCCTGCACGTCGTGCACAGCGAGCCGCTGCCCCCAGCGCTGGCCGCTTACGCCGAGGAAACGCCGGGGTCGGCAGGCTGACCCGGAGCCGTCCGCGCCGCCGCACGGGCGCGGGCGGCCGACCAAGGGGTGCGGCGGCCGGGGGGTGACCCGGCCGCCGCGGCGCCCGGCCCGCCGCCCCGGCCCCGCTTCCGCGATCGACGCCACACGGAAGGACACGCATGCCCAAGACCCGAGGCCGCCACCGGCTGGTGGGGCTGGTCCTGGTGCCGGCCCTGGTTTTGGGCTGCGCCGCCGCCGGAGGCGCCGCGGCCGCCGACCAGGCCGCCGCCGGGGGAGGGGACGCGCGGGCACGCGGGCCGCAGCGCCCCGTCGAGGGCTCCGTCGAGGTCGGCGGCACCGAGCGCGCCTACACGGGCGAACTCCCGCGCGGACGGTCGGTGCCGGTCGTCATCGCGCTGCACGGCAAGGGCTCCTCGCCCCGGGACATGGCCGAGACCACGGGGCTGACGGAGGCCGCGGCCGAGGAGGGGCTGGGCGTGGTCTACCCCGCCGGACTGCACTCCGGGTGGGGCGACCACCGGGAGCCCACCGCCCTGCGCCCCGACCCCGACGCCGACATGGACTTCCTGCGCGCCCTGGTGGCCGAACTGGTCGAGGAGCACCGGGCCGACCCCGACCGGGTCTACATCGCCGGGCAGTCCAACGGGGCCAACATGGCGCTGCGCGCCGCCGCCGAGGAGCCCGGCCTGTTCGCGGCGGCCGCCTCGGTCGCCGGCCAGTTGGGCGCCGCTCCCGAGCCGCAGCGCCCCCAAGGCGCGGTGCCGATCGAGGACATCGTCGGCCCCGCCTACGTGGTCGCCGACCCCCAGGACGCCGGCTCCGGCTACCCCCCGCCCGAACCGGT
Source organism: Streptomonospora nanhaiensis (assembly GCF_013410565.1). Taxonomy (NCBI): domain Bacteria; kingdom Bacillati; phylum Actinomycetota; class Actinomycetes; order Streptosporangiales; family Nocardiopsidaceae; genus Streptomonospora; species Streptomonospora nanhaiensis. The sequence goes on from NZ_JACCFO010000001.1 coordinate 5,011,839, forward strand.
CGCGCCCACGGTCACCCTGGCCGACGTCGGCGGCATGGAGGCCGTCAAGGAGCGCCTGCACGCCGCGTTCCTGGCGCCCATGCGCAACCCCGAACTCCAGCGCCTCTACGGCAAGAGCCTGCGCGGCGGCCTGCTCCTCTACGGCCCGCCCGGCTGCGGCAAGACCTTCATCGCCCGCGCGCTGGCCGGGGAGCTGGGCGCCGACTTCCTCTCCGTCGGCATCACCGACGTCCTGGACATGTACCTCGGCCAGTCCGAGCGCAACATCGGCTTCGTCTTCGCCCAGGCCCGCCGCAGGGCGCCCTGCGTGGTGTTCTTCGACGAGATCGACGCCATCGGCCGCCGCCGCGACCATCAGTCCGGCGGCGGGGCCTCCGTCGTCCACCAGCTCCTGCTGGAACTCGACAGCGTCAACGCCGACAACGAGGGCGTGTTCGTCCTGGCCGCCACCAACCAGCCCTGGGAGGTCGACTCCGCGCTGCGCCGCCCCGGCCGGTTCGACCGCACCGTGCTGGTGGTGCCGCCCGACGCCTCGGCCCGTGAGGCGATCCTGCGCTACCACCTGCGTGACCGCCCCATCGAGAACATCGAGATCGACACCCTGGTCCGGCGCACCGAGGGCTTCTCCGGCGCCGACCTGGCCCACCTGTGCGACTCCGCCGCCGAGCGGGCCCTGCTCGACTCCGCCGCCAGCGGCGAGGTCCGCCTCATCCAGATGCCCGACTTCGAGGCCGCCCTCAGCGACATCCGCCCCTCCACGGAGACCTGGCTGGAGACCGCGCGCGGCGTGGCGATGTTCGGCAACCAGGCCGGCGCCTACGACGAACTGGTGGAGTACCTCAACGGGCGGACGGCGCGGTGACCGAGGACCGCACGACGCCGCCGCCGACCTGGCCGAGCGCGCCAAGGCGCTGGCGGCGATGGGCCGTCTGGAGCAGGCCGAGGAGTTCGCGCGCCGGGCCGTGGCCGCCGACCCCGACCGGGCGAGCGCCCTGCTGACGCTCTCCCGCGTCCTGAACAACCGGGGCGACCGGGACGGCGCCATCGAGGTCGCCGCGCGGCTGCTGGCCGTGCGCCCGGACCTCTCCGTCAGCCACTACTGGTACGCCAGCCTGCTCGGCGACGCCGCGCGCTTCGCCGAGGGGCTGGCGCACGCCCGCGAGGCGGTGCGGCTCAACCCGGGGTCGGCGCTGGAGCTGGGGGTCCTGGCCCGCACCGCCTCGGCCGTCGCCGGGTGCGCCGACGAGGCCCGCGCCGCGGCCGCGGAGCTGCTGCGGACCGCCCCGGCCGACCCGGTGGCCCAGGACCTCGCGCGCGGGGTCTACACCCGGCTCGGCGACTGGGAACGGGCCCGTGAGACCGCCCAGGCCGTGGTCGACGCCCGGCCCGCCGACCCGGTCGCCCGGTTCCGCCTGGGCGAGGCGCTGCTCAACCTGGGCCGGTACGCCGAGGCCGGCGCGGCGTTCATGTCCACCCTCCAGCAGCGGCCGTCGCAGGACCAGTTGGAGACCACCGCCGTGGTCCTGCTGGAGGCAGGCCTGCCCGAGGAGATGCGCGAGCTGTTCGGCCGGGTGTGCGCGGCGCTGGGCCGCCCCGACCCCACGGTCCCCCACGCCGCGGGCACCGACGAGCGGCTGATCGCCTGGCAGCTGGAGGCGGCCGAACTGCTCGTGGAGGAGGCCGGCCGCCCCGACATGGCCCGCCCGATCCTGCTCGGGCTGTTCGCCGACAACCCCGGCCACCCGGACGTGCGGACCGCGTTGGCCGAACTGGCCTACGACACCGACGGCGACGCCCAGAGCGCCTGGGAGCTGGTCGCCCCCCTGGTCGAGAGCGGCCACGACAGCGCCGACGCCCACGGCGTGGCCGTCCACGCGCTCGCCGACCTCGGACGGCTGGACGAGGCGGTGGCCCTGGCACGGGCGTGCCGCGGCCGGTGGCCGCACAGCACGCTCGTCTTCGAGTACATGGAGGCGTACTGCCACGGCGAGCGGCGCGACCACGCGGCCGTGCTGGAGGCGACCGAGCACGGCCTGGCCCGCTGGCCGCACCACCCCGGCCTGCTCTACCTGCGCGGCCGATCGCAGCTCACCTTCAGCGTGGAGGAGGGCCTGCCCACCCTGCGCGCCGCCATCGCCGCCGACCCCGACTTCCACGAGCCCTACGTCTGGCTGGCGCTGGCCCTGGGCAAGCTGGGCGACCGCGCCGGGGCCGCGGAGGCGGTGGCCACCGCCGAGCGGCTGTCCGGGCTGGACCTGGGCTGGGCCCTGAAGGAGCCCGCGGACCCAGCCGAGACGCGGTGACGGACGTCTCCCGCTCCCCGGTCGATGAGCTGACCGGGCGCGCCGCGCTGCTGGCGGAGATGGGCCGCCTGGAGCAGGCCGAGGAGACCGCGCGCCGGGCCCTCGCCGCCGCCCCCGACGACCCCGAGGCCCTGTACGGGCTCTCGCGGGTCCTGGCCGCGCGGGGCGACGTGCGGGCCGCGGTCGAGACCGCCGAGCGGCTGGTCGCCGTGCTCCCCGGCGAATCGACGTCCCACTACTGGTACGCCCTGCTGTTCGCCGAGACCGGCGCCGCCGTCGAGGCGCTGCCGCACGCCCGCGAGGCGGTGCGGCTGGCCCCGGGCGCGGCCCTGGAGGCGGCGGCGCTGGCCTACACCGCGGCCCGCGTGGTGGGCTGCGAGAACGAGGCACGCGCCGCCGCCGCGCGGGCGGTGCGGCTGGAGCCCGCCGATCCCACGATCCACAGCCTCGTCCGCGACGTCTACGCCGCCCTCGGCGACTGGGAGGACGCGCGGAGGGCGGCCCAGGCCGTGGTGGCCGCCGAGCCCGCCGACCCGGTGAGCCGGCTCTGCCTGGGGGAGGCGCTGCCGCACCTCGGCCGCCACGCCGAGGCCGACGACGCGCTCACCTCGGCGCTGGCGCAGCGGCCCGCACCGGAACGGATCGCGGGAACGCTGGCGACGCTGCTGAAGGCGGGCCTGCCCGACCTGCTGGTCCCCCACGCCGCGGGCACCGACGACCGGCTGGTCCTGTGGCAGCTGCGGGTGGCCAAGGCGCTCCGTGAGCGGGCGCGGCGGCCCGAGGAGGCGCGCCCGCTCCTGCGCGCGCTGTTCGCCGACAACCCCGACCACCCGGCGGTGCGGACCCAGTCGGCCTGTCTGGCCCACGAGGACGACCGGGACTCCCGGACCGCCTGGGAGCTGGTGGCACCGCTCATCGAGCGCGACCACGACAGCCCGGTGACCCACGCCCTCGCCGTCCGCGCGCTCACCGGCCTCGGCCGGCTGGACGAGGCGGTGGCGCTGGCCCGTGCGGCGCGCGGCCGGTGGCCGCACGGGGGGCCAGTGCTTCGAGTACCTGGAGGCGCTCTGCCACGCCCGGCGCCGCGACCACGCGGCGGTGCTGGAGGCGACCGGGGCGGGCCTGGCCGTCGCACCGCACCATCCGGGCCTGCTCCTCCAGCGCGGCCGTGCGCAGCTCAGCGTCGACGTGGCGGAGGCGCTGGCGACCCTGCGCGCCGCCGCGGCGGCCGACCCGGACTCCTATGAGCCCCACTTCTGGCTGGCCTTCGGCCTGAAGCGGCTGGGCGACGCCGAGGGCGCGGAGGAGGCGATCGCGCTCGCCGAGCGGCTGTCGGGCGAGGAGTTGCGGTCGGCGCTGGAGCCGCCGCCCCCCGGCTGGAGCGGCGGCGCCCCGCCCGCCTGAGCCCGGCGGTGCGGGACCGCACCGGTCCGGTGTCAGTCGGCCATGTCGAGCCCGGCGAGGACGCGGGTGGGGCGGATGCGCACCAGCAGCTCGCCCGGGACGCCGTTGCGGCGGCCGAACTCCTCGGCGCGCTCGGGCCCCATGTAGCGGCCGCCGAGGTCGGTGGCCACCCGGAGCAGTTCGGCGGGGTCCTCCGACACCTCCGCCACGCCCTGCACCTGCACGAAGGCGTAGGGCGGCTCCTCCACGTCCACGCAGATGCTCAGGCGGGGGTCGCGGGCGATGGCGCGGCCCTTGGCGGTGTCCTTGCCGGTGGTGAAGAGGATGTCGTCGCCTTCGAGGAGGAACCACACCGGCGCGACCAGCGGGCGGCCGTCGGAGGCGGTGAACGCGAGTTTCCCGGTCCGGGTGCCGTGCCGCAGGATTTCGCGGACCCGGGGATCACTGATGGAAGCCACGGGCGCCACCCTAGCCCGCCGCGCCCGCGCGCACCACGGGCCGCGCCGTCCTTGCCTGGCCGGGGCTGCCGGGGCCGCGGACCGGACCGCCGCCGGCCGTACCCGCCGGCACCGGATGGCCGGCCCCCGCGCACCACGGGCCGCGCGACCGGGGCGCGGGGGGTCAGGGGACCAGCAGGGTCTTGGCCACCGTGGAGCGGGACTCGAAGGCCGCGTGGGCCGCGGCGGCCTCGGCGAAGCGGAACGTCTGGCCGATCACGGGCCGCAGCTCGCCCTTGGCGACCAGCTCCAGCACCTGGGCGACGCTGTCGCGCTTGCGCGGGCCGGTCATGTCGAGCAGACCGAACAGCGTGGTCAGCTCCACCCCGCGCCGCGCGGCGTCCTCGGGGTCCACCGGCGCGAACTCGCCGTCGGTGGTGCCGTAGGTGACGAACCGGCCGCCGGGCGCCGTCAGCTCGAACGCGGTCCGGCCGATGGCGCCCGAGGCGCCGTCGTACACGACGTCGGCGCCGCGCCCGCCGGTCAGCGCGCGCACCCGATCGGCCCAGTCCGGTGCGGAGTAGTCCACGACCGCCTCGGCGCCCAGCCCGCGCACCAGCTCCAGCTTGCGCTCCCCGCGCGCGGCCCCGATCACCCGGCCGCCGGCGGCGCGCACCAGCTGCACCAGCAGGCTGCCCCCGCCGCCGGCCGCCGCCGCGACCAGCACCCACGCCCCGGGACGCACGGCACCCGCCTCCGCTAGCCGCAGCGCGGTGGGGCCGTCGTGCAGCACCGCGACGGCGTCGCGCACCTCCACCCCGGCGGGCACCGGCACCAGCCGGTGGGCCGCGACGGCCACGCGTTCGGCGGAGCCGCCCGTGGGCGCGGTGCTCACCCCCGTCTCGGGGTCGGCGGGGCCGGTCTCGGCGACCACGCCGGCGCCGACCCAGGCGGCGTCCACGCCCGCGCCGACGGCGGCGACCCGGCCGCCCATGCCGTTGCCGGGCACGTAGGGCGGCCGGACGGGGAAGAAGTCCCCGCCCCAGCCGCGCCGCACCAGCGTGTCGAGGTACATGACGTCGGCCGCGGCCACGTCCACCAGCACCTCGCCCGGAGCGGGCGACGGATCGGGCGCCTCCGCCACCTCCAGCACCTCCGGCCCGCCGAACTCCCTGACCCGCACCTCGCGCATCGCGGTCCCCTTCGATCGTTTCCGGACCCGGTCGGTCCGCCCGCCGCCCACTCTGCTTCCTCAACTAAAGTTCAGGTCAAGGCCGCGGGCCGGCGCGCACGCGAAGGGCCCGGCCGGCCCCAGGGGCCGACCGGGCCTGTCTGCGGCCGAAGGCGTCAGTTCACGGGCGCCTCGTAGGAGGTCATGCCCAGCACGTCCTCCATGATCAGAGTCGTGGGCGCCGAGGCGGTCGGGAAGACGACCACGCCGCTCTCGCTCTCGCCGGTGGCGAGGTCCATCGCGTCGAAGGGCTCGTCCTGGCCGACCGACTCCATCAGGTCGGCCTCGACGGTCTGGCCGTTCTCGTCCTCGATGGAGAAGTACAGCGGGTTGACCGCCAGCGGGTCGGAGCCGTTGTTGGTGACCGTCACGTTCACCGCGACGTAGTCGCCGCCCTCCGACAGCACGCCGGGGGTGTACTCCGCGGTCTCGGCGACGATGGTGACCTCGCCGTCGCCGCCCTCGGCGGGCGGGGCGGAGGAGCCGTCGGCGGGCGGCTCCGACCCGGCGCTGGGGATGTCGACGGAGGGCGGGGAGTCCGCGCTGTCGTCGCCGCTGTTGAGCACCACCGCCACCACGACGATGATGCCGATCACCAGGATCAGCAGGCCGCCGCAGCCCAGGCAGCCCATCAGCCACCAGTTGGTCTTCTTCTTCGGCGGCTCCTGGGGATAGGAGTAGGGCTGCTGCGGCTGGTAGTACTGAGAGGAGTACACGAAAGACCCCTGTCCGTTCATGGGCGGTGTCGGGTGCTGAACGCGCCCATGGCTGTGGTCGAGTGCATGAGCGCCGGGCGAGGCGGGGCGCCTCTGGGGGAACGGCCGAGGCCGGACCGGTCCGGACGGCCGCCGCGAGGGGCCGGGCGGCCTGCTTTCCGTGCCGGCTGTGCATAGGACGGCGCCCGGGCGCCTCCGGTTCCCCGCGAGTCCGCCACGGCGCCGCCACGGGGCGGTGAACTGAGCCACACCGGGGGCGCGCGGCCGCTTGCGGCCACCGCGCCGCCGACGCCCGTCCGGAATGCCGGAAAGCCCCTCCGGCACGGGGTTTGGGGCTGGATCCCCTAAGCTCGCATCGAGTGTCCGGCCCACGGCCGCACCCAAGCCGCCTCCCCACGCACCGGCGGCTCCGCTCCGCCTTTTCGAGACGAACGAGGACCCGCCATGAGCGACCCCACACCTCCCGGCCCCTCCGCGCCCGCCGGGGTCGACACCACCGTCCCCAGCGCCGCCCGGCTCTACGACTACTACCTCGACGGCAAGAACAACTACGCCGTCGACCGCGAGATGGGCGGCCGGCTGCTGAAGGCCATGCCCGAGCTGAAGATGGCGGCGCACGCCAACCGCCTCTTCCTCGGCCGCGCGGTCGAGTTCATGGCGGCCCAGGGCGTCGACCAGTTCGTCGACATCGGCTCCGGGCTGCCCACCCAGGAGCCCGTGCACGAGGTCGCCCGGCGGCACATCCCCGACGCCCGGGTGGTCTACGTCGACCACGACCCCGTGGTGCGGGTGCACGCCGAGGCGCTGCTGGCCGACCGCCCCGAGATCACCGGCGTGGTGCTGGGCGACATGCGCGAGCCCGAGAAGGTCTTCCGCGCCGACGACCTGCTCTCCCGCATCGACCTCAACCGCCCCGTGGGCCTGCTGCTCATCGCGGTGCTGCACTTCCTCAAGGACGAGCAGGGCCCCTACGAGCTGGTCCGCCGCTACCTGGACCGCCTCGCGCCGGGCTCCTACATCGCCATCACCCACCTGGAGCGCGACACCCACCCGGAGCGCGCCGACTACCTCCAGCAGATGTACGAGTCCACCAGTTCGCCCGGCCAGATCCGCGGCCGCGACGAGATCGCCCGCTTCTTCACCGACGTCACCCTGGTCGAGCCGGGCCTGGTCCACCTCGCCGACTGGCGGCCCCGCGACACCCAGCCCTACTACAGCCCCGAGCAGGTGTGGGGCCTGGCGGGCGTGGGCCGCTGGGACGGCCCGGCGGGGTCCTGAGCCCACGCGCCTCCGGCACCCGCGCGCGGGCGCCGGAGGCGGGTCGTCCGCGGCGAGGCGTCGGCCGCCTCAGCCCGCGAAGGTGAACCCCGCCAGCTCGCGCGCCGTGGGCGGATCGGCGCCGGGCCGGGTGCAGGTGATCGCGGCGGCGCGCGCCGCCGTCGCCAGCATCGCCTCCAGCGCGGCCGGATCGGCGGGCACCGCGCCGTCGGCCGCCGCGCACCCGGCGATCAGGGCGGCCATGAAGGTGTCGCCCGCGCCGATGGTGTCGCGCACCGCGACCGGCGGCGCCGCGGCCTCGGCCCGGCCCTCGGCGCTGAGGGCGAACGCGCCCGCGCCGCCGCGCGTGACCACCACGGCGCGCGGGCCCAGCGCCAGCAGCCGCTCGGCCGCCGACTCCGCCGACTCCGCGGGGTACAGCTCCGCCAGGTCGGCGTCGCTCGCCTTGACCAGGTGGCTGACCCGGCAGAACTCCTCGGTGCGACGGCGCGCGTGGTCCAGGCCGGGCAGCGTGGCCAGGCGGACGTTGGGGTCGAAGGTGACGGTGCGGCGGGCCCGCTCGGCGCGGGCGAACTCCAGCAGCGCCGCGTCGCCGGGCGGGCGCAGCGCCGCGATGGAGCCCAGGTGCAGCACGCGCACCGAGTCGGGCAGCGCGCCGGCCAGCTCCTCGGGGGTCCACCGCCAGTCGGGGGCGTCGGCCAGCCAGAAGTCGTAGCGCGCCGACCCGTCGGGGCCGATCCCGGCCAGGGCCAGCGCCGAGGAACCCGGCCCCACCGGGCAGCGGCTCAGGTCGACCGACTCCGCGCTCATCCGCGCCCGCAGCCGCTCGGCGAAGGCGTCGGTGCCGAACCGGGACAGCAGCAGGGTGGGGGTGCCCAGGCGGGCGGTGGCCACCGCGATGTTGGCCGGTCCGCCGCCGGGCACGGGGTCGAGCCGGCCGTCGTCGGCGGGGATCAGGTCGATGACGTGCTCGCCGGCGACGGCCGCCAGCGGCGCCGCCCGCCGCGCGGCCGAGGCGTCCGGCCCCTCGGGCGCCCCCGCCGCGCCGTCCGGCGCCCCGGCGGGCCGCCCCGCGTCCGCGGTCATCGGGCCCCGCTCCCTTCGGCGGTGCGCAGCGCGAACCCAGGGGCGGCCAGGCCCTCGGCGAACGCCAGCGCGGTGTAGGCGTGGTAGACGTCGGGCCGGCCAGCCCACACGGTGGCGGCGGGCCGGTTGCCGGCGTCGAGCTCGTGGCGCCAGTTGCCGGCCGCGTCGTCGACCAGGTGCGCGCGCACGTAGCGCCACCACCGGTCGGCGTGCCCGGCGTAGCCGGGTGCGCCGGTGCGCCGGTGCAGCGCGGTCGCCGCCGCCACCGCCTCGGCGGCCACCCAGTGCATGCGCGCGCGGATCACCGGGCGGTTTGACCAGTCCAGGGTGTAGCAGAACCCGTCGGCGCCGTCGCGCGCCCAGGACTCCCGCGCGGCGGTGGCGAACAGCGCCTCGGCCGCCGGCAGCAGCCACTCCGGCGGGTCGGCCAGCGCCGCCTCCACGTGCAGCAGCAGCCGCGCCCACTCCAGCGAGTGGCCCGGCGTCCAGCCGTAGGGGCGGAACGGGTCGGCGGGGCGGTCGCGGTTGTACTCGGGCAGCACCGCCCAGTCGGCGGTGTAGTGCTCGGGCAGCCGGTGGCCGTGCCCGGCGGCCTGCTCGCCGATGAGGAACGCGGCGACGCCCAGCGCCCGCCGCGCCCAGGCGGGTTCGCCGGTGGCGGCCCCGGCCGCGAGGAACGCCTCGACCAGGTGCATGTTGCTGTTGGCCCCGCGGTAGGGCTCGGCGCCGGTCCAGTCGCGGTCGAACGCCTCGGCCGCGCGCCCGGCCGACTCGTCCCAGAAGCGGGAGTCCACCACGGCGGCGGCGTCGGCGAGCAGGGCGGCGGCGCCGGGGATCCCCGCCGCCGTGCCGGTGGCGCCGGCCAGCAGCACGAACGCGTGCTGGTAGGCGGCCTTGCCGGTGTCGGCGGGCGTGCCGTCGAGGTCCAGGCGCGAGAACCAGCCGCCGTGGACGGGGTCGCGCAGCGACTCCCGCAGCCGCGCCACCCCGTGCTCGGCGAGGGCGGCGGCCCTGCGGCCGGTGCCGTCGGCGCCGTCCGCGTGCAGGGCGTGCAGCGCGCCCACGTGGGCGGCGCGGGCGGTGATCCAGGTGTGGACGCCCTCCTCCGCGCGGGGCCGGCCGGTGTCGTCCAGCCAGGCGAACCCGTGGGGGTGGCGGGCGCGCTCGGCCCAGGCCACCAGCCGCTCCCGCTGCGCGCGCGTCCACTCCGGGGGAGCGGGGTCGTCGGCGGATGGGTCCATGGGCTCCTCCATTCGTCCGTGGCGCCCGCGGCGGGGAACAGAACACCACTGAACCGGTTAAGTGTCAACGCTCCCGAGCGCGCGGCCACCCTACCGGGCCGGCCGCGCCGCACCGGGCCGGCCGCGCCGCCCGCCGGGCCGCGATCGGGGGCTCAGCGGGGCGGAGGGGCCGTGCTGGCGCGCTCGACCAGCGTGGCCGGGGCCGCCGCCGTGTCGGTGACCGCGCCGCCCGCCAGCAGCTCCCGCAGGACCCGCGCCGCGTGCTCGCCGTAGCCCTTGACGTCGCGGCTGACCGCCGTGAGCGCCGGCCGCGTCATGCGGCACAGCGGGGAGTCGTCCCAGGCCACCACCGACAGGTCGGCGGGCACCGCGAACCCCAGTTCGTGGGCCACACCCAGCCCGGCCACCGCCATCAGGTCGTTGTCGAAGACCAGCGCCGTGGGCGCCGGGCGCCGCGACAGCAGCCGCCGGGTGGCCTGGGCGCCGGAGGCGTCGGAGTAGTCGGCGTGCACGGTCGCCCAGTCCGACAGCCCCAACGCCGCGGCGGCCTCCTCGAACGCCGCCGTGCGCCGGTGGGTGTGCAGCAGCGCGGCCGGCCCGGCCACCCGGCTCACCCGCCGGTGGCCCAGGCCGGCCAGGTAGCCCACGGCCCGCGCCACCGAGGCGGCGTCGTCGGACCACACGCAGGGCTGCGCGGCCCCGGGCAGGGGGCCGCCGACGAGCACCGCGGGCAGCCCCATCTCCGCGAGGGCGGCCGGGCGCCGGTCCTCGGTCAGCAGGTCCACCACCAGCACCCCGTCGACGCGGCTCTGGGCGTGCCAGTTGCGGTAGGTGCGCACCTCCTGCTCCTGGTCGGGGGTCACCTGGAGCAGCAGCGACGTGGAGGTCTCGGCCAGCGCCGTCTGCACCCCCGACATCAGCTCCATGAAGAACGGCTCCAGGCCGAGCGTGCGCGCCGGGCGGCCCACCACCATGCCGATGGCGTCGGCGCGGCCGTCGGAGAGCGCGCGGGCGGCCGTGCTCGGCGCCCAGCCCAGCTCCTCGGCGATGGCCAGCACGCGCAGCCGGGTGGCCTCGGAGACCCCCGGCTTGCCGTTGAGCGCGTAGGAGACCGAGCCCTTGGAGACCCCCGCTGCCTGGGCGATGTCGGCGATGGTGGGACGGCGCACGGTGGTCTCCCTCGGTGTTCGGCGGCTGCCGCCGCGCGCGGCCCTGGGCCGGGGGCGCGCGGGCGATGGCCCGACAGGGGCAGCGTAGTTCGTCGGCGTACTTTCCTCCGGTGCGGCGACCGCGCCGGGGGCCGGGAGGGGAGCGGCCGAGGCGCCCGCCGCGCGCGGGCCCTCACACGGCCGCGCGCACCCCGGGCCGGGCGGTGCTGCCCCGCGCGACGTAGCGGGCGGCGGGGGACCAGCGCTCGGCCACCGGGCGGCCGTCGACGCACTCCAGCACCGACTCCGCGACCGCGGTCCCGTACTGGTGCACGTCCACGCTCATGGTCGTCAGCGGGGGCGAGGCCAGGCGGCACAGCGTGGAGTCGTCCCAGGCCACCAGGCTCACGTCGGAGGGCACCGCGACGTCCAGCTCCTTGGCGGCCGCCAGGCCGGCCACCGCCATCACGTCGTTGTCGTAGAGGACCGCGGTGGGCGGCTCGGCGGCGCGCAGCAGCCGGGCCGTCAGCTCGGCCCCGGCCTCGTGGGAGTAGTCGCCGGCCAGGACCACCGGCGGGGCGATCCCGGCCCGGCGGCAGCCCTCCTCCAGCGCCGCCGTGCGCGCCCGGGTGTGCAGCAGTTCGGGCGGCCCGCTGATCCGCGCCACCCGCCGGTGCCCCAGCTCCAGCAGGTGTGCCAGCGCCTCGTGTACGGGCGCTGCGTCGTCGGTGCGCACCGCCGGTGCGGCGGGCTCGCCGGGCCAGGTGCCCACGAGCACGGCGGGCAGCCCCAGCCGCGCCAGCACCGCCGGGCGCTCGTCGCCCACGCGCAGGTTGACCACGGCCACCGCGTCGACCAGGCCCCGCTCGGCCCAGCGCTCGTAGGCGGCGGCCTCGGCGGCGGGGGAGTCGACGATGTGCAGCAGCACCGCCATGTCGCGCTCGGCCAGGCGCTCCTCGATCCCGCCGATGAACTCCATGAAGAACGGCTCGACGCTGAGCAGGCGGGCGGGCCGCGCCAGGACCAGCCCGACCGCGCCCCCTTCCCCGGGGGCGGGCACCGGTTCACTCATTCGGGGCCGCGCCGGGGGCCGGGGGGAGGGCGGCGCCCGCGGCGGGGGCGCCGCGGGGGCGGTGTGCGTCGGGTGCGGCCACGCGTTGCTCCTTGCTCGGATCGGCCGAAATGAGCGGGGCGCCGGCCGGAACGGACCCCGCCGCCGGCCGGGCGGCCGCGGCGGGGGCGATTCCAGCGGCGCCGGGCGAGCCGCCGGGGGCGGGGCCGGTCGGCTCACCACGGTTCTTATGTCATCGAATTAACTAAGTCAACCGGCGGGGCCGGACGCGGCCGCCACCGCTACCGCTGCCGCGCCAGGGCCGCCCCGATGGCCCGCGCGCCCTCGGCGAAGCCGCCCGGATTGGGGCCGGCGTAGTTGAGCCGCAGGTAGGGGCCGGTGGGCTCGGCGGGGAACCACTCGTCGCCGGGGGCCACCGCGACCCCGGCGGCCGCGCAGTCGGCCACCAGCGCCGCGAGGTCGACGGTGTCGGGCAGGCGCACCCACAGGTTCAGTCCGCCGCGGGGCACGGCCGCCACGTGCGCCTCGGGGGCGTGCTCGCGCAGCGCCGCCACGAGCAGGTCGCGGCGGGCGGCCAGGTGCCGGCGCAGCCCGCGCAGGTGGGTGCGCCAGGCGGGCTGGGTGACGACGTCCAGCGCGACCGCCTGCAGCACGGCGCTGACGTAGAGGGACTCCGCCTGGGCGGCGGCCAGGATCCGGTCGCGCGCGGGGCCGCGCGCGGTGAGCCCGGCGACGCGCACGGCGGGCGAGACGCTCTTGGTCAGCGACCGCAGGTGGACGACGTGCCCGTCCTCGTCGCGCGCGGCCAGCGGTATGGCGTCGGCGTCGATGGCCAGGTCGTGCGCCCAGTCGTCCTCGATCACGAACGCGCCGTGCCGGCGCGCCGCGGCCAGTACGCGGTCGGCCAGGTCGGGCGCCCAGTGGGCGCCGGTGGGGTTGGCGAAGGCGGGCTGGGCGTAGAAGGCGCGGGCGCCGGTGCGCGCGAACGCGCGGTCGACCTCCTCGGGGTCGGGGCCGTGCGGCCCGCTGGGCACCGGCACGACCTCCACCCCCGACTGCGCGGCGGCCAGGATCGCGCCCCAGTAGGTGGGCGACTCCAGCAGCAGCGGCCGGCCCGCGCCGACCAGCGCGCGGAACGCGGTGCTCAGCCCGCTCTGGCTGCCCGGCAGGACCACCACGTCGCCGGGCCCCGGCGGCGCGGCACCGGGCGGGGCGGCGGCGCCGAGTTCGGCGGCGAACCACGCCTGGAGGTCGGGCAGGCCCGCGGCCGGGGGCCGGGACACCGCCGCGCCGCCGCGCGCGGCGCGGGCGAACGCGGCGCGCACCAGCCGCTCGGGCAGCAGGTCGCGGTCGGGGTAGCCCGCGTGCAGCGCCACCACGTCGTTGGGCACGGTGCGCAGCGCGGCCGAGACCTGCGGTACGCGGGCGCGCGGCGCGCCCAGCGCCGCGGTCTGCCACCCGTGGTCGTGCGGGCGGGCGAGGGGGGCGGCGCGCACGAAGGTGCCCACGCCGGGGCGGCTCTCCACCAGCCCCTGCGCGGCCAGGGCGCGCAGCGCCTTCTGCACCGTCACCGGGCTCGCACCGTACTCGGCCACCAGAGCGCGGGTGGCGGGCAGCCGCGCGCCGGGCGCGGCCCCGGCGATCCACTCCCGGAGTCCGGCGACGATCCGCCCACTGCTATCGTTGGCCATGAGAGACAAGAGTAGCGCTATCGTCGCGGCGGCGTCCGTGCTATCCCCCTCCCGCGCCGGACTGGCGTGGGGCCTGCTGGGGGTCGCGGCGTTCTCCCTCACCGTCCCGTTCACCCGGCTGGCCGTGGCGGGCGGCGGCATGTCGCCGCTGTTCACCGGCTCGGCCCGCGCCGTGGTGGCCGCGCTGCTGGCCGCCGCCGCCCTGGCGGCCACCCGGCAGCGCCCGCCCCGGGGCGCGCAGTGGGCCCGCCTGGGAGTTGTCGCCGGGGGCGTGGTCGTGGGCTTTCCGGTGCTGACCTCCTTCGCGCTGACCCAGGCGCCGGCCGCCCACGGCGCCGTGGTCATCGCCCTGCTGCCCGCCGCGACCGCCGTGACCGCCGTGCTGCGCGGGCGCGAACGGCCCCCGCTCGCGTTCTGGGCGACGGCGGCGGCGGGCGCGGCCGCCGCCGTGGTGTTCGCCGCGCTCGGGGGCGGCGGCCTCGGCGGGGCGCACTGGGCGGACGCGCTGCTGTTCGCAGCCGTGGTCGCCGCCGCCCTCGGCTACGCCGAGGGCGGGCTGCTCGCCCGCGAGCTCGGCGCCTGGCAGACGGTGTCCTGGGCCCTGGTGCTCGCCGCGCCGCTGATGGCCGCGCTCACGGGCCTCGCCGTGCTGCGCCAGCCCCCCGACGCCTCCCCACTCCAGTGGGCCGCGTTCGCCTACCTGGCCGTGGTCAGCATGTACCTCGGCTTCTTCGCCTGGTACCGGGGGCTGGCCATCGGCCCGATGGCGCGGGTCAGCCAGGTGCAGCTGGTCCAGCCGGTGCTGACCATCGGCTGGGCCGCGCTGCTGCTGGGGGAGCACGTCACCTGGGCCACCCTCCTGGGCGGCGCGGCCGTGGTCGCCTGCGCCGGCACCGCCGTGCGGGCCCGCCAGGGCGCGGCCGCGCGGCCGGTCGTCGGCCCGGCGCCGCGCGAGGCGCCGGAGGGTCCTGCGCGGTAGCGCACCACCCTTCCCACGGCCCCCATCGGGACACCGCGCCGGCGCGGCCGGGAGCGCGTCCGAAACCCGGGGGCGCGGCGTCGCGGCAGGTCGGCGGGCCGCCGCCGAAACCGGCCGGGACCGGCCGCCGCCGGGGCGCGGGCGGCGGTTTGCCGCATCCGCCGCGACGGCATCTACCTGGGGGCCGGACGGCCGCGGCGGGCGGAGGAGGAGGTGGGGCCGGTGATGGCAGCGCCCCGGCGGCTGGCCGCCGCCGCGCTCGTACTCGCCGCCCTGGCCTGCGCCCCCCAGCCCCCGCCCGCGGCCGAGCACGATCACGGGGGCGCGGGCACGCCCTCCGCCGCGCCGGTCCCGCCGGGCCCGGCCACCGCGCGGGCCGGCGCCCCTCCCGCCGAGGTCCCCGGCGGCGTCCTGGCGGGCGTCGTGTCGGTGCGGACCCGCGGCGGCGCCCACCGCGGCAGCGCGTTCCGCATCGGGCTGGAGGGGGTGGTCGTCACCGCCGCCGGCGTCGTGGCCGGGATCGAGGCCGGCGCCCGGGTGCGCCTGGTCCGCGCCGACGGCGAGGAGGTCCCGGCCGAGCTGCTGGGCCGGGCCGGCGGCGCGGGCATCGCCGTGCTGCGCGTGGCGCCCGGCTCCGGACTGCCGCCGCTGGCCTCCGGCACCGCGTTCAGCCGCGCCCGCGAGGGCGACCTCGCCGTCGCCGTGGGCGCGCCGGCGGCGCTGGCCGCGCCCGCGGCCCCGGTGGTGCTGCGCGCCAAGCGGCGGCCCGTCGCGCTGGGGGCGGCGGGCGTGGCCACCGCGCTGGCGGCCGAGGGGCGGGTCGACCCCGCGGCGGCGGGCGGACCGCTGGTCAGCCCCGAAGGCCAGGTCCTGGGGGTCATCACCGCGCGCACGCCGCCCGCGCGCGGCGGCGTGGTCGCGATCCCCGTCCACCGCGCCCGCCAGGCGGCCTTTGAGATCCTGCGCGCGGTGTAGCCGCGCCGGCGGGGCCCGCGGCGCGGCGGTGGGGCGGCCGTGCCCGCGCGCGGCCCCGGCCGCCCCACCGCGCTCAGCCCTCGCAGACCGAGCCGTTCAGCGAGAACTCCGCCGGAGCCGGGTTGGCGCCGGTGTGGCTGCCGTGCACGCCGAACCGCACGGTGCCGCCCGGCGCGATCACCCGGTTCCAGTCGAGGTTGGCGGCCGTGACCGAGGCCCCCTCCTGGGCGACCCGGGCCTGCCAGCCGTTGGTGACCCGCTGCCCGCCGGTGTAGTCCCACGCCAGGGTCCAGCCGTCGATCGGGTCGTCGCCGGTGTTGGTCACCACCACCGACGCGGTGAACCCGCTGCCCCACTGGCTGTCCACGGTGTAGTCGACGGCGCAGTCCACCGGCGGCGGCAGCGCCTCGAAGGAGACGCGGTAGAGCCGTCCGGGCAGGTCGTTGACCACGTACAGCTCGCCGGACCCGTCGGCGCCGAAGGCCGTCACCTGGATGGGCAGCGCGCCGATCTCGGCGGCCTCGTACTCGCCGCCGCCCGTGGGGCGGATCCCCCAGGCGATGTTGCTGCAGTAGTCGGTCACGACATAGGTGCCGCCCGCGATGTCGGCGTACTCCTCGCCCCGGTAGACCACGCCGCCGGTGACCGAGCAGCCGCTGCCCTCGTGGGTGTAGGAGAACACCGGCTCCTCGTAGTCGGCACCGGCGTCGCAGCGGGCCTCGTCGTAGAGTGCGGGGCCCTCGCGGCAGGGCCAGCCGAAGTTGGCGCCGCCCTCGCCCGCCGGGAGGTGGTCGACCTCCTCGTGGAAGCCCTGGCCGACGTCGCCGATCCACAGCGACCCGTCGACCGGGTCGAAGGAGAACCGCCACGGGTTGCGCAGGCCGTAGACCCATATCTCGGGCCGGGCGTCGGCGACACCGACGAAGGGGTTGTCCTCGGGCACGCAGTAGGGCAGGTCGCCGCAGGCGCGGCTGACGTCGATGCGCACGATGGTGCCGAGCAGCGTGCCGAGGTTCTGCCCGTTGTTCAGCGGGTCGCCCGCGCCGCCGCCGTCGCCCAGGCTCCAGTAGAGGTGGCCGTCGGGGCCGAAGTGGACGTCGCCGCCGTTGTGGTTGTTGAACTCGGCGTGCTCCTGGGTGAGCAGGACCTCCTCGGCGCCGGCCGGCACGGTGGTCTGGTCGGGGGCCTCCAGCGGGAAGCGCGAGAGCGTCAGCGTCCAGTCGGTGGCGGTGTAGGCGACGTAGAGGGCGGGGTCCTCGGCGAAGTCGGGGGAGGGCGCGATGCCGAGCAGGCCCTGCTCGTTGCCCTCGACGGAGATCCGGTCGCCGATGTCCAGCAGGGGTTCGGCCGCGAGCCCGGTGTCGGGGTGGTAGACGCGGACGGTCCCCTCCTCCTTCTCGGTGATGAACAGCCGGCCGCTGCCGTCGTCGGGCGCGGCCACGGCGGTGGGCCGGTCGAGGTCGGCGTCGGTCACCGTGGTGGCGATCCGCAGCCGGTCCAGGGGAAGCGGCGCGTCGGCGGACGCGGCCCCGGGGTCGGAGGGGTCGTTCGCGGACGCGGGGCTGATCGCGGTCAGCGCTCCGAGCACCGCCGCCGCGGCGGCGGCGGACGCCCGGCGCGCCCATCGGTTGTGCGGCATGCACGCTCCTGATCGAGGATAGGGACCGGAAATCCGATCACCCGACACGCCATTCCCCCTGATGTGCCACCGCGCGTTCAGAGTGATCTCTGGCACGCAAAGGGTAAGCCGAGTCGGGCGGCGTGGCCAGGGGTGGAATTCCCGTTTCCGGCTTGTCTTCGGGAGCGCTCCCACGATTTGCCGTGGTCACGCGGGATTTCCCCCGCGAAAACGCGCGGGAAAAGAGGCCGGGGCACAGCCGCGCCAGGCCCCTCGCGGGCCCGGCGCGGCTGTGCCCCGGCCAGAGGCGCCGGCGGACGTGGCCGGCTCAGGTCAGGTCAGGTTCTTCTGCTGGACCTCCCAGGCGGTGCCGCACAGCCCGCAGTCGGGGCCCACGAACTCCGCCCGGGCGGCCGGGTCGTCCTTGAGCCGCCACTTCAGCCAGGCCGTGCCCACGCGGCCGTACTCGCCGCCGTTGGGCTCGGCGAAGGTGCCGAAGTGGCCCACGTCGAGGTGGCCCATGAACGCCGGAAGCCCGGCGGGCAGGCGGCCCCAGTCGTCGATGGCGTTCTCGTAGGCGATGTCGCTCGGGCCGCCGGTGAAGTAGGCGATGGGGGCGTGCAGCCGGGCGAGGTGGTGGTTGTTCAGGTCGCTCAGCATGCCGCTGTTCCAGATCACCGTGGTGTCGACCCGGCGGTCGTCGGAGACCTCGTAGGCCTCGATACCGCCGCACGACTGGCCCATCACCGCCACGCTCCCGGTGTCGATGTGGCCGCGGTAGGGGCTGAACAGCCGGCTGTTCTCGACGACGGCCCAGTCGATGGCCTCGGTCAGCATCGCGGAGTCGGTCCGTCCGGTGCCGCCGGGCTCGCCGTTGGCGATGACGAGGAACCCGTGCGAGGCGAACTCGGTGAGGATGTTCTCGAACCAGGTGCCGTCGGCGCGGCAGGCGCCGTTGCCCCAGACGACGATCGGCAGCGGTTCGTCCTCGGGGAGCTCGACGGGGCGGTAGATCGTGTGGTCGGGCAGCCGGAGCGTGGTGGTGTACCCGGCGTCGTAGGGGCCGCTCCCGCCCGTCGTCCGCGCGGAGTCGGCCGCGGCCGTGCCCGAGGCGGCGGGGACGAGGGCGGCCGCCGCCAGCAGCGTGAACGCCGCGGCGAACGCCCGCCGGAGCAAACGTCGTGATCCCATGTCATTTCTCCTGGAAACGCTTTTGGAGGACGGCTTCGATCGTTTTCTCCAGCGCGCTGTGAAACGAATATTCGGCAGCCGAATGCGGCTGTCAACACCCGCTGCCAAAGGACCGGTGGTTTCGCCGATGGCGCCTGTGGGAGCCGGTGCCCGGTATTCGCGCAATTCCTTTTCGCGGGGAACGGGCCGGTGCGGCCGCCGGTCCGGGCGCACGCCACGCGCGGCCGCCCGAAGGTAAAATCCCCGGGTGCCGCACCCGGCGGGCCGCTCCGGCCGCGGCCGAGGCGCCAGTCGGCACGGCGACGTCAGGGAGGTCGAGTTGGGCGGCGCGGTACGGCCGATTCCGCACGCGAGCACGCAGGCGGCGGTGCTCGACGTCATCCGCGCGGCCGGCACCATCAGCCGCGTCGGGCTCATCGCGGCGACCGGGTTCACCGGCGCCACCATCTCCACCGTCGTCCGCCGGCTGATCGACGACGACCTCGTCGTCGAGACCGGCCGCGCGGAGTCCACCGGCGGCAAGCCGCGGGTGCTCCTGCGGCTCAACCCCGCCGCCCGCTACGCGGTGGGCGTGCACCTGGACCACTCCGGGATCACCTACGTGCTCACCGACCTCGCCGGCGCGGTGGTGGCGCGCATGTCGCGCACCGGCGCCGGCACCGACGACCCCCCGGCGGTGGTGGCGCGCATCGCCCGCGAGACCGCCGCGCTGGTCCAGGGCGCGGGCGTTGAGGAGCGGCGGGTGCTGGGGGTGGGCCTGGTGGCCCCGGGGCCCCTCACCGCGCAGTCGGGCATGCGCCCGGCCCCGCCGGCGCTGCGCGGGTGGGCCGACTTCCGCCTGCACGACGCCGTCCGCGAGGCCGCCGGACTGCCGGTCGTCCTGGGCAACGACGCCACCGCGGCGGCGCTGGGGGAGTACTGGTCGGGCGCCGTCAGCGGGTCCGCGACGTTCGCCGCGGTCTACGTCTGCACCGGGATCGGCTCGGGCATCCTCATCAACGGCATCCCCTACCACGGCACCAGCGGAAACGCCGGCGAGATCGGGCACGTGTGCGTGGCAGCCGACGGCCCGGAGTGCTGGTGCGGCGCGCGCGGCTGCACCGAGGCGGTGGCGGGCCCGGCGGCGGTGGTGGCGGCGGCCCGCGCCGACCCCGCCACCGCCCGCGCTGCAGGCCTGGCCGATCGGCCGCGCCGGGGCGCCTCGTCGGTGGCCGCCGACTTCGCGGCGGTGGCCCGCGCCGCGCGCCGGGGCGAACCCGGCCCCCGGGCGCTGATGGACCGCTCGGCCCGCTACCTCGCGGTCGCCACGCGCACCCTGGCCACCGTCCTGGACCTCGACCGCGTCGTGCTCACCGGCCAGAGCCTCGCGGTCGCCGGCTCGATCTACCTCCCCGCCATCCGCGAGGAGCTGGACCGCACGTTCTTCGCCCGCCAGACCCACCCCGTGGCCGTCCAGCTCTCCACGTCGGCCGCCACCGCCCCCGCGATCGGCGCCGCGACCATGGTCCTGCAGTCCGAACTCGTGCCCCTGCACACCGGCGCACGGATCCCCGCCAACCTCACCGAGGAGGAGCGGACCCGGCGCGCCCCCGCCGCACGGGGGTGATACCCGCCCGGACACGCCGCGGGCGCCCCGCCGCCGGTGCGGCGGGGCGCCCGCGGCGCTCGCGCGGATCGGGGGTCAGTCGCCGCTCTCCCACTTCTCCAGGTAGGAGCGGACGAACGCGATGACACCCGTGATCCCGGCCGTCGTGTAGGCCACGGGGCCGACGGTCTCGGCCGCCGACGTCACCAGGCCCGCCGACCCCGCCGCCAGGCCGGCCGCCTGGACGGCCACCACCGCGACCCCGGCGAGCAGGAAGGCGGCCAGGCCGATGCGGAACGCGATGTCGAGTGCTTTCCTCATGGTGGACCCTTCGTCTCAGCCGGGGATGGGCAGGAAGCCGACCGCCACCAGTGTGGTGATCAGCAGGGTGGGCAGCACGTACCACAGCAGCAGCGGCAGGAACGTGCGCGTCGGGTCGACCCCGGCGATACCGCTGGCGATGTAGATCGGGGCGGCGCCCGGCGGGGACGCGCCCTCGGTCGAGGCGAACATCAGCACCGCCACCGCCGCGACCGTCGGCGACACCCCGGCCCCCACCAGCGCCGTGAAGGCGACGGAGCCGACCGCGACCATGGTCGCCGTGGAGGTCAGCGGCGCCGCGGCCGCCAGCACGATGACGCCCACGATGAGCGCCAGCACGAACGCCGGCGCGTCGATCGCCGACAGCAGCGACGTCAGCTCCTCGCCCATGCCCAGTTCGCCCAGCACCGTGGAGGCCGCGAAGGCGAAGAACAGCACCACGCCGATGACCCCGTACTTGGGTCCGGCCTCGCCCAGGAGGTCCCACCAGCCGCGCGGGCCGCGCGGCAGGCTGCGCCGGCCCACCACCAGGGTCACCAGGATGACCAGCACCGGGATCCAGGTGATGATGCTGACCGCCTCCATGGTGCCGGCCCCGGCCCAGGCGTCCAGCCAGGCCGCGACCGCGCCCGTGGTCAGCACCACCGGCACCGCGATCCCCAAGAAGATCAGCAGCGAGGGCCACCCGGCCGCGAAGGTGCGCCGCAGCGGCTGGGTGAGGCCGGGGTCGACCGGGCCGATCCCGTAGCGCCGCACCAGCGCCCACATCAGCACCAGCCGGTACAGCAGCAGCCACGCCCCGCCCGCGAACAGCGACAGGAACAGCGCCTCGGCCGAGACCAGCGAGCTGACCGCGCCCAGGCCGGTCAGGATGAACAGCGACGAGCTGGGCGGGAACGCGATGCCCAGGCCCGCGTTGCCCGCCACGACGGTGGCGGCCAGCCGGGGGTCGATGTTGGCCCGCATCATCCAGGGGATGGTGATCGACCCGACGGCCGCGGCGTTGCCCGAGCCCGAGCCCGAGATCGTGCCGAACAGGGCCGACGCCACGGTGGAGACGTAGGCGGGGCCGCCGCGCAGCCGGCCCAGCAGCGAGTTGAGCATGTCGACCAGCCGGTCCACCAGCCCGGTCCGGCCGAGCAGGAAGCCCATGAACACGAACGCCGAGGCGGCGAACACGACCTCCTCGGTGGCCGCCGCCCGGATCCCGGCCCACATCAGGCCGGGCGCCTGCGCGCCGCCGAACACGGCGACCACGACGAAGCCGATGACCATGGCCTCGCCGATACCGCGCTTGATGACGACGTTCCACAGGATGATCACGCAGATGTAGGCGACGAACGCCCAGAGTCCGATCACGGCGCGGACCTACCTTCCTGCTCCGTGGAGGCGGCGGCGCGGCCGGGCGGCGCGTGCGCGGCCCCGGTCGGGCGGGGGCCGCTGGGGTGGCGGGGGTGATGGGGCGTCGGCATAGGGGACTCCTTCAGCGCCGATCAGGGGATAGGGGGACCGCGGTCCCCGCTGGGGGCCGGGGCGGGCCGGACGAGGCCGCCCCGGTGGTGGGCCGGGCGCGCGGACGGCGGCGCGCGGCCGCGCGCGCACCCCGGCGGCGGGCGGGGGCGGGTCGCGCCCGCCGCCCGCCGCCGAGGGGATCGGCGGCCGGGAGCCCCGGATGGGGGCGCCCGGCCGCCGCCGTCAGTGGGGGCGCGGAGCGCCCAGGTGGTCGGCGAGCGCGATCGTGCGCAGCGCCGACTCGACGATGGGGGCGTCGATGAACCGCCCGTCGGGCAGCGCGATGGCGCCCGCGCCGTCGGCCGCGCCCTGCTCGGCCGCCGCGGCGATCTCACGGGCGCGCGCCACCTCTCGCGCGTCGGGGGTGAAGGCGCGCCGGATCACCTCGACCTGGCGCGGGTGGATGGCGGTGCGGCCGAACATGCCCAGGTCGCGTCCTGCCAGGCAGGACGCGTGCAGGCCCTCGGTGTCGGCGACGTCGACGTAGGCGGCCATGGCGGGCGCCGGCAGTCCGGCGGCGGCGCAGGCCAGCACCACCCGCGCGCGCAGCCAGGTGTAGGCGGCGTCGCCGCGCAGGCGCAGCTGCGCCGCCAGGTCGGCCTCGCCCAGGGCCAGCGCCCGCACCGCCGGGTGGGCCGCGACGGCTGCGGCGTTCTCCACCCCCAGCGCGGACTCCAGCAGGCAGTGGACCTCGGTGGCCGCGCCCAGCCGGGCGGCGACCAGGTCGGCGTCGTCGGGGGTCTCGACCTTGGGCACCCGCACCGCGTCGGGCGCGGCGGCGCCCAGCGCCGCCAGGGCGTCGAGGTCGCGCGCCCCGTGCTCGCCGCGCGGCGGGTTGATCCGCACGTGGACCCGGGGCCGGCCGGGCGCCCCGGCCGGGTCCAGGCCGGCGAGGAACTCGACGACGTTGTGCCGCGCGGTGTCCTTGGCGGGCGCCAGCACGGCGTCCTCCAGGTCGAGGATGACCGCGTCGGCGCCCGAGGCCAGGGCCTTGGCGAACCGGTCGGGGCGGTCGCCGGGCACGTACAGCCAGGCCACCAAGGGCGGGCGGGCGGCGGCGGGCGTACCCGCCGGGGAGCCGGAGGTCACGCGACCACCCCCGCCTCGCGCAGCCGCGCGATGTCGTCGGCGCCGTAGCCCAGGCCGCCCAGGACCTCCTCGGAGTGGGCGCCCTTGGGCGGCCCGGCCCAGCGGATCTCGCCGGGGGTGTCCGACAGGCGGAACACCACGTTCTGCAGCGCGACCGAGCCCAGTTCCTCGTCGGGCACGTGCACGATCGACTCCAGCGCCGCGTACTGCGGGTCCTCGGCGATGTCGCGCACGTCGTAGATCGGCGCGACGGCCGCCTGCGCCTCCTCGAAGGCCGCGATCACCTCGTCGGCGTCGCGCTCGGCGATCCACCCGCCCACCGCCGCGTCGAGTTCGTCGGCGTGCTCGGCGCGGGTGCGGCCCGAGGCGAACCACGGCTCCTCGACCAGGTCGGGCCGCCCGACCAGGCGCACCACCCGCTCGGCGATGCTCTGGGCGCTGGTGGAGACGGCCAGCCAGCGGCCGTCGCGCGTGCGGTAGGTGTTGCGGGGGGCGTTGCTGGAGGAGCGGTTGCCGGTGCGCCGGGGCACGGTGCCCAGGGCGTGGTAGGCGGTGATCTGCGGACCGAGGACGGTGAGGATGGGCTCGATGATCGCGAGGTCCACGACCTGGCCGCGCCCGGTGCGCTCGCGGGCGTGCAGCGCGACCATGACGCCGTAGGCCACGGCCAGCGCCGCGATCCCGTCGGCCAGGGCGAGCGGGGGCAGGGTGGGCGGGCCGTCGGGCTCGCCGGTGACGGCGGCGAACCCGCTCATGGCCTCGGCCAGCGTGCCGAAGCCGGGGCGGTGGGCCATCGGCCCCTTCTGCCCGAACCCGGTGACGCGCGCGATGACCAGGCGCGGGTTGACCTCCCACAGCCGCTCGGGGGAGAGGTTCCACCGCTCCAGCGTGCCGGGGCGGAAGTTCTCGATCAGGACGTCGGCGTCGGCGAGCAGCCGCAGCGCGACCTCCTGGCCCTCGGGGACCGAGAAGTCGACGGCGGTGACGCGCTTGTTGCGGGAGAGCAGCTTCCACCACAGGCCGACGCCGTCCTTGGCCTGGCCGTGCCCGCGCGAGGGGTCGCCGCGGCGGGGGTGCTCGACCTTGATCACGTCGGCGCCGAAGTCGCCGAGGTAGGTGGCCGCCATCGGACCGGCGAACAGGGTCGCCGCGTCGATGACCCGGATGTTTCCCAGGGGTTGCATGAGGCTGCATCTTATAAAATATGGGATATAGGTCAACCCCTTGTGTGGCCTGGGCCGCACCTCGGGGCCCACTAGAATTGGCGCCACCGGTTCCGCTCAGGGAGGAGACGCCCCAGTGGCTCGCGCCAGGACCCGCGGCTCAGCGGGGGCGGCCACTCCCGCCGCTCCGGCCCGCCGCCCCCCGGGCAGCAAGGCCGACTACGTCCACGAGGTCCTGCGCCACGAGATCCTCAACGGCGAACTCCCGCCCGGCGCCGCCATCGGCCAGGAGGA
This sequence comes from Streptomonospora nanhaiensis, assembly GCF_013410565.1. Lineage (NCBI taxonomy): Bacteria > Bacillati > Actinomycetota > Actinomycetes > Streptosporangiales > Nocardiopsidaceae > Streptomonospora > Streptomonospora nanhaiensis. Next base: position 5,036,173 of record NZ_JACCFO010000001.1, read on the forward strand.
GATCGCCGCCCGCCTCGGGGTCTCCATCACGCCGGTGCGCGAGGCGCTGCGCCGCCTGGAGAGCGACGGCCTGATCTCCTACCGCGCCCACCACGGCGCCACGGTCTCGGAACTGGGCTCGGGCGCCGCCGAGGAGCTGTACCTGCTGCGCGCGGCGGTCGAGGGGCTCACCGCCCGGCTGGCGGCCGCCCGCATCACCCCCGAGGGCCTGGACCTGCTGCGCGGCATCCACGAGCGCATGCGCGGCGCCGACGCCCACCAGGCGGCCCAGGACAGCCGGCTGTTCCACCAGACGGTCGCCGACATCGGCGGCCCGGCGTTCCTGGCCGCCCACGTGCGCTCCATCCGGCAGAACAACCCGGTGCCGCCGTCGGTGTCGCTGTGGAACGACCCCGACAACGCCCGCCTGTTCCTCGACGCCCACGAACGCCTGCTGGAGGCGCTGGAGCGGCGCGACGCGGAGGCGGCCGAGCGGATCATGTCCGAGCACATCCAGGCGAGCGCGGTCGCGCGGACGGCGGCCAACAGCGCCGAGCGCGCCGACGCCCAACCACCGGCGGCCCCGGAGTAGCGGCCGCCCGGGCGGCCCCGCGGCCGGTCCGGTGCCGGCGCCGCCCCGAGCGCGGCCGGGGCGGACGTAGGAGGGCCGGACACGGACCGGGTGGCCAGGTCGCCCGCAGAACACCGTCTTTCGGCGCCCGCCGCCCCGCCTGTGGTAACCAGGGGTCACCGCAGGTCCGCGCCGCCGCGCCCGCGCCGCCGGCACCCATTGCCGGCGGCCGCGCCACCGACCGACACCGAGGGGTCCCATGCCCAACGCCGACATCATGGTCGAACTCGTCGACCCCGAGGGCACCGCCGTCGCCGTCTCCGAGAAGCTCGCCGCCCACCAGCCGCCGGGCGCCCTGCACCGCGCGTTCTCGGTCTTCCTGTTCTCCGCCGACGGCCGGATGCTGCTGCAGCGCCGCGCCCACGACAAGTACCACTCGCCCGGCGTGTGGTCCAACACCTGCTGCGGCCACCCCTACCCCGGCGAGCCCCCGTTCCTGGCCGCCACCCGCCGCACCGTCGAGGAGTTGGGCGCCGCCCCCACCCTCCTCGCCGAAGCCGGAACGGTCACCTACGACCTCCCCGATCCCGCATCGGGCCTGGTCGAGAAGGAGTACAACCACCTCTTCGTCGGCCGCCTGGGCGCCCCCCTCAACCCCGACCCCCTGGAGGTCGCCGAGACCACCCTCGTCACCCCCGAGTCCCTGGCCGCCCTCGTCGCCTCGTCCCCCTTCTCGGTGTGGTTCCCCACCGTCCTCGCCGCCGCCCGCCCCGCCATCCGCCGCACCTTCCCCGACGCCGGCTGGTAGCCGCGGCCCCGCCCCCGGACGCGGTGCCCGGTGCGTCTCCCTTCCGGTGCCGCCGCCGTGGGCCGACACCGGAAGGGAGGGTGCCTCAGTCGGCGGCCGTTGCCGCGGGAGCCGGTTCCCCGCCGGACTCGGCGACGCTCTGCCTGTACTCGGCGGCCTCCGACGTCTCGGTGTACTGGAGGAGATCGCCGGCGACGCTTTCGAGGAGTTCGCGGACCTCGGCCGGTGTGGCGTAGAAGAACTCCCGCCGCTGGTTGACCCGGTTGACCCGCTTGTCGGCGAGCCTGCGGTGGAGTTCGGCCTCGACCCCCACCGCGTCGTTGGAGAAGTGCAGGGCGTGTACGTCGAAGTTGAACGGGACCGAGGCGTCACTGAGCTCCCGCACCCGGTCGAGCGGGTCGAGGCGGCGGGTCATCCCCACCTTCACCATGCGCTCGCCGAAGGAACCGAGGTTGGAGATGACGTAGACGTATCCGGCGCGGACGTTCGCGGCCCGCTCCTCCACGTCGTCCATGGCCTTGGCGATGTCGTCGATCTGCCCCTGCAGGCGCTGGGCGCCGCCCTCGTCGCCCTTCGCGCGGAGGGCTGCCAGCGCGTTCTCGTAGTGGCGGCGCTCCTTCTCCAATCGCGCCTTCTCCCGCTCCAGTTCGGCCTGCGCCAAACGCTCCTCGCGCAGCCGCGCCTTCTCCTCGCGTTCGCGCTCCTTCTCCTCGGCGAGTTTGTTCAGGTGGTCGGCGGTCAGTTCCAGTTCGCGGAGGCGAAGCCGGTGGTAATTGTGGGATATGCGGATGTCCATGGACCGGCCGAGCTTCTCGACGGTGGAACGTGTCTTGCCGAGCCGCTCCTTGGCGGTCGCGAGCTTGTAGGGCTTCATACCGCGCACCAGGTTGTCAGCCTCGTTGTTGTAGGCGCGCAACAGCAGTTTGGAGAACTCGCCCACCATGCGGCGCCCTTCGGCGAGTGAGTCGTTCAACGTGAAGTTCGTGGTGGCCTGGACCGCTCCGCCGTCCTTGCGGTTCATGGCCTTGATCTCGTCCTTGAGCACGGCGAGTTCCGCCTTGTAGGCGACGGAGTCGTCCAGCGGATGCGCGTACTCATAGACGCCGGCCTCCTGCAGGGCCGCGATGTCCTCGGTCACGACGATCTGGCGCTGCAGTTCGCCGATGCGCGCCCACAGCCGCTCGGACTCGGCCACGGCGCGCGCGACCTCCGCGTGGTGGGCGGCCTCCACTTGGCGGTGGGCCTGCTGCGCCTGCTCGAACTCCCGGGTGTGGCGCTGCTGCAGTTCGGCGATGTCGTCGCCCAGCCGCCGCTTGACCTCCTCCAGTTCGACGGCGTCCAGCACGCCGAGGCGCTCCAGTTCGGCTCGCAGGCGGGCGTTCTCCTCAGCGAGGCGGTTGACCTTGTTCGCCAGTTCGCGGGCCTTGGAACGAGCGCCGAAAAGTCCGATCTCGGTGTCGACCAGGGGGGGTGGCCGACGGCTGGGTGGAGGGTTGCGGCTGCCCCGGCCCTCCTTCCGGCGGCGGATCGGCCGCCGGTTGGGGCGGTACGGACGGGGAAGCGACGGGGACCCAGAACTGCCAGCCCGCAGGCGCGGGACCCCACGCGGCGTTGGGACGCCAGCCCGGAGGCGGCACCCAGCCGGGCGGCGGCGCGGGCCAGTTCGGAGGGGAGTTGTAGCGGTACCCCTCGAACGAGGTTCCCGGGTAGGGCGGGGCGGGCCGGCCGCCGGAGGGATCGCGGCTCTCCTGTCGCATGGAGCTCCCATGGAATTGGCGACCGAGCGGGGGACGCGGCAGACAAAAAGGATTGACGTCGTCGGTATTGGGCGAAATGCTACGACGTGGAGCAGCAACGCGGGCCGGTTTTCCACCGGGGAAGGTCGGAAAATCAGAAGACGGCAGGCCATGCCGCAAGGCGATCATCGGCGGTCCCGGTTTTCCACAGCCGCCGCGCTCGACTGGCGCCCCGTGGCCGGGGCGCGGGAACCTGGGTGTGCGGTCGGGTGTGCGGATCCCGGCACAGGTCGGGAAGGGGCGGTGGGGGCTGTGGGAGCCGAGCGGATCGTGTACCGGGAGGCGGGGGCGGGGGACCGCGCGGGGGTCGATCGGATCGACGACTCCTTCACCACCGACTCCGTCTACGAGGTGAGCGCCGGCGAGGACGGGTTCGCGCTGCGGCGGGTGCCCCTCGACCCGCCCCTGGTCAAGACGTTTCCCGACGACGATGACGGCGATGACGGCGCCTTCGCCCCCGGCAGCGGCCGGCGCGTCGACGTCGCCGTGGCCGGCGGCGCCGTCCGGGGGGCCGTGGAGTTCGGGCTTGAGGAGTGGAACCGCCGGCTGGTGGTCCACCGGATCACGGTCGACCCCGCCTACCGCGGGCGCGGTGTCGGCTCGGCCCTGATCCGGCGCGCCTGCGCGTACGGCCGGCGGCACGGGGCGCGCACGGCGTGGCTGGAGACCTCCAACGTCAACGTCCCCGCCGTCCGCGCCTACCTGCGGATGGGGTTCACCCTGTGCGGCCTCGACACCACCCTGTACCGGGGCACGGCCAGCGAGGGGGAGTTCGCGCTCTTCCTGGCCCGCGACCTCGACACCGATCCCCCGCTCGGGCGGCCGCCGGCCTGGGCGTCCGCGCGCTCACCCGGTTCCGGCGGGCCCGAACCCGATGGTGCCCGCCGCCAGGGCGGCGATCCGGGCGTCGATGGGCGAGATCCCCGGCAGGGCGGTGCCGATCGGCCACAGGCGCACGGCGGCGATCTCGGCGGTGGGGACGAACCGCTCGGGCGCGAACACGCAGGTGCCGCAGAAGACCGCGCCCCGCTCGCGGCGGCCGGGGGCCACGGTGAACTCCGCCACCCCCGCGTACCGCACCTGTGCCGCACACTGGGCGGTCTCCTCGGCGAACTCGCGCCGGGCGGCCTGCTCCGGTGTCTCGCCGGGCTCGATACCGCCGCCCGGCAGTTCCCACTGGGCGCGGTACCGGTCGAACACCATCACCACGCCGCCGGGCGCCGCCGCCACCAGGAGCGCGAGCGGCAGCGGCGGCGCACCCGGCCGCGGGTCCGGCGGGGTCGGGGCGAATCCGAGCAGGGCGTTGCCGCGCGCGTCGCGCACGGGGAATCCGGTGTCGGCCGGTCCGCGAGGGGCTGCCATAGCCCAGGTCTACCCCGGGCGGAACCGGAGCGCCCGTTTCGCGGGTCAGGCGGTGTAGGCCCGCACCAGGGCGCGCAGCATGGGCGAGCAGCCCTCCTCGACCTTGAGCGCCGCCAGCGCGTCGCCGCGCGTGGGACCGCGGTTGACGACGACCACGGGCTTGCCCTGCTCGGCGGCGCGCTTGACGAACCGGCGCCCCGACAGCACCGTGAGCGACGATCCCGCCACCAGGACGGCCGCGGCCGCGTCGACCAGGGCGTACGCCTCGTGCACGCGCGCCTTGGGCACGTTCTCGCCGAAGTAGACGATGTCGGGCTTGAGGATCCCGCCGCACGACTCGCAGTCGGCCACCCGGAAGCCCTCGGTCGAGGCCAGCACGGCGTCGGCGTCGGGGGCGGTCTCGACGTCCTCGACACCGCCGGTGAAGTCGGGGTTCAGCGCGGTGAGCCGCTCGGCCAGGGCGGCGCGGGTGATCACCCGCGGGCACGACAGGCACACCACGCGGTCGTAGCGGCCGTGCAGGTCGATGACCCGCCGGCTGCCCGCCTCGTCGTGGAGGGTGTCGACGTTCTGGGTGATCACGCCCGACACCACCCCGGCGGCCTCCAGTTCGGCCAGCGCGCGGTGGCCGTCGTTGGGCCGGGTGCGGTGCACGTGGCGCCAGCCGACATGGTTGCGCGCCCAGTAGTGCCGGCGGAACCCGGGGTCGCCGACGAACTGCTGGTAGGTCATGGGTGTGCGGGGCGGGGAGTCGGGGCCCCGGTAGTCGGGGATCCCGGAGTCGGTCGAGATCCCCGCGCCGGTGAGCGCCACCACCGGCCCGTCGCCGAGGACCGCGCGCACCGCCTCGGCCGTGGCCGCGAGGCCGGGTGGGGTGAGGGTGCTGGTCACCGAGTTGGTCACCCTATGAGGGTATGCGCTCGCCGCCACCCGCCCCGGTCCCCGCGCCCCGCCTCCGTCCGGGGCCGGTGCCGCCCTCGCTGATGTGGCTCTTTGTGACGCACCCTTGACGCCGGGTGGCACGCGGGCGACTCTGGCAGTGGAGTCCTGTCTCGGGGGGCACTCCCGACGACACGGGTCCGGGCCCGTCCCACCCCATGGCGGGCTCTCCGCTCGCGGCGGCCGGAGCGTGCCGCGTCGGCGGTGCGGCTCCCCACGGCGACCGCGGCTCACCGGGCCGCATGCATGGGAGCGCTCCCGGTGTGGCTCACCGGCCTGAACGCGCGAACCGCCGGCCCCCGACGGCGGCGGACAGGCAGAAAGGAACCCCAGCCATGCAGCTCCTCCCCATCCCCTCACGGGCACGTCGCGCCGACCGGCCCCTCCGCGCCGGCCGCCGCATGTGGGCGGCGGCGCTCCCGGCCGTCCTGGCGGCCGCCGCGCTCCTCACCGGCGGGGTCCCCGCCGCCGCGGCCGACACCCGCACCTACTTGGCGGCCCTGGCGGAGACACTGTGCGACAAGTACGCCTCCACCCGCGTCGACGGCGGGCGCTACATCGTGCAGAACAACGTCTGGGGTGCCGACACCCGCCAGTGCATCGAGGTCAACGGCACGTCCTTCCGGGTGACCACCGCCGACCACAACAACTCCACCAGCGGCGCCCCCGCCGGCTACCCCTCCATCTACGTGGGCTGCCACTACCGCAACTGCACCACGGGCAGCGGACTGCCGGTGCAGGTCAGCCGGATGAACACCGCCACCAGCAGTTGGCAGACCAGTTCACCCTCCACCGGCGTCTACAACGTCGCCTACGACCTCTGGTACGACGCCGACCCCAACGCCCCCGCGCAGAACGACGCCGAGCTGATGATCTGGCTGAAGTACCGGGGCAACGTCCAGCCCATCGGCCAGCGGGTGGCCACCGGGGTTTCGGTCGCCGGCGCGACTTGGGACATCTGGCAGGGCAACATCGGCTGGAACGTCATCAGCTTCATCCGCACCACGCCCACCGACTCCGTCTCGGGCCTGGACCTCACCGCCTTCACCGACGTGGCCGTGGCCCGCGGCGCGGTCCGCCCGAAGTGGTACCTCACCAGCATCCAGGCCGGTTTCGAGCCCTGGCAGGGCGGCGCCGGGCTGGCCACGCACTCCTTCTCGGCCACCGTCACCTGACCCGCAGAGGCCGGTCCGGCGGCCGGATCCTTGGATTCCTCCTGGTCACCGCTTGGTTAAGGCTCTGGACTTCCCCCGCCTCCACCCATCAGGATCAACGAGTCACATCGTCGTTGACCACGTATTTCGGGCGAGGGGAGTCTGCGCGTGCAAGAACCGATAACCGGGCAGCGCAACACCAGTTGGAAGATGATCGGCCCCGGGATCGTGGTCGCCGCCACCGGGGTGGGGTCCGGCGACCTCGTCGCCACCTTGGTGGCGGGCGAGAACTACGGCTACGCCCTCCTGTGGGCGGTCATCGTGGGCTGCATCGTCAAGATCTCCCTGGCCGAGGCCACCGGCCGCTGGCACCTGGCCACCGGCAAGACCATCTTCGACGGCTGGCGCAGCCTGGGGCTGTGGACGTTCGTCTTCTTCGCGCCCTACATCGTGATCTGGGGCTTCGTCTACGGCGCCACCGCGATGTCGGCCACCGCGCTGCCCCTGGCCGCGATGTTCCCGGCGGTGCCGCTGCCGGTCTTCGCGGTCATCGCGGGGATATCTGGCCTGGTGTTCGTCTGGTTCAACCAGTACCCGGTCTTCGAGAAGGTCATGACCGTCCTGGTCGGCGTCATGTTCGTGACCGTCGTCGGCCTGGCCGTGTACCTGGTCCCCAACCTCGGCGACATGGCCACCGGGATCGTGCCCACGGTCCCCGACGGCTCCCTGTTCAACACCCTGGGCCTCATCGGCGGCGTCGGCGGCACCATCACCATGGCGGCCTACGGCTTCTGGGTGAACGCCAAGGGCTGGCGCGACTCCACGTGGATCAAGATGATGCGCATGGACAACCGGGTGGCCTACATCACCACCGGCGTGTTCGTCCTGGCGATGCTGATCGTGGGCGCCGAGCTGCTGCGCCCGATGGGGGTGGCGCTGGCCGACGGCGACCAGGGCCTCATCACGCTGGCCGAGGTCCTGCGCGACGAGTTCGGGCCGGTCGTCTCGATCCTCTTCCTCATCGGCTTCTTCGCCGCCGCCTATACCTCGCTGATCGGCGTGTGGCACGGCGTCAGCCTGATGTTCGCCGACTTCGTGCGCAAACTGCGCGGGCAGCCCTCGATCCCGGTGGAGGAGCGCGAGACCAGCAAGGAGTTCCGCGCCTACCTGATCTGGCTGACCTTCCCGCCGATGCTGCTGCTCATCCTGGACGAGCCGATCCAGCTCATCATCGCCTACGGCGTGCTGGGCTCGGCGTTCATGCCGTTCCTCGCGTTCACCCTCATGTGGCTGCTCAACACCCGCCACACGCCCAAGGAATGGCGCAACGGAATCGTGAGCAACGTCGGCCTCGCCATCGCCGGCGGCCTGTTCCTGGTGCTGTGCGTCAACGACATCTACACCCGTATCACCGGCGCCGGAGGCTGACCCCGCTCCGGCCCGGCCCCGGCACCCGGACGTGGAGGCAGTGACACCCGACCGCCACCCGGAAAGGCGAGACATCCTTTACCCACGTGGCGCGGGCACGCCTCCGCGCCCGGTTGTTTTATTCACGTGCATCGGAACATGCGGAAGAACGTGCATTTTCCCGATGAAATGCACGGAATATCTGGAGTGGCCGCAGTGAAACACGGTGACGATCTCCCGGATCCGCGCTCAGACAATACCCCTTCCTTGATAAATCCGCCACATAACCGCAGCTTGGAGTCGCTGTTTTACTTGCCGATAAAAGATCTTGCGCGGGCGTCTGGATAGCGCGCAATTTCGGTGTGACCATAGGCGGCAGGAGGGGTGGTGGTCGGTGGAGATTCGACTGCTCGGGCCTTCGGTGCGCATCATGGTCGACGGCGAATCCGTGGACGCCGGGACCCCGAAGGAGCGTTCGATCCTGGCGAACCTCGCTCTCGAACCCGGCAAGGTGGTGCCCACCCAGCTCATCATCGACCGCGTGTGGGGCGACACCCCCACCCCGCGCGTGCGCTCCAGCCTCTACGCCTACATCACCCGGCTACGCGGACGGCTCGCCGCCGCCGGGGCGGGATCGGGGGTCGGGCTGCGCTCCCGGTCGCAGGGCTACCTGCTGGAGATCGCCAAGGAGGCGGTCGACTGGCACCGCGCCGAACTCCTGCGCGTGCGCGCCCGCGCCCTCGCGGACTCCGGCGACCACCGCGCCGCCGTGGTGCTGCTGTCGGAGGCCCTCGACCTGTGGGAGGGCCACCCCCTCGCCGAGATCTCCGGCGCCTGGGCCGAGGGCGTGCGCACGAACATGCTGAAGTCGTGGTCGCTGCTGGTCCAGCGGTGGGCGGAGTCGTCCATGCGTATCGGCCACTTCGACGACGTGGTCACCCGCGTGTCCGAGGCGGCGGCCGCCGACCCCGTCAACGAGCGTCTGGCCGCGGTCCTGATGGAGGCACTGGCGGGCAGCGGCCGCCACGCCGAGGCCCTGGAGGTCCACGCCCGCCTGCGCGCCGACCTCGCGGACAGGCTCGGCATCGACCCCGGCCCCGACACCCAGGCGGTCTTCGAACGCATTTTGAGGGGCGGCGCGGAACGGAGGCCGGAGGCCGGGCGGCGCATCGGCCCAGCCGACACCGCCGCGTCGGGCTGCGGCCCGGACCAGGCCAATCTCGCCGGCATGCCCCAGGCGGGAGCTCCCGAACCCGCCCCTCTCGGCCCCGAGCCGACCGGGCAGGCTTCAGACGGGCTTCCGCGCCTGCTCATCCACGACAACCTGCCTCGGGACACCGCCAACTTCACCGCTCGCACGGCGGAGTTGGCGGAGATCGTGGCCCGGGTCCGAGGTCGTCCGGACACCACCACCGCCATCGTCATCCACGGCATGGCCGGGCGCGGCAAGACCACCCTGGCGGTGCGGGCTGCCCACGCTGTGCGGGCGGAGTTCCACACCCGGCTGTTCCTCGACCTGTGCGGTCACGCCGACAGCCAACCGCCTCTGAAGCCGGAGCAAGGAATCTACAAGCTCCTGCTGACAGTCGGGGTGCCCGCCGAGGAGATCCCGAGCGAACCCGAGGCGCGCGCGGCGCTGTGGACCAGCCGCCTCGCAGGTCGGCGTACGTTACTGGTCCTGGACGATGCCATCGAGCCCCAGATTGGCCCGCTCCTTCCCGGGCTCCCTGGATGCACCGTTCTGGTGACCAGCCGCCGAAGGCTCGCGGAGGTGGACGGCGTCCACCATCTGGAGTTGGCGCCGCTCGACCGGAACGACTCCGCACTCATGTTCTCGCGGACCGCCGGTTTGGACCTCGGCGCCGACAGCGCAGTTGACGGCGCCGTCCAGCGCATCACTGCGGCGTGCGAGGGGCTGCCACTGGCCATACGTGTTGCGGGCGGGCGCCTACGGCGGCACCCCGGGTGGACGCCCAGGTACCTCGCCGACCGGATCGAGCGGAACGGGCTGGCCGAGATCCGCTCGATGAGCCACGACATCGCGGGAGTCTTCGCCACGTCCTACCAGGCACTCAGCGAGGAAACGCGTAGGGGTTTCCTGCTTCTCGGCGGCCTGCACCCCAGCGACGCCTTCTCCGTCCCCGCGGCGGCCGCCGCCCTCGGCGACACCTCCGAGACGTTCACGGCCGCGGAGGCCGCCATCGAGGAGTTGCTCGACACCCACCTCATCGAGGAGACGGGCCCGGAGCGCTACCGCATGCACGCGCTGCTGCGCGAGTTCGCGCGCGACCGCGCTGCAGAGGAGATGACGCCGGAGGAGCGCCGCGAGGCGCTGCTGCGGATCATCGACTTCTACTGGGCCGCCGCCGACAGCGCCGACCGCACGGTCCATCCGGGCCGACGCCGTCCCGCACCGCCGCCCTCCCGGCCGTCCCGTCTACCCGAGTTCGGCGGTGCGCTCGCCGCACGTCATTGGTACGAGACGGAGTACCCGGTACTGGAGGCCGTCATGGCCTGCGCCCGCGAGTGCGAGTTCAGTGATCAGCCGGAGCTGCGTGAGCGTGCCGCCCACCTGCCTCTGTGCCTTGGGGGATTGTTCGGCAGCGACGGGCCTTGGGAGAGCGCCGAGCGCCATCTGTCCGCCGCCCTGGAGCTCTGGATGGAGCGCGGCGACGGATCAGGGGCGGCCATTGCCGCCTTCGAACTGAGCCGGGTGCAGCGCCGCAGCAATCTCGCTGCCGCTGCCGAAAGCGTCGAAACCGCGCTTGCGGAGTGGCGCGGTGCCGGTGACGCCCTCGGTGAGGCGGAGGCACTGGATCTGCGCGGCATGCTCAGCCGAGAGGCGGGACGCAACGCGGCAGCCCTCCGTGACCACGAAGCGGCATTGACGCTGTACACACGTGTCGGCGACGAGCGTGGCCGGGCTCAAGCCCTGAGCAACATCGGTGTATGCCAGGCGTCTCTCGGCGACTCCGCGGCTGCCGAATCCGCGTTCTCCGAAGCCCGTCGGCTTTGGCAGGCCGTGGGCGACAAGCACGCGCTCGGTGACGTGATCGCGAACATGGCGGGAGTGCAGTTCGACCGCGGGTACTACAGGCATGCTCAGCGGCAGTGCCGAAAGAGCCTCAGACTCTTCCAGGACCTCGGTGACAGGCGCAGATCGGCCGTGGTCCTCTACAACGTCGGCGACATCGCCCTCTACCGCGACCGCAACGAGGAAGCGCTGGACTGCTTCCTCACAGCCCGCCGTCTCCTCTGGGAGGTCGGTGACGAGCAGAAAGCCGCCGGCGCGTGCAGCGGCATCGGGAAGGCCCTTTTGGCGCTGGGGAGGCCGAACGAGGCAGAGGACGTCCTGACCCAGGCGTTGGCCTTGGAGGTGACTAAGGCCGTGCCGGTGGTGCAGTCGCAACTCATGCTCGCCTTGGGTGATGTCTCCATGGCACTGCAGCGCCTCGATGACGCCTGGACCCAGTACCGGAGCGCTCGTGCCCTCGCCGGGAACGGTGCTTCGGCGGCCGACGAGCGGATGGCCGATGACCGCCTCGGTGACCTCTGCGCAAGGCTCGGCCGGCCGGACGAAGCCCGGTCCCACTGGCGGCGGGCGCTGGCCCTGGCGGAGCGCGCCGAGACGCCTCAGAAAGAGGCGATACGGATCAAGATAGAGTTACTTGGACATTCGAGTTGCTTTGTAGCCTGATTTCGGAAATCAGTGCTAAATGCACCTACGGAGGGTTCGGTAGTCCGGCGGTTTGTAAGTGCGGTCGGGTGTCGATATGGTGCGTACACCCGGTGTCGCCCGATCTGAGGGCGTTTCTGGACGGGCCTTCTCTGGCCCTCTGCCGCCGGGTGGCAAACTCCGTAGATTTCGACACTGAAAAGGTGCCATTGCGTGCCCGTTGTCCGCCAATTTGATGATAAGTCCGTTTCCAGCTGTCAGGCCGAGGCCGTCTTCCATCCCAGGGCATGGTGGTGGCTCCGGCGCGAAGCGCGGAACGGCCCTCGCGGGGGAACGGCCGTCGGTCGCCCCTGCCAGATATCCGCGGCCGAGCGGACTGTCGCGTGCGGACATGGACGAGCATCCACCCCCATGCAAACTCCTGCAAGCCAGTTGCAAGGTCGCTGACCAGAGCCGTCTTTGACCATCGAATCCGTCAGTCGGCTACGGCTACGGAGGAGTCATGGTGGTCGAAGGAACCCGGGAAGAAGTACGGGGGCGGGGCGGCACAGGCCCCCTCGCCCCCCTGACATGGCCCCTAAGGAAATCGATCCTCGGCCTGATCCACCTATGGCAGGCGGGCGACCGTCTGGCCGATGTCATCCCGCCCCTGCTGGAAGCCGACCCGGGCAACCAGGTGGTGTACAGCGCCCCGGAGGGATCTCGATTCGCTTCCTCGGGCCGCGAGTTCACCCGCAGGTTGGACGGTGCCGTCCTACCGTGGGAGCAGGCTCGCCGGCACGAATTCGACCTTGCGCTCGCGGCGAATCTGGGGCGGCTTGACGAAGTGCGGGCACCCGCGCTGATCCTTCCGCATGGTGTGGGCTACGCGAAGCTGGTGCCCCGGAACAGCGGATACGGGCCTTCCGTGCAGCGCCCTCTCAGCGATGCGGTTGCTGATGGGCTTCTTCGTTACGGGCGCGTCGTCCCCGCAGCGATCGGCGTTCCGCACGAACGCCAGCTCGACCAGATCGCCGTGCACGTACCCGATGCCCTCCAGGTCTGCCACGTCGTCGGAGACCCCAGCTTCGACCGGATGGTCGAAAGCCTGCCTTTCCGCAGCACCTACCGGAAGGCACTGGGTGTCAACGACGCGCAGCGCCTGGTACTCGTCTCCAGCACGTGGGGCCCGCACAGCCTGGTGGGCGCCCGCTACGGGCTGCTCAACCGGCTGCCCGCCGAACTGGCCGGAGGCTACGTCACGGCGGCGGTACTCCACCCCGGGATCTGGTGGGTCCACAGCCCGCGCCAGATCCGCGCATGGCTTGAACCCGCCGTGCGGGCCGGTCTGCGACTGCTGGCGCCCGACGCCGCCTGGCAGGCGGCGCTCGTCGCCGCGGACGTGGTCATCGGTGACCACGGGACTGTTACCTACAGTGCAGCCGCACTAGGGCGTCCGGTGCTGCTCGCCGCGGGCGGGCTCGCCGAGGTCGCGCCCGAATCCCAAGTGGCCGAGCTGTACCGCCGCGCGCCCGTGTTCGACGCCGACGCGCCCGCACGGCCGCAGATCGAGGCGGCGATCGACGCCTACGATCCCGAACAGGGCGCGGCGATGGCCGCTCTGCTCACCTCGGCTCCCGGCCGATCGGCCGAGCTGCTGCGCTCGCTCATGTACTCGCTGATGCGCTGCGAGGAACCGGCGGAGCCTCCTCGCCTGCACCCGCTCACCGCCCCGACCCTGGTCGACGTCGGCGGATGCGGTGGCGCCGAGGCCCGCGCGTCATGACGCGGCCTGCGGGGGACCGCCGACCGTCGACCGCCCGCGTCCGCTGCGCGGTAGTGGTGGAGGGCGCCGCCGGCGGCGCCCTCCACCAGGTCACCGATGACCAGGTGTGGGCGGCGGACCGGCTCGCCGATCCGGCGTGGCTTCGGATGGCCGATGTGATCACGAGCGGCGGCGACGCGGCCGCCGTCGAGGACTATCCCGCCTGCCGTGTCATGGTGGTGCGGCGCCCGCTGGGAGGCGCCGCCGTGGCCGTGATGGAGAGGGCGCGGTGCGGCGAAAACCGCGCACCGGCCGACTCCGGCGGCGTCGTCCGCATCCCCGCCCGTTCCGGCTGGGACGCGCGACTGCTGGGCGCCATCGCCCACACGTGGGTGGCCTGGGGGCAGGACCCCGACGACCTCGCGCGGGCGTGGCCCACGCGCCGCCTCACGAGGCTGGCGGTGGCGGCAGGTCGGCGATCCGCTGACGTATCACTGCGGCTTGGGGAGCACCGAGTTCGGTGTAGATGGACAATGCGGTGCTGAGGTGCGTCCGGACGGCGCCGCTCCGGCCCGCGGCCGAGGCGGCGTCGGCCCGCATCACGTGTATCCCGGCCACTTCGGCACGGGCGCCGACATCCTCACCGATGCGCAGCGCCTCGGCCAGCGCCTCCTCGGCCGCGGGCGCCTCCCCGTGGGCAAGGCGGGAGGCGGCCAGGCCCACCAGGGTGCGTACGCGCATGTAGGGCTCGGCGTCCTCGGTGAAGAACTCCAGCGCGCGGTCGAAGTACGCCTCCGCCGCCTCGTGGTCGCCCTGATCGCGCGCCGCCTCGCCCATGCGCCGCCGCATCAGGGCGATCCCGCGTTCGTGGCCGAGTCCCCTGTGGATGTCCAGTGCCCGGCGGAAGCGGGCCGCCGCCGAGTCGGGCTCGCCCAGGACCAGGTCGGTCACGCCCAAGGCTTCCAGCGCGGTGGCTTGGCCGAGGAGGTGCCCCACACGCTCCCAAAGGACGAGCGCAGCGCGTTGGTGCTCGCGAGCGGTCACCGGGTTCCCAAGGGTGGTGTGCAGCCCGCCCAGACCACCGAGCACCAGCGCCTCCGCCGCCGGATCGCCCAGCGCGCGCGCCGATGACAGTCCGACCGCGTGCGTGGTCTCCCACATGTCGAAGTGTTTCCGCATCACGAAGAACGTCCTGAGCGCCTCGCAGAGCTGCCAGCACGACGCGTGGTCGCCCGCCTCGTTGCAGGCCGCGATCCACGCGCGCAGGTTGGGCAGTTCGGCCTCCAGCCACGCCACCGCCGACGCGCGGTCGGTGAACTGCTCGCCGCCCCGCTCCTCGCCGAACCGGGGGCCCAGGTGCCACCGGCCGGGGTTGAGGACCAGGTCGGCGTTGACGGCCGAGTCCAGGAAGTAGGCGCCCAGGCGGCGGCGCGCCTCCTCGCGTTCCTCCGGCGGCTCGTCGGCGGCCAGGCGGTCGCGCGCGTGCAGCCGCGCCAGGTCGTGCTGGCGGTAGCGGCCGGCGGCGTGCTCCTCCAGCAGGCTGGCCGCGACCAGGGCGTCCACGGCGTCCTCGGCCCGCTCCTCATCGGCGCCGAGCAGAGCTGCGGCCGCGGGGAGCGTGACGTCGGGGCCGGTGGGCAGGCCCAGAAGGCGGTACAGCCGCCGGGCGGTGGGGTCCAGGTGGGCGTAGGAGGTGTCGAAGACGGCCTGCACGGAGGACTCCTCGGGCTCCTGGTGCCGGCTGAGCCGGGCGATGCGGCCCTGCTCGGTGTCGAGTTGGTCGACCAGCCGGCCCACCGACTGGTGCGGGCGCAGCGCGAGCCGGCTCGCCGCCGCGCACAGCGCCAGGGGCAGGCGGCCGCACAGCGCCACCAGGCGGTCCACCGCGTCGGCCTCCCGCCGAGGGCGGTCGTCGCCCAGCACCCGGGCCACCAGTTGCGCCGCCGCGCTGCCCGCCAGCGGTCCGACCTGCAGGAACGACGCGCCCTCGAACGCCAGCCCGGCCAGCCGCAGCCGGGTGGTCACGACCACCACGTGGGGGCCGCCGCCGGGCAGCAGCATCCGCACCTGGGCGGCCGAGGCCGCGTTGTCCAGCAGGATCGCCAGGGTGCGCCCGGCGGTGCGGGAGCGGAACTCCGCCGCCCGGGCCGCCGGGTCGAAGGGGATGGCGCCGGCCTCGGTGTGCAGAGAGCGCAGGAACCTGTCGAGGACGTCGCCCGGGTCGACCGGCGGCGCGCCGGGCGCGAATCCGCGGAGGTCGGCGTAGAGGATGCCGTCGGGGAAGGAGTCGGCGGCCCTGTGCAGGAAGTGGGCCGCCAACGCGGTCTTGCCCACGCCGCCCGGGCCGCTGACGACCACCACGCGCGGGAGGCGGTCGGCGCGGGCGCCGCGCACCGCTGTGGACAGCGCCGCCTGCTCGGGGACGCGGTCGGTGAAGTGGCGCGGGGCCAGCGGGACCTGCCGCGGCGGGTCGCCCCGGCTGCCGGTGTGGATGTGGACGTCACCGTGCACGGCTCCCGCCTGCACGACCGCCCCGACCGTGCCGCCGGGAGCGGCGAACTCGTTGCGCGCGGAGGCCGCGCCGCCGGGCTGTTCGGAGTCGTCGAAGTCACTGGGGGAGCGCATGCCTTCGCTTTCTCTCTTGAAAAGCGATGGTAACACCCGACTTGCCGATCATTGGTGGGGCGCGCGTTTCCCCTGTGATTACGGAGGTGAAGTGCAAGATCCAAAGCCAAAACGCAATTGCTAAGCAGCCAAGGCGATTAGTACTTCCGTACGTCCGGAGCGACCGGAGTGCTCCCGTTTTCGCCCTCCCCGGGTGCGTCCCCCCGCTGGAAGGTCGCATAGAGCCACACCAGCGACGGCACCAGCAGGAGCGCACCGACCGCCAGGGCGCCCAGGGTGGCGGCCAGGACCGCGGGCGTCGCGGCGGCCTCGTGCAGGGTCACGCCCGGCAGCAGGTGGGGGTACTGCCCCACACCCCAGCCCCACAGCAGGCCCACGACCGCCAGGGCCGCCGTCACCCGCACCGCCAGGTAGGCGCGGGTCCAGGCCAGCAGGGCCAGCGACACCACCCCGGCCGCCACCGACAGCACCAGCAGCGGCAGCGCCGCCCCCGTCGTCAACTGGCCGAACAGGCGCGGCGCGTCGGCCCGCAGCACCGCCAACCCCAGCGCCGACAGGCCGCCCACCACCACCCCGGCGGCCAGGGCGCGGCGGCGGAAGGCCGCGGCCAGGGCGGTGTCGCCGGCCCGCTGGGCGTCGCGGGTGAGGTAGACCGCCGCCAGGTAGGCGGCCGTACCCACCGCCAGGGCCCCGCTGACCAGCGACGTCGGGTTGAGCCAACTGGCCGTCAGGTCGCCCTCCGCGATCCCCGGCGGCACCCGGCCCGAGGCGATCGCCCCGGCGACCGTGCCCAAGAAGAACGGGGTGACCACCGACGAGAACGCGAACGCGGCGCCGAACAGCCGCCGCTGCCACAGCAGCGTGCTGGCCTTGCGGAACGCGAACGCCGATCCGCGCGCGATGATCCCCAGCGCCGTCAGCGTCAGCGGGACGTAAAGCGTGGAGGCCACCGCGGCGAACACCGAGGGCACCCCCGTCCACGCCAGCACGATCACGAAGATCAGCCACACGTGGTTGGCCTCCCACACCGGGCCGATCGAGTGCTCCACCAGCGCCCGCTGGCGCGCCCCCCGCTCGGCGCCCCCGGCCAGCAGGTCCCACACCCCGCCCCCGAAGTCGGCCCCGCCGAACAGCACGTAGGCGGTGACCCCGATCCACAGCAGCCCCAGCAGGATCTCCGGCAGCGGCATGGCGCACCCCCTCCACGGGCTCTCGGCCCGACGCCGCTAGACGACCTTGTAGTCGGTGACGTCGCGCTCCTGCGGCGCCACCGGCACGGGCTTCTCCCGCGCCATCCGCCGCAGCACGTAGACGGTCGCCACGGTCAGCACCGCGTAGACCGCCGCCACCCCCGCGAACCCGTAGACCAGGCCGGGCGCCGGGTTGACCGCCTCGGCGGTGCGCATCACCCCGTAGACGATCCAGGGCTGGCGGCCGACCTCGGTGACCGTCCACCCGGCCTCCAGCGCCACCACCGCCGCCACCCCCGACAGGGCGGCCGCGCGCAGGAACCACGGCGAGCGCGGCAGGTCGCGGCGGCGCCACCACGCCCACCACTGCCACACGGCCAGCGCGAGCAGGGCGAACCCCAGGCCGACCATGATCTGGAACGCCCAGTGCACGATGTTGACCGGCGGGTGCTCGGCCGCGGGTACCTCGTTCAGGCCGGCGATCTCGGCGTGGGGGTTCCAGTGCGCCAGCAGCGACAGGCCGTAGGGGATCTCCAGCGCGTAGCGCAGCTCCCCGTCGACCGCCACCCCGCCCAGGTGCAGCGGCACTGCGCGCTCGGTCTCGAAGACGCCCTCCATGGCCGCGAGCTTCACCGGCTGGTTCTCGGCGACGAAGTGCGCCGCCCAGTCGCCCACCCCGATCTGCACGGGGGTGACCACGGCGGCCACGGTGAAGGGGATGAGGAACCCCAGCCGGTGGTAGCGGTCGCGGCGGCCGCGCAGCATGGCCACCGCGTAGACGGCGGCCATCGAGAACCCGGCCACCATGAACGCCGCCAGGATCATGTGCACCGTCTGCGGCGGGGTGGCCGGGTTGAACATCGCGGCCCAGGGCTCCACGGCCGTCACCCGGCCCTCGCGGGTGTCGAAGCCGGTGGGCTGCTGCATCCAGGCGTTGGCGGTCACGACGAAGAACGCGCTGGCCACGCCCGCGACCACGATCGGGATCCCGGAGAGCAGGTGCGGCACGGGCGGCATCCGGTCCCAGGCGTAGAGGTAGATGCCCAGGAAGATCGCCTCGATGAAGAAGGCGATGCCCTCCAGGGCGAACGGCAGGCCGATGACCTCGCCGTAGGTGCCCATGAGGCCGGGCCACAGCAGGCCCATCTCGAAGGACAGGATGGTGCCCGACACCGCGCCCACGGCGAACAGCACGCCCATGGCCTTGGCCCAGCGGCGGGCGAGCAGCCGGAGATGGGGGTCCCCGGTGCGGTGCCCGCGCCACTCGGCGATCAGGGTGATGGCGGGCATGCCGACCCCCAGGCACGCGACGATGATGTGCCAGCCCAGCGACAGCGCCATCTGCAGGCGCGCCGCCATGAGGTTCTGCGCGTTCACCGCGTCGGCGACGAAGACGTCCACCGCGTACCACCGCCCTCTCCCGGATCGCGGCCGGCGCCCCCGCGCGCGGCCGGGCGCCCGACCGCGCGGTCAGGCCGCCTGGGGGTGCAGGACCGCCCGCACGCACCCGTCCTTCTTGTGCTTGAACAGCTCGTATCCGCGGGGGCCCTCGCTCAGCGGCAACGGGTGCGTGGTCAGGTGCGCGGTGGGGATCTCGCCGGCCGCCATGCGCTCCAGCAGTTCGGGGATGTAGCGCTGACCGTGCTGCTGGGCGCTGCGCAGGGTCAGGCCCTTGTTGACCACGGCGCCCATGGGGAACTTGTCCACGAAGCCGCCGAACACCCCGACGACCGAGACAACACCGCCCTTGCCGCACGCCAGGATCGCCTCGCGCAGCGCCACCGCGCGCTCGGCCAGGCGCGGCAGCTGCTTGGCGCGGTCGTAGGCGTACTGCGCGCCGAACCCGTGGGACTCCATGCCGACCGCCTCGACGCAGGCGTCGGGGCCCCGGCCCCCGGTGATGTCGCGCAGCGCCTCGACCACGTCGACCTCGCCGTAGTCCAGGGTGTCCAGGCCGAGGTGCCGGTGGACCTGCTCCAGGCGCTCGGGGAAGCGGTCGATGACCACGACCCGCTCGGCGCCCATCAGCCGGGCCGCGGCGGCGGCCATCTGCCCCACGCCGCCCGCGCCCCACACCGCGACGACGTCGCCGGGGCGCACGTCGCAGAAGTCGGCGGCCATCCAACCGGTGGGGACGGCGTCGGAGGCGTAGACGGCGGAGTCGTCGTCGAGGCCGGCGGGCACCGGGAAGGACCCGACGTCGACGAAGGGCACCCGCACGTACTCGGCGTGGCTGCCGGCGTAGCCGCCGACCAGGTGGGAGTAGCCGAAGATGCCGCCGCCCGCGTAGCCGTACAGGTCCTCGAAGGCGGCAGGCTGGGCGTTGCCGTTGTCGCACAGGGAGAACCGGCCCTCGCGGCAGTAGCGGCAGTGACCGCAGGAGATGATGGAGCACACCACGACGCGGTCGCCGACGCGGCGCTCGCGCACGCCCGGGCCGACCTCCACGATCTCGCCGATGAACTCGTGGCCCAGGATGTCGCCGCGCCGCATGGCCGGGATGTAGCCGTCGATGAGGTGCAGGTCGGAGCCGCAGACGGCGCTGGCGGTGACGCGCACGATCGCGTCGCCGTCGTTGAGCAGGCGGGGTTCGGGGACGTCGGTGACCGCCAGGTCGTTGACGCCCATCCAGCACAGGGCCTTCATCCGCGGCCTCCCTTGGTCAGCGCGGAGTGGACGCGCTTTTGCACGGCCCGCTGCGCGCGGCCGCGCCCGGAGGGCTGGCCCTCGACCGTCACGGCCTCGCCGCACTCCAGGACGGACTTGAGGGCGCGCAGGTCGGCGCGCAGCCGGTCGTCGTGGTCGGCGGCGGCGGGGCCGGTGGCCAGCACGCGGACCTCGGTGCCGCGGTCCCCGGGGGCGGGGGTGAGGGTGACGAGGAGCCGCAGGCCGCGCTCGCCGGGGACCCGCTCCGGCTCGCCGCCCTCGGTGGACTGGGGGGTGAGGCGGCCGAACAGGCCGGGGAGGCGGTCGGGCTGCTGCCAGGCGGCGGCGACCTCGCCGGGCGAGGAGACAACGGTGGCGACGTGCTCGACGTGACGGCGCTGCCGCGCCCGGCGCCGGGCGAGTGCGGCGGCCACACCGATGGTGGCCACGGCACCGCCGACGACGGCGGCGTTCCTGATCATCGGCTTCCTCCTGTGCAGGTCGGGACGCCCCGACCGGGACGCGGAGCCTCCGCGCCCTCGGGGTCGAGGCGCCCACTGCCCCGGCCCCGCGCGTTGAACCGCGGGGGAGAGGAGAGGGCGGCCGGCCGCGCCCGGGGAGGCACCGAAGGGGACGGCGGCCCCGCCCGGGGCGAGCGGCGCGGACGGTCCGCGGGTGCGCCTGGGCGGGCGGCCCAAGCCGCATCCGCCGCTCCGCATCCCCCGGGTGGTCGGCCGCGCCCGCAGACGCGTTGTCCACGTCGCCCCCCGGCAAGCCCATGCGGCTCCATCCGCCCGCTGGACGGCGTCGCCACCGCCATGTCCTGCGATGCTCGGTGAGCGCATCGCCCGTGCCGCCGCGACCCACGAGTTACCAAGAGCGGGCGTTCTGCGAGTCACCGTTCCCGTGTTCAGAGGAAACGGAGGAAAGCGGTGACGGCCCACTGCGCCAACGGCCCCGCCACCAGGCCCAAGGCGAAGAACCACATCTGCTGTGCCAAGGCCGCGCGGCCGGCCCGTTGGTGGCCCTTCTCGACGGTGGCCTCCACCAGCCGCGCCACCGCCTGGGCCTGCTCGCGGTCAAGCGCGGCCAACCGCTCGTACTGCTCGTGCTCGATGCGCAGGCGCTCCAGGGCCAGCCTGCGGGTCTCCAGTTCGGCGGAGACCTCCTCGACCAGTTCGGCTCCTTCTCGCAACCGGGCGTGCGCCCGGTCTATGCGCTCCTCCAGCCCGGGGCCGCGATTCCCCGCTTTCGGCTGCTCCCGGCGGGGCAGGAACCGCCATGTCCCCGTTATACCGGCGACACAGAACAAGAACCCGAGAAGGCTCAGCAGGCTGCGGAAATCCCATCGGCCGCCCGCCAAGGCCTCGAAGTCGGGAAGGCCGAAGAAGGTCATCGCACTCCCCCCGGCCACGGACAGCACCACCCCGGTTGTGAGCACTAACGAATTGCGCATGCACTGATTGTTCCGTGAAGACTTCCCACCGCGCGCGGCTGACCCGCTGGACACCCGGCCCTGCCGGGAGGGCGGCCACCACATCGCCCGGCTCCGCTTCGGGGCCGCCGCCTACCGCACCGTGGCCGTCCCCCAACGCCCCACCCGCCGCCCGGCCCGATGAGCTACCACGACGGCCTCTGACTCGCACCGGCACCGCGCACGGAGCGGGACCCGAGTCGGACGCCCGACTCCAGCGAGACCGCCCCGGCCCACCGCGCCAACCGGAGGGAGCCACCCGTCCACTCCCCAACCGCGGAGTCTCCAGCGCGCCGGACGCACCTCGACCGCGCATTGAGCCGCGGAGACCGCAGGCGCGGCTGCCTTCTCCACTGGCATCGTCGAGGTCCTGCAGGAGCCCACAGATTGTTGACCTGCGGAAACAATGCGCATCTGGCAGGATTCGAACCTGCGACCGTCGGATTAGAAGTTGCCTGGTTTGATGTCGACCACCCCCGAATATTGCCGCTACCTGCCGTTTTATCCGCCGGCTCGCCGCCATCAATGCCGCGCTGTGACGCCGTGTGTCGCCCGACTCCGCGACCGCCGAGCGACGATGGAGCAAACGCCGCTGAGGGATGACCAGGGCACCCACACAAATTGGAGATCGCGGTCCCATGCTCCTGGGTTTTCACGCGCCACTCTCGACCGACGCACCCCTCCGCTACCCCAACTGGCCCACGAGCCCTATCATGATGGCACTAGCCGGTGCAGTTCTCAGTTTTGTTAGTCCGAATGGGCTGGCCGCGCTCTTTTGCCCGCGAACGATTCCGCCTACCGAGACCGAGCAGCCTCGGACAACGTCATCGTCCACGAGCTTTTACGCTGCAGTAGCGCGGTCACAGTAGGCGAGGAGGAACCCCTGGCGCTGAACTGGCGCGGATTCGACAAATAAATCCCGTAGCCGTCAAAGAATACTATTTGTGGGCAGCGAGAGGTGGAAGGCTGGCATGGCATTTCAGGGTAAGGCCAGGCGATGGGTTCAGCAGTTCCAGTCACCGGAAGAGCTATACCTCAGCGGGACGCTGTCGCGCAGCACGGCAGCCGTTGATTCGCTGTGGTTGCACCAGGGCGACGTCATCCGTGTTTACTCCGAGAACCACCAGAACACCGCCGACCTGGCTCTCGAACTGCCGACGGGAACCGGAAAGACGTTGCCTGGTTTGCTTATCGGCGAGTGGGTGCGGCGTAAGGCGGAGGGCCCGGTCATCTACGCCACGCCGACCAAACAGCTCGCACGCCAGGTGGCGGCGACTGCCGAGCGTGAAGGAGTTCCTGCCGCTCTCCTTATCGGCAGCGCCAAGCACTGGGATACCGCGGACGAAGTGTTAGTGGAGGGCGCCGAGGCGATCGGAATTGCAACCTACAGCGCGGTTTTCAATAGCAGTCCAAAGCTCCCCAAATCTCGCCTTCTGATTCTCGATGACGCTCATGCTGGTGAGCAGTTCGTGGCCCACGAGTACGGCATAAATATCCGGCGCCACGCGGACGAGCAGGTGTACCGCAGTATTCTTGTTGCACTGAAGCCATTCCTTTCGAAGCTTCTCATTCAGCGACTAGAAGGCGAGCCCGACCCCGGTGCTCACCATCAGGTGCGCCTGATCCTGCCCGCCGTTGACCCGACGGCACTGGCCAATCTCGATACGGCTCTGGCTCACTTGCCCAAACCCTATTCGTACAAGTTTGCCATGATCCGCTCGGGGTTGGCGGCGTGCTTTGTGTATCTGTCGTACAGTGGAATCCAGATACGTCCGATGATCCCGCCGACCTACGAGAATCCCGTATTCGATCGTGCCATGCAGCGTATCTACCTATCGGCGACTCTGGGATCAGGTGGCGAACTGGAGCGAGCCTTCGGTCGGCCTAAAATCGTGCGGATGCCGCTCCCGACCAAGACAGCTCCGCGTTCTGGCCGACGGCTGTTTGTCTTTCCGGAATTGGTTAAGGGCGGGGACGCAATCGGGGTGACCAAGCGGATCATCGGCCTCACGGACAAGGCACTCGTCCTCAGCCAGGAAACGATTGCCAACACCGAGGCGGCGGCCACGGCGCTGGCCGGGGATGGCATCCCGGTTTTGGGGCGTGACGACTTGGAACAGCGGGGTCTGGATAGCTTCGCCAAGGCTCCGACCGGTGTCCTTGGTCTGGCCAACCGCTACGACGGACTCGACCTGCCCGGAAGCGCCTGTCGGATCGTTGTCCTTGGAGGGAAGCCAGATGCTGTCGGGCTCCAGGAGCGGTTTCTCAGCGAGCGGGCCGATGCCAACGCAGCTCTCGCCGAGCGCCTTCGGACCCGCATTGTCCAAGGAGCTGGTCGTTGTACCCGTGGCCCGAACGACTACGCCGTGGTGGTCGTGCTCGGCTCGGATATCACGAAGTATTTCTCTCGGTCTGCGAATATCAGGGCGCTCGAACCGGATCTCCAGGCTGAGGTGGAGTTCGGTTGGCAGAACAGCAAGGGTTTCGACCCCGACACGGTCATCGAGAACGTCGAGACGTTCCTCGAGCACGGCGTGGACTGGCGGGAGCAGGGCGAGCCACTGGTGGCTGAGTTCCGTCAGGAAGCGATTAAGGCCGAGCTTCCAGGCACGGACGCTTTGGGCAAGGCGGCGGCACTGGAGGTGGAGGCGTGGCAGCTGGCATTCAGTGGCGACTGGATCGGTGCGAGCGACAAGCTCCAGAAGGCGATTCCCCACGTTGGCCCGGAGGCGACGCGTGGCTATCGGGGACTGTTGCTCTACATCTCTGGAGCGTGGCTCCATCTTGGGGCTCAAGGCGAGACCCAGCTGGCCCGCGCTCGGCAGCTCGTTCGGGAGGCGGCTCTCGCGGTCAACCGTGGTACCTGGCTCAAGGAGATGCGAGAACTGCCCGGTGCCGAAGAAGTCCCGCCTGTCCCAGTGGACATGGTCGCAGTGAACGCGATCGTGGCCCGCCTGCGCGGTCGGCTGCATCGGAAGCGCATCAACGAAGACCTCGATGAGATGCAGGAGGCGCTCGCCCAGGACGAGGCACCCAGATACGAGCGCGGCCTGACGACGCTGGGGGCATTCCTCGGTGCCGAGGCTTCCAAGCCCAGGGGGCAAGGACGCTGTGATTCGGCCTGGGTGTGGGGCACCGCCATGTGGATGACCATCGAAGCCAAGTCGGAGGAGCAGGACGACGGCCTTCTTCCGCTTAAGGACGTCCGTCAGGCTAATACTCAGCTCGACCAATTGGCAGTGGACCGGGGGACGGACCACCCGCCAGCAGGTAGCCCCGCGATCATCGTTTCGGACAAGTTGTCGGTGGATCCGCAGCATGCGCCAGTGGCGAACCCCAGCGTCTATCTGGCCTCGACAGGGAGCATGCGGGAGATTGCCCGCGACGTCGCCGTGGTCTGGGAAGATCTGCTCACGACTGCCGTCGGCATCGCTTCCGAGCAGGCTCAGAAACAGCACGTGCGCTCGGTCATGACGGAGAACGGCTGCCTGCCAAGCCAGGTGATCGACCGGCTCACTCAGAACCGGATTCGGCCGAGCGACTGAGTGACCGAAATGAAACAGCGCGGGGTGCGGCCCCGCCGTGGACCGCGCCGCGCCGGCACAGCGCCTCACCGCCGAGGACCTGGCCAACCTGCTGGGACTGGATGTCCCCTCCCCCGCATCGAACCACAGGGAATAGACGCCGAGCGCAACGAGCGCGCCCAGCGGTTCACCGACCTCCTCCGCCTGCACCAGCCACCCCAGCGGGTAGCGGACGTCCAGCAGGTGATCGACCGCTGGCTGGCCGACGGCGGTACCGTCACCTACGGCGCCGACGCCGACACCAGTTGCTTCCTGCTGGTCCGCGACGACGCCCCGCCGCAGGACAACCTGTGGCCCGTCGTGCTCTACCCCGTGAGCGGCCGCATCGAAGTCGTCTTCCAGCACCTGAGCCGCCGTGCGCCCATTGACGACATCGGGCTGCGGCGCAAGTTCCTCGACCTCCTGAACGGCGTCCCCGGGGCAGAGATCGCCGAGGTCAAACTCGACCTCGGCCCAGCATTCCCATGGCCGCCCTCGACGGCGAGGGAACGACCCGGTTGACCGACGCACTCGCGTGGTTCCTCAGCCAGGCAAGGGCATGACAGGCGGCGCTTTCATGGCCCTCCCCCGGCCATTGACGGCGAGCATACAGAGCTGTCCCGGGCAACCTCTCCCCACACCGGCAGGCCGATTCCGCACATCTCGAGCGCGCGGCAGGCATAGGTGGCGGCCAGTTGGACTTCCGCCTCCGCCCATGCCCTAAAAGACCTTGCCCAACCTTGCCACCACGGTAGGAGCTGCGGCAGTAGCCATCTCGGGCCGGTCGGCTACACCCCCGGCGCTGGAAGGCGGTACGGCGTTGGGCAGAAGTGCGTGTGAACGCGTAGCGGTCGATGCCGCCAAGGAACACGCTAGAGAATCATTCCTTGGTCGAAGTTGGGATCGGCAGGTGACAGGCCGTAACGAGGTTTGCGGTCCTTTACCGCCTGAGGGAACTTCACACCGGCTGCGGTCAACTCTTCTGCTGCCACGATAGGACTTGCCAGAATTTTACCAAGAAGGTCTGCTTGAACGGACTCGAGATCGGTAACCCGTCTTAGCAATGTTAGGAGCTCGTTAAACTCGGAAATCCATTCCTTCGGCCATGTGGAGACATGGACATCGTCGAGAGGACTGGTCTTCTTTCCACCTGGTTCGGATTTCCGGTAGGAAAACCACTTTTCGATGACATTTATACCGCCGACTTCATATGACCACATTCGGTCGGTGACCGGACCGAACTCACCTTCACCCACCTGGACATGACCGATTCCATCTCCAATCGGCAGGTATGCGAGCTTTTGAGGTAGATTGACGCCGATGGGAGTCACGTTTTTCGGTCGTCTCGGGTCTTCAAGAGCGAATGCGATTTTGCCCCGGGGACGTCCTTGCGACGGGTCAGCGAAAATTTCGCCGTAGGTGGCCGCCCAGACAAGTTCGCGTCCGACGTCGCACGCTGTGCTCCAAAGCTCGGGATCGGCAGTGATCGGTATCCGGATTCCGGGGGTGACCAGTTCCTCGGCGAACCGCGCGGTGAAGTCCGGGTGGGCGGTTACCGCAGCGATGTAAGCAACGAGGTCGTGGCCCGTCACAGGGAGCCCAAAATTTTGTTCGAGCTGGGCGAGCAGGCCGGGAGCCACGTTGGGCGAACCGTCAGGATGCAACAGCGGGAAGACGCGACCACCGCGTCCATTGAAGTGGTGGACGTCGGGAATTAGGACGGTGAAGGCCAGCCCCGGCCCGCCTTCGATCGTATGCATGTGCTGCTCGTTGATGAAGACTTGATCCTCTTGTTGGCTGGCGGACCACAGGTCCCGGCGCGGGCGATCGATCAGGCGGGCGTCGGGAATGAGCCACTGGCGATCGAAGCAGCGGTAGGCGATCTGCTTGGGCTCTGGACACGGCTTCGTCTCGGTGCGGAGCTCCCCTCTCCTCGTGGGCTGCCCAGGGAGCGGTTGTCGGGTACTCGTGAGGCTCGTGCTTTGGGTTTCCTTAAAGAGTGCTGCCTTGCGCTTCTCATCGGCTTCGTTGGTCAGCGTGTCCCAACGCCTTTTGAGCGTCTGCGGGGAAGGAGATGTGACCCAGTTGCGGTTGGGGGTGAACCCAGGACTGGACCAGCAGAAAAGGTTCTCCAACGCGGGGTAGTCGTCCCAGGCCGACTCGGCGGCCGGCACGAAGGGGTCCTCCCATCCTGTCCGGACCTTGTGCCAGGTGTCGCTGTCGAGGGAGATGGCGCCCAGTTGGGCGTATTTGTCTTCCCGCCGCCCTGTGACCTTCGTGTAGTGGATATCAGCCGGCATCTGCGGATCGTTGTCAGTCCTCCGGACGAACATCGCGATGGCCAACGGCTGCTGTACACCCGGGAACACACGGGTGGGCACATCAGGTCGCATGCCTTCGGGGCTGACGTCGATGATCCAGCCTTCTGAGCAGTTGGTGCGCAGGTAGCGCCGCATGCCTTTGAACCCGGGCCCTTTCAGGTAGCCACTGGTGGTGATGAAAGTGACCACTCCGTGCTGGTCTTGGGGGTGGGCGTCAAAGACCTTCCACGTCGCCCAGGCCCAGAAATAGACGTAAAGGTTTTTAAGCTTGTTCTCCAGGCGCCCGTTGCCTTCCTTGCGGAACCGATCCAGCGGAGTGCGTTCCCCGGTGTTCTCAGAGCCGGACTCCACCCACCCGCCTTGACCTTGGGCCCGCTCTCGGTAGGGGGGATTACCGATCACCACGGTGACGGGGGTATCCGCCTTGATCTTGTTGGCGGCCTTGTGGGATTTGGCCAGGGCCACCAAGTCGGGCAGAACTGTGGTTTCGGCAGTGAAGGGATTGTCCAAGGTGTCGGTCACGTGCAGACGGACACCACCCGCGGGCAGTTCGGCTCCGTACTTCTTGAGAATGTCGACCGCGCGCATCTCAGCTACGGTGTAAGATCCCATTTTCAACTCAAAACCGATCAACCGCTGGGCGAGGTCGGTGATGGCCGGCCCCACATACCCGGGCCCTTCAAGTTCCTCAGCGCGCTTGGCGGAGTGATCGATGATGGTGTGTAGATAGGCGCCCGTCCCCATCGCCGGGTCAATCGTGGTCACCGAGGGAGACAGGAAGCCCTGGTCGGCATCCAGGCGGGTCGTAAGAATGTCGTCGGTCAAGCGCACCATCGTGCGCACGACCTCCACCGGTGTGTAGTAAACGCCCGACTCCTTGCGCAGTTCGGGGTCATAGACTGACAAGAACGACTCATACAGGTGGATGTAGGCGTCCTCGCGCTGCTGCCAGATCGGCTCCCACTGCACGGCACCGATCACCCGGCGCAGCAGGTCGATGGTGGTGGTGAACGAGGCGACGGCACTGCTGGCCAGCAGTTTAAGCGCTTGAGACATCAGGGCGTGAGGTTTGCCCGCCCCGAGCTGGTGGGCGATCTTGTAGGTCTCCAGGCCGGCGACGTCGATGCCTTCGGTGCGGGCCAGTAGGAACGCGAACGTGATCGTTTGGGCGTAGCCGTCGGCGAAGACAGCGTCATCGGCGGTGGGGAACAGCAGGTCCCGCCAGTTCTTGGCGAGCATGGTGAACGGCAGGTCGTACTCATCGACTCCGGCCCTGCGAGCCTTTGCCTCTTGGGCGAGCTGTTCCATGACCGAGTCGCGCAGGAGGCGGCACAGTGGCGCCACGTGGTCGACAAGTTGGTTGACGGTCGTGATCGGGGGCGGGGACCACTTCAGGAAGGTGCGGAAGAAGGTCTCGGTGGCCAGATCGGTACTGTCCAGATCGGCTCCGGCGGTGCGGAGATCGCCGTCGAAAGCGATGCTGGCCTGCAGTTCCCCGTGCCGATAGAGCCGCCAGTCGGTGCCGTTGGTATACAGCAGGTTCGGAAGGTCCTTCAGCCGCTCCCACTGCTTCTTGTTGTGGCCCCTGAACTTGGCGGGGTGGAGGTTCTCGTTGGGCTTCTTCAGCTCGACGTGGCCGGTGACCGCACCCGAGACCCGGACCGCGAAGTCCAGACGGGCCCCAGGCTGGACCTTGTCGGCCTCGTCATGAACGACGACCTCCAGTCCCGTGGCCTGCCCGAAGTTGGTCAACAGCTTTTCCACCGGGCCGCGGATGGCTGCCTCTGGCTGGCCAACGTCGCCTTGAAGCTTGTTGGCGGCCTGCTGGCCGAATTCGGAGATGAGCGTGCGCAGCCAGTCTTCTAGCAACCCGGGACTCCGATCCTCTACATGTGCATGGGGGAATGTGGCTCATTCATACCAACTCGCAACGACGAAGGTCACCAGGCTTGAGGAGTCGAGGGCACTACATGTGAGCGTGGCCGCAAGAGCGCGCCGCTGCTCCAGCCCGGTACCGACATCGGGCCTGGCCTTCGTGGGGAGGCGGTATCGGCGAATCGAGTGGCGCAGCCGACCGGACACGGTGTGCCACGGGTCACTGAGGTGAGAAGCCAAAGGCGTACGGCCGTCGCATCTATGAATACGCACGAACCATTCTGCCCCTACCGAAACGGCGGTTTACCACTACGGGGACCTAGCCGGCCGGGATGGTTTCCAGCAGCTCACGACGCAGGAAGTATCGTGTCCACTCAGAGGCTCACGCTCTCAGGCTTCGGAACCGGAAGCTCTCATCGACTACCGGGGAGGTTCCCAAGTATGTTGCCACCCGTTTGGGATCTTATGCGCACTTCGTCCACCTCAAGTTGCATATCGCTTGGCAGCGTTTGCCCAGGTTGAGCGGTGTGGCGGTCGCCGTTCGCGGCGGCCGAGGATCGCAACCTCCATAGTACGCATAGGCCCGGACGGCCGTCACGATGTGGCGGTCGCCGTTCGCGGCGGCCGAGGATCGCAACCTCGATGTCGTCGATGTCGCCCTGACCGGTCATGCCGTGGCGGTCGCCGTTCACGGCGGCCGAGGATCGCAACAGCTTGTCCAGGGTGCGCTTGGGCGGGACCTTCACGGTGGCGGTCGCCGTTCGCGGCGGCCGAGGATCGCAACTCTCGCGGTATGGGGATGGTCAGCGACCGCATAGGGGTGGCGGTCGCCGTTCGCGGCGGCCGAGGATCGCAACTCCGCGTGGGCCAATGCCGCCGACGCCAACACGCCCGTGGCGGTCGCCGTTCGCGGCGGCCGAGGATCGCAACGCGGCCTGGAGCACCACGGGCATGCACGCCGGCGTGGTGGCGGGCGCCGTTCGCGGCGGCTGTGGCCGGATGCGGCCCTGGTAGCAAACGAATTTCGAGAAACTCCCACGGTGATCTTGAGGGTCGGTTACTGTCTCGCTCGATTCGTACACACGACCGATCGGGGCGGGGCATGGACCTCTTCGGGCACAGCGCCAACAGCGCTGGCCAGCGCCACCGGCTTGACGACCACCTGCGTGGTACCGAGCGCCGGGCCCGCCGCTATGGTTCGCGTTTCGCGGCTGCTGAGGTGGCCGGCTACCTCGGGCGGGTCCATGACGTCGGCAAGGGCACTTGCGCCTGGCAGGACGGGCTGCTGCGGGCCGAGGCCACCGGGTCCCGCGTCGGGATCCCGCACAAGCACGCCGGCACCCTCCTTGCCCACCGGGCTGGGCTGGGCCGGCTGGCCGGGGTGGTGTTCGGCCACCACGGGGGCCTGGTCTCGCGCGCCTGCCTGCGTGAGGAGCTGCGCGCCGCCCAGAGCGAGCACGCCGCCTCGGTGCAGGAGGCCATCGACCGGGTGGCAGCGGTGGTGCCCGAGATCCTTGACGGGCCCGGGTTGCCCGGGTGGGTGCACGGCGCCTACGCCCAGGACGACCTGGTGCTGGATGTGCTGGTGCGCATGGTCTTCTCCGCGGTGGTCGACGCCGACCGGCTGGACACCGCCGAACATCTGAACGGCCTGCCCCGCCCCGACCACCCGGTCGCCGCCTCCGACCTGGCAGAGCGGTTTGAGGCGGCCCGCCAGGAACTGCTGGCCGCCCGGCCGCCCTCGCCGGTGGACGCCGACCGCGACTACGTCTATGCCCAAGCGCTCGCGGCGGCTCAAGGGCCGCAGGGCTTCTACCGCCTGCCCGCGCCCACCGGGTCGGGCAAGACGATCGCCGCCGGGGCCTTCGGCCTGCACCACGCCCGCCGCCACGGCCTGGCCCGGGTGATCGTGGCGGTGCCGTTCATGACCGTGACCGAGCAGAACGCCGGCGTCTACCGCGGCCTGCTGGAGACCGGCGGCGGGGCGCCGATGGTGCTGGAGCACCACAGCGGTGTGGACTTCGACGCCCCGGGCGCGCCCGGGGGCCGGTGGGCCCGGCTCGCCGCGGAGAACTGGGACGCCCCCTTCGTGGTGACCACCACCGTGCGGCTGTTCGAGGCGCTGTTCGACCGCCGCCCCGAGGCGATGCGGCGGCTGCACCGCCTGGCGGGGTCGGTCATCGTGCTCGATGAGGTGCAGTCGCTGCCTGACGCGATGCTGGTGCCGATCCTGTCGATGCTGCGCACGCTCACCGAGTTCTTCGGGGTCACGGTGCTGCTGTCCTCGGCCACCCAGCCGGCGTTCTTCGACCTGGCGCCGCTGAAGGAGGTGGCGGCCCGCGATGTGATCGCCGAGCCCAAGCCGCTGTATGAGCGCCTGGCGCGGGTCTCCTACACCTGGTGGAGCGACCCCGCGCCCACCGTTGAGGAACTGGCCCGCACCGTGGCGCAGCGGCCCTCGGTGCTGACGGTGTGCAACACCACCGCCCAGGCCCAGCGCATCCACGAACTGGTCGCCGCCCACCGCCCGCAGGATCGGGGGCCGGTGCTGCACCTGTCC
This sequence comes from Streptomonospora nanhaiensis, assembly GCF_013410565.1. Taxonomy (NCBI): domain Bacteria; kingdom Bacillati; phylum Actinomycetota; class Actinomycetes; order Streptosporangiales; family Nocardiopsidaceae; genus Streptomonospora; species Streptomonospora nanhaiensis. The sequence continues at coordinate 5,067,863 of NZ_JACCFO010000001.1, forward strand.
ACGCGCATGGTCGCCCGCCACCGCAAGGACACCATCGAGGAGGTCATCGAACTCAACCGGACCCAGAGCGAGGTGGCCGTCATCAGCACCCAACTGGTGGAGGCCGGGGTCGATCTGGACTTTCCCGAGGTGTACCGCGCCTATGCCACCGCCGAGGCCATGCAGCAGGCCGCGGGCCGGTGCAACCGCTCAGGCCGCCTGGAACGCGGCCGGGTGGTGATCTTCCATCTGGCCGCCCCGGACGGCACGGGCGCCTCGGGCGGCGGGGAGTTCGTCTACGGCGCCGCGCTGGGCGCCACCCGCCTGTTCTTCGGCCCCGGCAGAGCCCGGCCCGATGACCCCGAGGTGCTGCACGCCTACTACACCGAGCGGTTCAAGCAGACCAACGTCGAGGGCCGCGACACCGCCGCGCTGATCCAGCAGGCCCGCCGCGAGGGCGACTTCCCCCGGGTGGCCGAACTGTTCGAGATGATCCCCGAAACCACCGTGCCCGTGGTGTACGTGCCCGAGCGCTACGACCACGACCGCGAACGCATCGCCGACATCCTGCACCGGTTGCGCAACGGCGCCGCGAGCGCGCACCTGCTGCGCGACCTGCGCCCCTACATGGCCACCCTGCCCCGCGGCTATGCCACCGGCAAGGCCGCCGGGCTCATGGTCCCCGTGGTCGGCGACCTCTATGAGTGGATCGGCGACTACGACGAACACCGCGGCATCGAGATCGCCGACACCAAGGAGTACGTGTTTTGACCGCCCCGCCCCCCGCCCCTGCGCCGCCTCTGGCGGTGGAGGTGGAAGGCCCCTTCGCCTGCTTCACCCGGCCGGAGTTCAAGACCGAGCGGGTGAGCTACCCCGTCATGACCCCCTCGGCGGCCACCGGCCTGCTGGAGGCCATCTTCTGGAAGCCGGAGTTCTCCTACCGCATCGACCGCATCGAGGTGCTCAACCCCATCGCCTGGTTCACCGTGCGCCGCAACGAGGTCGACCAGACCGTCTCGGCCGATTGGGTGCGTCGCGCCATGGCCGACCCGACGCAGCGGTTCGACGCCGAGGCCCACCGCGACCAGCGCAGCATGACCGGGCTGCGCGATGTGGCCTACCGCATCCACGCCCACATCGTGCTGCGCCCCCACGCCGACGCCCACCCGGCCAAGTACCGCGACCAGTTCCGCCGCCGCGTGGAGCGCGGCGCCTGCTTCTCCCAGCCGTTCCTGGGCACCCGCGAGTTCTCCGCCTCTTTCGCCAAGCCCTCCCAGCGGCCCCCCATCGCCGCCAGCGCCGACTTCGGCGCGATGCTGCACAGCATCGACTACAGCGGCGCCCGCGAGACCTACCGCTGGTTCCACGCGTCCATGGTCGAGGGGGTGGTGGCGGTGCCCGAGCACGGTGCCGAACTGCCCGGCGCCGCCACGGTGCGCACCGGCGGGCGGGGGTGATCCGGTGCTGCTCAAAGCCCTGGCCGACCACGCCCCCCACGTCGCCGATCTGCCGCCGGCCCACTACCGGCCCCGCACCGTGCGCTGGTGCCTGACCATCGACACCCACGGCCGCCCCCAGGGCACCGACGAGCAGGGGCGGCCGGTGCTGAGCGACCTGGCCGACGCCGACCGCCGCGCCGGTGTGGTCCTCAACGCCCCCTACGTCTACCGCTCCGGCGCCAAGCCCCCGCCCACCCTGCTGGTCGACACCCTCGAATACGTCCTGGGCGTGCCCAAGGGGGAGTCCGAAAAAGCCGTCCAGGAGGCGCTGCGGCGCAACACCGCCTACATCGACCTGCTGTCGGTCTGGGCCGAGCGCGCCGGGGGCGATGAGGCAGCGCGCGCGGTGCGCGTCTTCTTCACCCGCGGCCTGCACCGCGCCACCGTCCTGCCGGAGGGGGCCAAGCCCTCCGACCTGGTCGCCCTCAGCGTGGTCGGCCACCCCTGGCCCCACCTGGCCCCCGCCGCCCAGCAGACGTGGCGGGCCACGGTGGCCGCCCGCAAGAGCGGCCGGGCCGGAACCGGCCGGTGCCTGTCCTGCAACCAGGACCGGCCCCTGCTGGACTCCCTGCCCGAACCCGTCAAAGCCGGCCTGATCCCCGTGCCCATCGGTCGCGGCCGCGACGCCCAACTGGTGTCGGTCAACACCTCCGCCCAAGGGCGCGGCGGGCGCATCCAACTCGCCGACATCCCGCTGTGCGAGGCGTGCGGGGCCGGCTCCACCGCCGTGCTCAACGCCCTGCTGGCCAACCCCTCCCACCGCTACCGCATGCCCGACTCGGTGCTGGTGTGGTGGCTCAAGGAACCCCTGGACCTGGGGCTGATGGACACCCTGCTCAACGCAGAGCCCTCCGACGTCGCCGCGGTCTTCGCCGAACTTGAGCGTCCGCGCCGGGGCAGCGGCGCCGCCGGGGTGGAGGCCAACCGGTTCTACGCCGCCACCCTGGCCGCCAACCAGAGCCGGGTGGTGGTGCGCGAGTGGATCGACATCGCTTTGCCCCAGGCGCTGGAACGCGTCGCCGCCTGGTTCGGCGACCACCAGATCGCCGACTGGCGCGGCGACCAGCCCCGCCCGGTGCCGGTGTGGCTGCTGGCGCGCTGCCTGGGACGCGGCACGGCCACCGCCCAGGGGTGGCGCTACACCAAGGACAGCGAGCCCGACGACGCCCACCGCCGCCTGCTGCACGCCGCCCTGCACCACACGGCGCCGCCGCTGGCGTTGCTGAGCCACCTCAACCAGCGCATCGGCGCCGACGGCCGCGTCGACCACCCCCGCGCCGCCCTGCTGCGCCTGTTCTACAACCGCGCCTTCGCCACCGACAACGAAAGGGTGCCCCCGGTGCTCGACGAGAATCGGACCGACCCGGCCTATGTGGCCGGGCGCCTGTTCGCGGTCCTGGAGTCCTTGCAGTACCGCGCCCTGCGCGACCCCGACACCGGGCAGGGGCCCAACAGCACCATCGCCGACAAGGTGCTGTCCTCGGCCAAGTCCACTCCCCGCGCCCGCATGGAACCCCTCCTGGACAAGTCCCAGGCCCATCTGCGGCGCCTGCGCACCAGCGGCGCCCCCAAGGACCGCGCCGCCCACCACGCCTACTTCCGCACCATCTGCGAACTGCACGACCTGCTGGAGCACCCCCTGCCCGAGGTCTTGGACCAGCAGGGACAGTCCCTGTTCAGCCTGGGCTACTACCAGCAGCACTCCCACGACCAGCGCCAGCGCCGCACCCACGCCAACGCCAACGCCAACGGCGAGGGCACCGACCAGGAGGACCAGCCGTGACCACTCCCTCGCCCCATCTGGACCCCGCCCGCAAGCACGACTTCGTGTTCTGCTTCGACGTGCGCGACGGCAACCCCAACGGCGACCCCGACGCCGGCGGCGCCCCGCGCACCGACCCCGACACCGGCCACGGGCTGGTCACCGACGTCGCCATCAAACGCAAGATCCGCAACACCGTGGCCCTACTCAAGGCCGGCCAGCCCGGCTTCGACATCTACGTCGAGGCCGGGGTGTCGCTGAACTCCCAGCACGAGCGCGCCTACACCGCCCTGGGCCTCAACGGCGACAAGAAGCACACCGTCGACCACCAGGCCCGCGCCCGCGACTGGATGTGCCAGACGTTCTTCGACGTGCGCATGTTCGGGGCCGTGATGAGCACCGGCGACAAGAAGGCCGGACGGGTCCAAGGCCCGCTGCAACTGACCTTCGCCCGCTCCCTGGACCGCGTCACCGACCAGGAGCACGGCATCACCCGCGTCACCCAGACCCGCACCGCCGACACCGAGCGCGGGGAGTCCACCGAGATGGGCACCAAGCACACCGTGCCCTACGGCCTCTATGTGGGGTTCGGCCACTTCAGCGCCCCGCTGGCCGCGCGCACCGGCGTCACCTCCGCCGACCTGGAGGCGTTCTGGCAGTCCATGACCATGATGTTCGAGCACGACCGCGCCTCGGCCCGCGGCGAGATGGCCCTGCGCGGACTGTATGTGTTCACCCACGACGACGCCTTCGGCAAGGCCCCCGCCCACACCCTCTTCGACCGCGTCACCGTCGAACGCACCGACCCCCGGTCCGGACCCGCCCGCTCCTTCGGCGACTACAAGACCACCGTCGCCGACACCGGCCTGCCGGCGGGCATCACCCTGACCACCCTGGTGGGGTGAGGCGCGTGGGGCCCCAGGAGCCGTGGCCGGTGCCGCTGTCAGCCCTGGAGCACTACGCCTACTGCCCCCGCCAGGCCGGCCTGATCCTGCTGGAGGACGCCTTCGCCGAAGACGCCGCCACCGTCCGCGGCACCCTGGCCCACCACCGGGTCCACGACCCCGGCCACGAGCAGCGCCCGCGGGTGCGCACCCTGCGGGCGCTGCCGGTCTGGCACGACCAGCTCGGCCTGACGGGGGTGTGCGACGTCGTGGAGGTCCACGCCGAGGGCACTGTGGTGCCGGTGGAGCACAAGTCGGGCGCCTACACACCCGGCGGACCCGCCGACGTCCAGGTCGGGGCCCAGGCCATGTGCCTGGAGCAGCGCATGGACACCACCATCACCACCGCCGCCGTCTACACCATGGCCGACCGCCGCCGCCACACCGTGGCCGTGGACGCCGCACTGCGCGAACGGGTGCGGACCACCGCTGAGGCGGTGCGCGCCGTCATGGCCCAAGGGCGCCTGCCCGCCCCGGCCGCCGACCAGCGGTGCCGCCGCTGCTCCATGAACACCGGCTGCATGCCCAAGGTCCTGGCCAAGACCCGGCGCTATGAGCGCCTGCTCGCCGACCTCTACACCCCCGCCCCCGAGACGGAATGGGATGACTGAACTCCTCAACACCCTCTACGTGCAGACCCCGGGCGCCTCCCTGCACCTGGACGGCGACACCGTGCGCATCGCCCTGCCCGAGCCCGACAGCCCCCGCCGCACCCTGCCGCTGCTGCGGCTGGAGTCCATCGTGGTTTTGGGCAACGTCAACGTGTCGGGCCCGCTCCTGGCGCGCTGCGCCCAAGACGGCCGCGCCGTGGTGTGGATGAGCCGCGGCGGGCGCTTCCTGTGCCGGCTGGCCGGGCCCCTGCGCGGCAATGTCCTGCTGCGCCACGCCCAGCACCTGGCCCACGCCGACCCCGCCACGCGCCTGCCCATCGCCCGTGCCTGCGTGGCCGGAAAGATCCAGAACAGCCGCCAACTCGTCCTCAAAAGCGCCCGCGACGCCACCACCTCCAAGGACAGCCTGCGCGCCATCGCCGCCGACCTGGAGGCGTCCCTGGCCGCCGCCGGCACCGCCGCCGACATCGAGGTCCTCATGGGCGTGGAGGGCGCGGCCGCGCGCGCCTACTTCGAAGCCCTGGCGCTGATGATCCGCAAGGACACCGGGCTGTCGTTCCCCGGCCGTATCAAGCGCCCGCCCACCGACCCCGTCAACGCGCTGCTGTCCTTCCTCTACGGCCTGGTGCGCTCCGGCGTGCACGGCGCCTGCGAACAGGTCGGCCTGGACCCCTACGTGGGCTTCCTCCACGGCATCCGCCCGGGAAAACCCGCCCTGGCGCTGGATCTGATGGAGGAGTTCCGCCCCGCCGTCGCCGACCGGCTGGCGCTGACGCTGATCAACCGGCGCCAGGTCGGCCCCGGCGATTTCGAGACCATGGAAGGCGGCGCCGTCCAGCTCACCGAGGAAGGACGCAAGACAGTGTTGACCGCCTGGCAGCACAACCGCCAGAAGGAACGGCCCCACGCGGTCCTGGGCCGGCGCGTGGCCCTGGGGCTGCTGCCCTTCGTCCAGGCCCGGCTGATGGCCCGCACCCTGCGCCAGGAACTGCCCGGCTACCTGCCCTGGACGGCGTGAATGGAACTGCTGATCACCTACGACGTCGCCACCACCACCCCCGAGGGCGCCCAGCGCCTGCGCCAGGTCGCCAAGGTCTGTGAAGGCTACGGGATGCGGGTGCAGAAGTCGGTCTTCGAGGTCGTGTGCAGCGACGCCGACTGGGTGCGGCTCAGCCACACCCTGCACCGCATCATCAACGACGCCGAGGACAGCATCCGCGTCTACCGGCTGAAAGCCGGAACCTTCAAGGCGGTCTCAGTCCTAGGCACAGCCCGCCGCCTGCCCCACGACGACGCGCTGGTGCTGTAGTTGGGAACCCCAAGTGCTCATGGAAACCTCGGGAGGTTCCCAACGACGTTTGGGCACCCCTGGGTGGAATGCCGGTTTCCACACCGCTATTCAGCATCGACCATGGACGCGTTTCCCCAGGTCGCACGCTGTGGCGGCCGCCGTCTGTGGCGGCCGAGGATCGCAACCTCCACCCGCGACTGCTCGCTGCAGCGCCGCCACCAGTGGCGGCCGCCGTCTGTGGCGGCCGAGGATCGCAACTCGATGAGCTTGCGTTGCGACTGCGTCGGGCGCAGCGTGGCGGCCGCCGTCTGTGGCGGCCGAGGATCGCAACACCACCACCCGCGCCACCCCGGCCCGCATCTACGACGTGGCGGCCGCCGTCTGTGGCGGCCGAGGATCGCAACATCAGCCACTCCCAGCACCATTGCCGAGCGGCTGACGTGGCGGCCGCCGTCTGCGGCGGCCGAGGATCGCAACTGGATCGCCCGCTGCGCGCGCTCGATCGACTGGGCGTGGCGGCCGCCGTCTGTGGCGGCCGAGGATCGCAACCAGCTGGTCGACACCTGGATTCACCCGCGAGGAGTGTGGCGGCCGCCGTCTGTGGCGGCCGAGGATCGCAACTACGAGCCCTCGGACTGGGCGACCGCCCGGGTGTGGTGGCGGCCGCCGTCTGTGGCGGCCGAGGATCGCAACAGCAGGGCGCCGACCTCTACGTCGCCAACTCCCAGGTGGCGGCCGCCGTCTGTGGCGGCCGAGGATCGCAACTTCGTCTGCCAGATGCCCAGCGCCAGCGCGTCGATCAGTGTGGCGGCCGCCGTCTGTGGCGGCCGAGGATCGCAACCCTTCGGCACATTACCTACCCGTACCGGAGTGAATGGTGGCGGCCGCCGTCTGTGGCGGCCGAGGATCGCAACCTCCAGGTCATCACTGATTTCGGCGATGTCCTTGGGGTGGCGGCCGCCGTCTGTGGCGGCCGAGGATCGCAACCGCCTGGAGGCCCGCAAGGCGCGCTACGCGATCAAGGTGGCGGCCGCCGTCTGTGGCGGCCGAGGATCGCAACCCTGCAGGAGCCGTCGGCCGCGCCCGGGCCAACCTGGTGGCGGCCGCCGTCTGTGGCGGCCGAGGATCGCAACCCTGCAGGAGCCGTCGGCCGCGCCCGGGCCAACCTGGTGGCGGCCGCCGTCTGTGGCGGCCGAGGATCGCAACGACTTCCTGCGGCCGCCCACCACCGAGGGCATGCCCGAGTGGCGGCCGCCGTCTGTGGCGGCCGAGGATCGCAACCTTCCCTTCGGTGGTTAGGCGGTGTGCGCGGCGGCGTGGCGGCCGCCGTCTGTGGCGGCCGAGGATCGCAACCCGCACATCCCGTCCCACTGCGTCACTGACGCCCACTGTGGCGGCCGCCGTCTGTGGCGGCCGAGGATCGCAACCCGCACATCCCGTCCCACTGCGTCACTGACGCCCACTGTGGCGGCCGCCGTCTGTGGCGGCCGAGGATCGCAACGCCGCGCGAGGCCGCTGTCGTGGCGAGTCGGGGCGGTGGCGGCCGCCGTCTGTGGCGGCCGAGGATCGCAACGACATGGCCTACCGGGTCGCGCGGGTTTATGAGGAGTGGCGGCCGCCGTCCCCGGCGGCCGAGGATCGCAACCCCGAAGTGCAGCGCCCGAAGAACTCCAAGCGTCTGGTGGCGGCCGCCGTCCCCGGCGGCCGAGGATCGCAACGCGCTGGTCAGCAATCGAACGCGACCCGGTCTCAGGAGGTGGCGGCCGCTGTCTTCATGTGCCACTAGATCAGAAGTACGTGTATCGCCACATGTCGGATCTGGGCGGCGTGGTCTCGAGGTTCTTCTGCTGATTCGATTGAAGGTCGGTGTCAAGGTGAGCGTCCATGGTTCCTGGTCGCGCCGCGTACGGCGGCGCTGGTCAGGGAGGTGGGGTTATGCGGGCAACCACGGTGGCGCGGGGCCGGGCGGGGGCGGGGCCGTTGGGGCTGGTGCGGCCTGTTCCACGGGGTTCGACGGCGCCGGGACGGCAGTTTGGTGGTCAGCGGGCCGCTGCCGGTCCATGGCTGCCTCCCCGGGGAGGCTGGGGCGGGACAGCGGTTCGGTGGGACGCGGCCACGGCGGCGCAGACGCTTTTCGGGTATCTGCGGCACCTGGGTCTGAGTCGGGTCTATGGGGCCGTCTATGCCAAGGTGTCGGTCGTTTCCTTGCCGCGCGGCATCACCGTGTGGGTCCGTGACGGAGTGTTCTTCTGGCGCGACGCCGAGGGCCGCCTGATGCGGTGGTCGGGGAGCGACGCGCGGGGGGCGGCGTACCGGCTGCTGGCCGAACTGCGCGGGCTGGAGGCGGGGGGAGCGGTAGCGGCCTGAGCCGGACATGGGTATCGGCGGCGTGAAGAATTTCGGGTGGTCGGCGGCCTCGCGCAGCGGTGAGTGCGGCGGGCGTGGTGGTGCGCTGAGGCGACTACCGGCTGAACACGGTGCGTCTTCCCAGGTCGGGGTGTGTTCAGGGGTGGTGATGGTGTGCGGGTGCGGCTGGGCGGGGCCGCGCCCGCACACCTCTTCGTTGGGGGCCGAGATTTTTCGGGCTGAGTACGGGATGAGCACGTGCTGAGCGCGGGTGGAAAGCGCGGCGAGCACCCGCTGATGACAGCGCTCTTTTGGGTGGGCGGCGTCCATGACGCCTCACCCGAGGAGACCGCTGATGTATTCCGATACCGCGCTGGATGTGGCCGAGCGCGAGTTCCTGCGCCTGGTCCCCGACCCGCTGCGCCTTGAGCGCGGCGACGCCGCCCCGGCCTTTGACCGGGCCGCGCTTCCTGGCGTCGTTTGGCCGCTGGATCTGCTGGCGGCCCGGACGCTGCTGCTGGCGCCGGGGACCGACCGGGCGGTGAAGGACTCGGTGTGGCGGGTGGTCATCGCCCGCGCACGGATGTCGCAGGACTGGATGTGCGGGGCGATCGGCCTGGCCATGCCCGCGCTGAAGGGGTGTGCTCGGCGCTGCACCCGCGGCCTCACGCCTGCCGGGGTGGAGGAGGTCGACGCCGAGATCCTGGCCGGGTTCATCGCGGCGGTGCGGGAGATCCGCACCGACTACGCCAACCTGGCCTGGTACCTGCGCTGCCGCGCCCAGCGCGCCGGCCTGCGCTCGCGCAGACGGCTCCTGGAGCAGACGGGCGCCGAGGCCGGAGACCACGACGCCCCCGCCGCCAACAGCGTCGCCTCCACTGGCGGGCACCCTGATCTCCTGCTGGAGCGTGCCGTCTCACGCGGCGTGCTCAGTCTTGCCGAGGCCGATTTGATCGGGGCCACGCGTCTGGAGGAGACGTCGCTTCGGGATGTAGCCGCCGCATCGGGTGAGGGCTACTGGGCGCTGGCCAAGCGGCGTTCCCGCGCCGAGCAGCGGCTGCTGGCGGCGCTGGAGAGCGGCGACCTCGACCCGATGGCGGGACCCGTAGCCCACGCCAAGCCCGACCTCGGCCCGGCACCGCGCGCTTCGTCTCCTCTGCGGGTTTCTTCGGTGTCCAAACCGGGGTGGGCGCTGGCTCTTTAGAGGGTGAGTCCGGGCGCACCGGCACCGAGGCGGGCGGGTTTCTCTCGTCACTCGCCCTGACGTCGCAGAGATCGGTAGCGGGTTGAAGAACGGAGAGGGGGCAGTCCGTCCGCTCCGCCCGCCGCCGGTGCGCCCCGGCTCCCTGTCCAGCAGCGCCGGTCCCGGGAGGCAGCGTCATGGCCCACGAGGAACACCACGCCCCACGGCCCTCCATATCCCTGCGGCGAGCCCTCGTAGTGGGGGTGGCGGCTGCCGCAGGCGCCGTGGTCTGGGCGGTGGCCGGTGCGGAGTTGGCGTGGGCCGAGGGTTCGGCTGAGGCGTCCACCGCTGACCTGCGCGAGGTCATCACCCGTCTGCGCAACGTCATCGTCGCGCTGGCCTCGGCGGTGGGCACGCTGTTCCTCACCATCGCCGGGCTGCGGTGGATGCTGGCCGGTGGTGACCCCTCCCAGGTGGAGGCGGCCAAGAAGGCGATGAGCGGGGCCGGGATCGGGTACGGCATCGCGATTCTGGCCACCGTGCTGATGGCGGTGCTGGACTACATCGTCCAGGGCGGGTGAGGCGGTGGCCGCCCCCGCTCACCCGCGACCGCCCGAGCCTTCGCCGGGGCCGCCCCCGGACCCGCCGGAGGCTCCGGCGGCGCCCGAGGCCGAGGAGCGCCCCGAGCCCGAGCCTTCTCCCGGCCCGCCCCCGCCGCCGCCCGATCCCGACATGCAGCCCGACCACAGCGGTCCCGAGTCCGAACCGGAGGCCGGCCCCGACCCGGTGGACCCGCAGGCGCCCGAGTGCGGGTTCGCAGAAGTCTCCTGCCACGTCACCGGATGGTTCGCCGACTTCGTGGCCGACGCGCTGAACCCCCTCTTCGGCTGGATCGCGGGCATGGCCTTTCGCGTCCCCCAGCCCAGCCAGGGCGTGGAAGGGCTCTGGGAAGGTGTGCTGGCCGTGACCAACACCTGCTTCGTGCTGTTCGTCGTGGCCGGGGGAGTGGTGGTCATGGGCCGGGAGACCTTCCAGACCCGTTACAGCGCGGGCGAGGTCGCCGGGCGGGTGGTGTTCGCGTTCGTGGCGGCCAACTTCAGTCTGTGGGTGGCCCGGGAGTTGTTCCGTGCCGCTGACGCCCTGGCCGAGAGCATCGGGGCGCTGGGGATCGACGCCGAGGAGGCCGCGCTCAACCTGCGCGGGCGCATGGAGGAGATTCTCACCGAGGTCGTGGTGTTCACCGTGCTGCTGCTGGTGGCGCTGGTGGTGATGCTGGTGGTGTGGGTCATCACCGACGTGGTGCGGGTGGTGATGTCCATCGTGCTGGTGATCGCCGCCCCGCTGCTGCTGGCCTTCCACGCCCTGCCCCAGACCAACTACATCGCAGTGCTGTGGTGGCGGACCATGGCCGGGCTGTGCGCGATGCCGGTGCTGCAATCGCTGGCGTTCATCGCGATGATGCGGCTGTTCTTCGAAGGCCAGTTCGCCTACTTCGGCCACCTCGACACCGCCGCCGGAGGAGTCCTGGGCGGCGGGACGGGACTGCGCCCCCTGGTGGTCGCGGCGGCCGTTCCGGCCGATGAGCCCACCGGCGGGCAGGGCGGCGCGGGCATCCTCTACGACCTGGTCCTGTTCCTGGTGCTGGTCTACGTCCAGGTCCGCATCCCGTTCTGGGTGATGAAGCTGGTGTGGTCGCCGCACCCGGGCCGCTCGCCCATCGTGGCCTTGGCCAAGGTCGCGGCGATGATGCTGTTCTACCGGGGGCTGCGCCATCTGCGTTTGGCCAAGGGCGAGCCGTTCACCTACCACCGGGTGCGCTCCGGCCCGGCGCCGCTGCGGATGCTCACGGGCCGGCGTCCCGGCATGCTCACCGCTGGAGACGCCGGTTCCACCCCGCCGGGGCCGGGCGGGTTGGAGCCGCTGCGCCCCAACGCGTGGTGGGTGCGCCGCAGCTACGGCTCTACCGCCGGAGAACTCCCGGGGTTCCCCGCTTCGGGAAGTCCGTGGGGGGCCACCGGCCCGCGGCCGGTCGGCGGCCCGCGCGCGCTCGGCCCGATCCCGCCGCCGCGGCCCGGTTGGAGCCCGTCACCGCGCGCTGCGGTGGGAGACGGCCGGTTCCCGCGCCGCCCACGCACCGAGCAGGAAGTCCTGTTCCGCCCGCCGCCCGTGCCGAAAACCCCGCCGCGGCGTCGCTGGCGCCAAGGAGTGCTGCCGACCCCGCCCCCGGTGCGGGTGACCGGTCGGCGGGCCGTCCAGCGCCTGGGCGAGGTACTGGACGCCCCGGCGCCGCAGCGGCCGGTACGGGTGCGCGGCCAGCTCGGGCTCTTCCCTGCTCCGCGCCGGCACTGGGTGCAGCGCCGCCTGCCCATGACCACCGTTCACACCACCATCGGAAAGGCCGACCGTGACGATTGAGGACGCTCGTCGGTGGCGCGTGTGCATCCCCGCCGACATCGACCGCCCCGAGCCGGTGGCCTTCGGGCTGACCGGGCGACAACTGCTGATCACCGCCCCGACCGCTCTGGGACTGTGGGCGGGGTTCCTCGCCCTGGGAGGTACCGTGCCGCCCGGCGCCCTCGTGTCTGCGGGCATACCTCTGGCGGCTGTTGCGCTGGTGCTCGCGCTGGGGCAGCGCGACGGCCTCGGCTTGGACGCCTACGCGCTGGCCGCCGCGTCGTGGGCGGCGGCGCCCAAGCACCGCTCCGGCGCCCTCACACCTGGCCGGATGGCGTTGCCGCGATGGGCACCCCGTGCGCGCAGAGAGCCGAGCCTGGCGCCGCTGCGGCTTCCTGTCTCAGCCGTCGAGGACACCGGCCTCCTGCGTTTGGACGGTCGCCAGGCCGTGGTGATCGCCTGCACGAGTCTGAACTTCCACCTGGCCTCCCCCAGCGAGCAGGAAGCTGCGATCGGCGCGTTCGCCGCCGTGCTGGACTCGCTGACTCACCCGGTGCAGATCGTGGTGCAGGGCCGCCGGCTCGATCTGGCCCCCTACACCGCGATGCTGCGCGACAACGCCGCCCACCTGCCCGATCCGGGCCTGGGTGAGGCCGCTCGCGCCCACGCCGACTTCCTCGACGGCCTCGGGCGGCACTGCGACCTCACCCAGCGCCAGGTGCTGGTGGTGGTCACGGCCAACCCCGGCGGCGAGGGACGAGCGCCGGTGCTGCATGTCGCCGAGCAGATCGCCACCCACCTGGAGGGCATCGGCATCGCGGCGCGCCGCTGCACCGGCGAGGAGGTGCGCCAACTACTGGCCGAGGCCCTGGAGCCCTACCGCGACGCGCCCGCGGCGGGCGGCGCCCTCGACCATCACGGGGAGGAGCGGTGAACCGGCGCCACACGGGTTCGATCGGGCTCAGCGGCCCGACCATCCGGGTGCTGCCCCGGCGCCTCGACGTGGAGGGCGGCTGCTGCCAGACGCTGGTCGTCACCGGTTATCCCCGCGAGGTCGGCCCCGGGTGGGCGCAGCCGCTGCTGACCTACCCGGGGCGCGTGGATGCCGCCCTGCACGTCGCCCCGGTGCCCGCGCCGGTGGCCGCCACCCGGCTGCGGCGGCGCCGGGCGCGCCTGGAGTCGGCCTGGCGGCTGGACGCCGAGCACGGCCGCACCGAGGATCCGCACCAGGCCGCGGCCGCCGGTGATGCCGCCGAACTCGCCGCCCGGGTGGCAATCGGCCAAGCCCGCCTGTTCCGGGTGTCCTTCTATCTGACCGTGCACGCCCGCACGCCGGACGAACTGGAGGCCGAGGTCGCCAACCTGCGCGCTCTGGCCGCCGGGCTGCTGGTCGACACCCACCCGGCCACCTTCCGCGCCCTGCACGGCTGGCTGTCAACACTGCCGCTGGCCACTGACGCCCTGGGCCAGGCGCGGACCATGGACACCGACGCCATCGCCGCCGTGATGCCGTTCGCCTCCCCCGACATCGAGGAAGACCTGGGCGCCACCTCGGTGGTCTACGGCGAAAACGTCCACAGCGGCGGCCTGGTGCACTTCGACCGGTTCGCCCGCGGCCAGGACAACTACAACATGGTCGTGCTGGCCCGCTCCGGTGCCGGCAAGTCCTACCTCGCCAAACTCGAAGTGCTGCGTTGCCTCATGGTCGGCGTCGAGGCCGCGGTCATCGATCCCGAGGACGAGTACGCGGCGTTGTGCACGGCCCTGGGCGGCGCCCGCATCCCGCTGGGCACCGAGGAGGGCCGCCTCAACCCTTTCGACCTGTCCCAGGAGGCAGGGGGCCGCAGTGGGCTGAATGCGCTGGCCCAGCGGGTCCTGTTCGCCCACACCCTGGCCGCCGCCATGGTGGGCGACCTCGACGCCGACCACGCCGCCGCCCTGGACCGCGCCGTGATCAGCGCCTACGCCGAGCACGGCATCACCCGCGACCCCGCCACGTGGGACCGGGAGCCGCCGCTCATGGAAGACGTGGTCGCGGCCCTGGACGACGACGAGGAGCCGGCCGGGCCTGGTCTGGCCGCCCGCCTGCGGTGCTACACCACCGGGTCGGCCGCCGCCCTCTTCAACGGCCCCACCACCGCCCCCACCACGACGCACCTGACGGTGTTCGCGCTGCGGCACCTGCCCGAGGAAGTGCGCACCGTGGGCGTGCTGCTGGCCCTGGACCGCATCTGGCGCCACCTGGAAACCGCGCCGCCGCACCCGCGCACCATCACCGTCGACGAGGCGTGGGTCCTGCTGCACAACCCGGTCGCGGCCCGCTACCTCTACAAGCTCGCCAAAGCGGGCCGCAAACGCTGGTGCGGACTGACCCTGATCACTCAGGACGTCGGCGACCTGCTCGGCAGCGACCTGGGCCGGGCCGTCGCCGCCAACGCCGCCACCTGCCTGCTGCTGCGCCAGGCCCCGCAGAACCTCGACATGGTGGTCGAGGCGTTCGGCCTCTCCGAGGGAGAACAACAGGTCGTGGCCACGGCCGCACGCGGTCAGGCACTGCTGGTGTCCGGGCAGCGCCGCGCTGCCGTCCGCGCTCTGGCTTCGCCCTGGGAGCACCGCCTCATCACCACCGACCCCGCCGAAGCAGCCGAAGAGGCACCGTATGGGAAAAGCCCCGACAAGGAGCACTTCACCGAGGGGCACGAGGACGCTGCGGGCAGCGGCGCCTGGGACGAGGAAGGCCACGACCCGGCGAAGGCGCGCGGATGGTGATCGCCGTGCCACCCGACGCCGAGGCACTGGTCGCCGCCGCGCCACTGGCCGGGGCGGGCGCTCTGGCCTGCGCCGGTGCCTATACCGCCGCAGTCTTTGCCGCCCGGTGGCTGCGCTACCGCATCCAGCAGCCCGACGCCCGCCTCATCGACGTGCTGCCGCCCCCCGAGGCCGCGCTGGAGGGCGCCCACGCCTTCTGGGCTCACTGCCTGGGCCTGCTCAAACCCCGCTGGCAGCGCCTGCTCCGCCAACCGCACCTGGCCTGGGAGTACACCGCATCGGCCGCAGGCGTCCGCATCCAGATCTGGGTGCCGGGCACCGTCCCGCCCGGCGTGGTCGAGCGGGCGGTGGCAGCGGCCTGGCCCGGAGCCACCACCCACACCCGCCACCCCGCCCCGGCCATCTCACCCGGCGCACACGCCACCGGAGGATGGCTGCACCTGGCCCGCAACGACGCCTACCCCCTGCGCACCCGGTTCGGCGAGGACCCGCTGCGCGGCCTGCTGGGCGCCCTCACCGACCTCGGGGCCGACCAGCGGGTGTGCGTACGGGTCTGCGCCCGCCCGGCCACCGGATGGCGGGTTCGCCGCGCCCGCCTCACCGCCGCCCGCCTCCGGGGCGCGGCCACCACCTTGCTGGCCGAGGTCGTCTCCACCAAGGGCCGCACCGGCGGCCGGGCCTGGCCCGACACCGGCGACGACGTCCGCGCCATCCTCACTAAGGCGCAGTCGCCGCGCCTGGCCTGCCAGATCAGCTACCTGTTGACCACCGACCGGCCCACCCCGCAAGCCCGGGAGGAGTTGCGCGGGCGCGCCCACGGCGTCGCCGCGTCCTTCGCCGCCTTCACCTCCGGCACCAACCACCTTCACCGCCGTCCCATGGCCGCCCCTGAACTGTGGGTCCGGCACCGCTACCTCGCCCGCGGCTACCTGCTCTCGGTGGAGGAGTTGGGCGCGGTCGCTCACCTGCCCACCGACACCGCCGTGCCGGGGCTGCGCCGCGCCGGGGCACGCCGCATCGCGCCCGCACCCGCCGTTCCCGTCGGCGGGGAGAACACCCGTGTCCTGGGCGACGCTGATGCCGGCACGCCTCGCCCCATCGCGGTGGGTGTGGCCGAGGCCCGCCAGCACACCCACATCCTCGGCAAGACCGGCTCGGGCAAGAGCACCCTGCTGGCCAACCTCGTGCTGCAAGACGCCGACGCCGGCCGGGCGGCTCTGGTGATCGACCCGCGCGGCGACCTCGTCAACGACATCCTCGCCCGGCTCCCCGAGGAGGCGGCGGACCGTGTCGTGCTGTTCGACCCCGACGACCGGGCCGCACCGCCCCGGCTCAACCTGCTCCAGGGAGGCGACCCCGACTTCACCGCCGACTCGGTCGTGGGCATCTTCCGCCGCATCTACCAGCAGAGCTGGGGGCCGCGCACCGACGACATCCTGCGCGCCGCCGTGCTCACACTGACCCGCGCCCGCGACCCCCACCTCACCCTGGGCGAGGTGCCCATGCTGCTGGCCGATGACGGCTTCCGCGGCGAGCTCCTGGCGCGCGTCGGACCCCGCCAGCCGGCGCTGGCCGGGTTCTGGCGGTGGTATGACACCCTGCTGTCCAGCGCCCAGGCCACGGTCACCGCCCCCGTCCTCAACAAACTGCGGACCGCCCTGCTGCGCCCGTGGGTTTCCCAGGTCATCGCCTCAGGCCCCTCCACCGTGGACCTGGGTGGGGTCTTTGATTCCGGCGGGCTGGTGCTGATGCGCCTGCCCAAAGGCGTGCTCGGCGAGGACACCGCCAGCCTGATCGGGTCCATGGCCCTGGCCGCGACCTGGCAGGCCGTCACCGCCCGCGTCACCCGGCCCGAGGCTGAGCGGCCCGACCTGGGCGCCTACATCGACGAGTGCCACAACTTCCTCAACCTGCCCGGCTCGCTGGCCGACATGCTCGCCGAGGCGCGGGGCTACCGCCTGGGCCTGACCCTGGCCCACCAGGCCCTCGACCAGCTCCCCGACACGCTGCGCCAGGGGCTTTCAGCCAACGCCCGCACCAAGGTCTACTTCACCAGCTCTCCCGACGACGCCGCCCGGCTGGAAGCCCACACCCGGCCCGAACTCCTCGCCCACGACCTCGCCCACCTGGGCGCCTACCAGACCGCCGTGCGCCCGCTGGTCGGCGCCCGCGAGCAGCCCGCCGCCACCATGCGCACCCGCCCCCTGCCTCCGCTCGTGCCCGGACGCGCCGCACACGTGCGCCGCGCGGCCCGCCGCCACAGCGCCGACCGCGCCCACGCCTACACCGAGGAGGACCTCGACCTATGAGCATTCATCCGACTGAGCCGGTGGAGGAAGCGCGACTGGCCGACCTCGCCCGCCTGCTCACCAACCGCGACCGCGCCATCGTCGCCGACCTTGGCGACCACCGCGTCATGACCACCCACCACCTCACCGCCCTGCACTTTTCCCGCACCCACCCCTCGCGCGCACGGCGCCGCCTGGCCTTCCTGCACCGCCTCGGCGTCTTGGACCGGTTCCGGCCCCGTCTGGCACTGGGCACGGCCCCCTGGCACTGGGTCCTGGCCGCCGCCGGTGAACACGTCTACGCCGACATCCACGAACTGCCCGAACCCGCTCAGCGGCCAGGCAGCCGCATCCGCCTGGCCCACTCCGCCCGCCTGGCCCACACCCTTGGCCTGTCGGCCTGCTACACCGCCTTCCGCACCGCCGAACGCACCACCCCCGGAGCCGCGCTGCTGCGCTGGCGCACCGAAGCCGACTGCGCCCGCCGATGGGGCCGCCACATCCGCCCCGACGCCTACCTCCTCTGGGCACAAGGCGGCCGCGAGGTGGGGGCGTTCCTGGAGTACGACACCGGCACCGAACGCCACGCCCAACTCCTGCGCAAGATCCGCGGCTACGCCGACCACGCCGCCGCCTACCAGCGCACCACCCACGTGCTGTTCGTGGTGGCGACCCGAGTGCGGCTGGCCAACCTCGCCCAAGTACTCGCCCCCCATACCGGCGACCGCGTCGAGGTCCACCTCACCATTGAGTCCCTCCTGCACCAGCACGGTCCCGCACACCCCATCTGGTCTCCCGCCCCCAGCCCGCGCGAACACCTGCGGCTGAGCGCCATCGGCACACACGACCACTGACGAGGGAGAACACGCTGATCAAAGCCATCATCGCCGCCGTCACCGGGGCGCTGACGCTGCCCGTACTCTTGGCCGCCGTCGTCACCGCCTCCATCGCCGGACACGAGCCGACCGACCACGCCGAGACCCGCATCGGCGACGACGCCCACCACGGCGGCGGCCACGGGGCGACCGCCGCCCAATGGGCGCTTGGCCACGTGGGCAAGCCCTATGTGTGGGGCGGCACCGGGCCGCACGGGTTCGACTGCTCGGGACTGGTCATGCGCGCCTGGCAGCACGCCGGAACCGACATCCCCCGCGTGACCACCGACCAGTACCGCATCGGCACCCCGGTGCCGCTGGACCGGCTGCGCCCCGGCGATCTCCTCTTCTACGACACCGGCGGACCCGGCGGCGCCCCCGCCCACGTCACGATGTACGTCGGCGACGGCCAGATGGTCAACGCCCCCTCCAGCGGCAAGACCATCCGCGTCGAGCCCGTGGAATCGGCCTACTACGGACCGCTGTTCATGGGAGCCCGCCGCCCCTGACAGACCAATGGGTGCCGCTGCCTATGCCGCCCAGTGCCGAGGCGACGCCTCCGGCTTACAACAACCAGCCGCACAGTGGAAGTCCGACACAGTTGCTAGAACCGCTCTGCGTTTGCCTTCACTGCGTTGACGAAGTCAGTCCAGGCGTCGGCCGGGAAGTCGAGGTGGCCGAGACGTCGGTTCTGGGTGTCACGCACCAGCACGGTGTCGCCTTCAACTTCAGCGACTTCGACGCACTCAGCGCCGCTGCCCCCGCTGTAGCTGCTCTTGTGCCAAGGACGGTGGCTCATCATGCCTGCGATCGCTCCAGCTTCCTGATCAGATCCAAGCTCTCGTGGGGAGACAGCGCCTCCCCTTGAAGTCTTCCATACACGCTCAGCGCCTTACGCAGTTGGTCTTGCTCGCGTTCGTCGATGATCACTTCATCAAAGGCGTGCTCACTGGCAACAAGGACCTGCAACTCGAAGACGAGCACGCGGAAGGCGCCCGGCAACCCCGGCTGCGTCTGGGCGGTGGTAGGGAGGACCTGGCACTGAACCCAGCGCTTCTCAACGAGTTCCACAATTCGAGCCAGTTGCGCCTTCATGACGGTGGAGCCTCCCACGACTCGGTACAGCACGGCTTCATCAAGGACAACATGGACGATTGGCCGCTCATCCCGGTTGAAGATTTGCTGCCTGTCGATTCGCCGTTGAACGAGTCGGTCGAGGGTGGATTCGTCTGCTTGCGGATGATGCGCCGCGAACAGAGCACGGGCGTACTCCGGAGTCTGAAGCAGCCCTGGCACCAGCACGGGATGGTAGTACCGCAGTTCGATAGCGTCCTTCTCCAGGTCGATCGTCTTCCTGAAGTTCCTGGGTACAAGCAGTTCGTTGGCGCACTTGTCCCAAGACAGCAGGAGCTTCCCATTCGCGTGGAGAGCCTTGTCGATGGCCTGGGCGTGATCCTCCTTGGGAGCCAGCTTGCCGTTCTCAACGTAGGAGAGGGAAGACTCCGACAGTCCAACCGCCGGTGCAAGCTCCTTCAGAGTCAGCCGCGCCGCCTTCCGCCACGTCCGCACGTCAGAGCCGTACTTTTTCCACGCTGGGCTGATCTGCCTTAGACCCATTTGTCATTCCCTTGGGGGGTTTGGGTGTTCTCCTTCGACCTCCCTTCGGCGTTATATCACCCCCACTTCAATCCAAGTCAAGATGTTCAACCAACTTGAGGGAAGCCTGAATGGTGTAGACACGCTTCCTCGCCACATAGCACTGTCTGTTCCAGCCGATAGTCCTGGTCACCCACTACGGGAGCGCGACCGTGCCGACGTAGGTGCTAGGTAGGGAGTGGTTGAAGTGACGGTTGGCAGGCTGCCCCGCAAGCAGACTTCTCCGACTCAGCAAGTAAGCGACGAAGGCGAGTCGTATGTCGCCAAAGGCTCTCTCTCGCTACCGCGCCGCATTCCCTCCACGCCCCTGGGGCGGCACAGCGTCCTCTTCGGGCACGAGCCCGACCAGATCAGCGCCGCACGGAGCTGGGCGTGGCGAACGAGCGGGCTTGGCTACGACCACGCAGACTCGCTTCTGCTGGTGCTGTCGGAGCTGCACACCAACGCGATCCGCCACACAGCGTCCGGCCTGCCCGGCGGCACGGTCCGCATCGACCTGGAGCGGCTGCCCGATCGCGGCTTGCGTGTGAGCGTCACCGACCAGGGGCCTCGGCCGGGCGCCGCGACCACCGTCCCCACGCCGGCCAGCGCCGACCTCTTCACCGACCTCGTCACGGAGGAGTCGGGCCGCGGGCTCGACCTCGTGGCCTCGCTGAGCCGCGACTGGGGCTGGCACCGCGACGACAGCGGTACCGGGGTCACGGTGTGGGCCGAGTTCGACCGGCCGTAGCGGTGGGCGTGACCCGTGGCGTGGAACGCCGAGGAGGACCGCTGCCAGTACGAGGACGCCTACCGCCTCAAGCAGGTGGTCGGGGTCCGCTGGCTGGTGATGTGGGGACCGGGCAGCCGAGGCTTCTGGGCCTTCCACCAAGGACCGGTCGTGGTTCCTCCGCTCTCGGCCCCCACCGCCCCCCAGCTCCACGACGCCATCGACCACATGGAGCGCTGGCTTCCCGGCGGCGGTGTGCACCGGCCCGCCGGTCCGCCCTCTTCCTTCCACCCCCCGTTCTGACCCGCAGGGAGAAGCGATGCCGCACAGAAAGCCCTCCGCACCGATCGCCACGGTCGCCGCAGCCGTGGACCGGCTGACCCGGTTCTCCCGCACCTACGGCGTGCGGGTCACCCCCGACGAAGACGGCAACGGTCGCCACTTCGCCGTCCAGCGCTTCGGCCGCCGCGTCAGCGTGGAGCTGGTCGCCGCCAACCCTGAGAGCCAGAGCACCTGGACGTTTCACAGCCCCGGCGCTGACCCTGCCTCGTGGCCGATCGGCCAGGAGCCGGCGGTCCTCGCCCGCGCCAGCGACACCCTGGACGACCTCGCCCGCCGCAGCTGCCCCCGCGCGGCGCGGCCCCACTGACCGGCACGGCGGCGGGGTGACCACCCTCCTCCCTTCGGCCCGCCGCCGTGCCTTCCTCTTCACCTCTCTAGATGAGACCCCCATGGACCTGCACTCGTTCGTCGTCTACATCACCGCCCTCCTTCCGCTGTACCTGGTGACCAGTGACACCACGCGGCGTTCCCCCGTGCCGTGGACGTCCTCACCGCTGAGGCGTGGCACCTGCACATGATCAGCGCAACCGCGAGGCACGCCTCGTCTTTGCCGACCTGGTGGTGCGCCCCCGTGCGGACTCGCCCTTGCCCACCGGCGGACGCAGCGAATCCATACCGCGCTCGACTCCGCGCGCGAAGGGCGTCGGCTGGCCCAGGCCATCGGCGCCACGGGTGGCGGGACCGAACTGGGACGCCTCATCGCCGGAATGCCAACCGTCCGAGAGTAATAGTTATCCGGATTATTCTCCCCTATCTCGTTAGGCCCATGCCCTTTAGCAACGTGTGGCGCAGTAAGCCACTGCAACCTCTACAGAAACGCGTCGAACGATAAACGAAACAGAGGAAGATCTCGTCTGATCCCATGTTGAGCACGGCACAGACGCGCCCATTGGCATCGACTTAAGGAAGCGCTGTTCATGACTCGTGGCGAGACCAACGCACGATCGCAGGTTGCATTGGACGTCAGAGATCTTCTACCTCGGTCCGCGTCTATCATCGAGGCATTCTTCGGTACCACCGAACAAAACTCGAATCCATCTTTGGTATTGGCGACCGCATATGCCCTGGCAAGTCTACATCAGCAGCAGTGGAACGCTGAAGACGCAAGCAGAAGGCCCGGTGCATCCGTCGACGAGATCGCCGAGAGTAAGCGTCGTATCGATGCCCTAAATGCGCGCCGTGTTTCTCTTGTGGAACAGATCGACACATGGGCCGATCGCAATGTCACCAGCAAGACAGAAGAAGCACCACTGCACACGGAGACTTTGGGATCCGTCGTTGATCGCCTGGCTATCGCATGGATCCGCGCCAAAAATATTAGGGAGTCTGGGAACCGTAATCGTGCCCGCCTTGCCCTTCGCCAGCTTATGCAATTAGCTGACGCCTACGACGATCTTGTCCGTGACATCGGAGCCGGTCAACGACGGCTTCCGGTATGGCGCTCGCTGAAGACCTACGGCGGTGAGGCGCAGTGATGAAAAGCAGCACCCCGACTTCGGTGTCGCTGAACGGTGTGGACAACATCGGCAAGACGACCAATCTCACGTGGCTGCATCGTGGAATGCCAGGGGCTCAGTTGGTCGGCACCATCGATGCCTGGGATTCCCGCTGGCAGGAGGTGGCTTCGGACGACTTCGCGCATTGGTGGTTCGTCAGCTCCAGCACTGCCGAACACGTCGAATTGGTGATGCGTAGCCACGCCGCGCGCCGTGCCGGTAGCGGTACGTTCGCCTTGGAGGACCGCGGATTGCCGATGCTTCGAGCTGTCTGCGCAGCGACCTCCGTCATCAAGGACGGACTCGCCCTGGATGAAGCGTTGGCGTTGGTGGACCGAATCGCTGCGGACCACCTGCCGCCTCCGGGGCCGCGCCGAGAGGTACACGTGCTGCTGCGACGGTCTGCCGTTCCGGCTCACGAGGCCGCTGAAGCGCTCAACCGTGAAGTGGGACCGGTGGGCGAGCGGTACCGCGCCTACCAGAGAGCACTCGCCGAGATCATGCTCGTCCAGGTTGAGCGCGGTGACTACGACGTGGTACTCGACATCGCGGAAACTGCCATCCTCGACGTACAAAGGCTCCTGCGTGCTCGGCTTCAGGAACACGGTTTGTGTGTCCTGTCCTTGCCCAGGGCTTCGCTGGAGCGTCTTTGGATGCTAGCCGGCATGTCTGAGAGCGGTAAGAGCACGGTCGGTGAACTGCTCCGCAGCGAGCACGGTGTGACCCGGCTGAAGATCGGCTACCTACTGGAGATAGCCGCGCTTCGTGCTGGCGTATCCGACCCCTACCAGGCGTGGTCAGAGGTCGAGCAAGCCGAACGCCTCACCGAGGAAATACTACGCTTCGCAGCGAGTAGCAAAGCTCGCACTATCAGCGTTGAAAGCGCGCACCGCTTCAAAGCGACGGCGCATTTGAAGCGCGTCTGGGGCGATCGTTGCCGCGTTGTCTTCGTCGCGGCAGACCTAGCGGTTCGCGTCAGTCGTGCGGCGGAAACGACGGCACAAGTGCGGGAGCGCGACACCATAAAATTCAAGCGAGGCGCCCATCGGGTCGCAGATATCGCCGATCACATACTTGAAAATTCTGGTCCTCTAAGTGCGTTGAAGTTTGGAGTGAAGCGGTTGGTCACAGCAACGGGCCTGCGCCACACCGTACCGCCTACCGGTTGGCCGGCGAAACAAGGCAGGTGGCTGCAAGAGGCCACCGAGTATTTGCGTGATGAGCAGACCGCTCTCGTGCTGGCCACCGGAAGCACCGGAAGTCCGCAGTGGCGCGAAAGGTGGAGCGATATTGACCTGCTCGTTGTCCGCAACACCTTGCCGTTGGACTGGCTGCGCGGCGCGGTCGGGACCCTTCCGGCCCCGCAAGGAGTCAAGGTCGGCGTCAGCGCTTTCACCATTGGCGACATCGCGGCGCTTCGGATACCGCCGCGTGTCGCGCAATCCCTTCGACGCGCTGCGGATGGCTTCGGTGTCCTCTACCGGCGGGTGGATTACCGGATCCCCGTTCCTACCCGCGCACATGTCGACCGTCTCAGCCGCGGGGAACTAGGACTCGTGGCAATGACCACGCGGCGGCTGCTCGCCACCGAGCACACCGACGTCCGAGCTGTGTACAAGCACCTCGTGCTTCTGGCGAAGATCTTGCTGCGCGCTGACGGCCACCACCTCGACACCGCCGAAGACGTCCTTGCGGCGTTCGCCCACCATCACCCAGCAGCGGGCTGTGCGCCACCCTCCCTCGATGACCTCATCCGCGACCCCCTCGATCCCGAAGTGGGCCGCCGACTCACCGTGGCGACGGTGCGGATGCTGGCATATATCGACAGCCTCGACCACACCGCAAGGGTGAACCCATGACGACCACTCCACACCACCTCGGCTATCACGCGCGTCGCGTCCGCCGTCTGAACGTCGCAGCCCAGAGCCGGGACGTCCGCATCGTGCACCCGCTCGACGGCATTGACCAGCAAGTGGAGCCGACAGCACTGCTGCGTGCTGGCAGTGCCCTGTGGCGGAGTTGGCGCCGTCATCCGGCCTTCGCTACCCCGGAGTTGCTGCTGGGACTGGACGCGGGCGGCATCCTGCCCACCATCGCCGTGGCGCTGGCCAGCGGTGTGCCCTACCGGCTGGCCTGGAAACTCGATCTCGACCTGCCTAGCAAGCTCCGCTTCACCGAACCCCACGCCCAGCGCAGCGATGTCTTCGCCTATGGCGACCTCACCGGGAAGAAGGTGCTGTTGATCGATGACGAAACCACGACCGGCAACACACTCGCCAACCTTGTGAGTGAACTGCGAGGCGCGGCCGTCGAGGTGGTCGGCGCGGTCTGCCTGATCGAGGACACCACAGGCGACGCTCGATCGCTGCTGGAAGACTCACTGGAGGTGCCTCTATGCACTCTCACCCGGATATGAATCCGTGGATGGTCGGTGCCGTGACCACACGCCGTGGCGGACGCGTTGTCGTGCCCCGTGCGTTCGCACCTTTGGCTCCCTGCCTGCCGTACCGCCGTGCGGAGGGGCAGCATCCACCAGCAGCCGGCGCCGCATCCGAAATCCAGCGAAGTGGATGGTCCGTTGTCCTCGGTGAACGTGGGCTCGGTGATTCCTTGCTCGCGTTGGGGTTGCTGAATGGCCTCCTTGACGGCACGTCAATGGGGGATGAAGCGCATTACACGGGGCCACGGCCCCGCCTGATGCAACGCTGTCGCCTTCCCCTCGCCACCGAATTCTCCGAAGGGCCGCACATCGTTCACAGCACGGGAAACAGAGACGATGTTGTCTTCCGTGCTGTTCCCGAAGATCCCAAGCCATGGCTTGACCTCCTGGACACCACAAACGTCGAAGTTCACGATGCCCTGCCCATGCGCTACTACTTGGAAGTGGAACAGCGGCTCGGCATCCGCCTACCCGCTGATCGGTCGCCCCTTCCATCGTTTGCCTCAGGCCAACAAGTGCGCCGTTTTCACGTGGTGTTCATTACGGCGACTAGTTGGCCCACCCGCAAGGACTACAACTGGGGACGCTTCGCCCACTTCGCAAGCCTGCTTACGGCGCGACTTTCCGTACCTTGGTCATTCACTTTGATCACCGGAAAGGACCCCGAACCGGCACCATGCGGCGATATCGACGTCCTTGCCGGCATCGATGCCGTGGACTGCCTCGACGTCTTCGCTTCTGCTGAGGTCGTGATCGGCAACGACACAGGGCTGACCCATCTGGCCGCACTGACCGAACGTTCCGACGGAACAGCACCCCAGGTAGTTGGTCTCTACGGACGGCACTCGCATACCAAGTGGACCACGGGACGCAGCAATCACCATGCGATCGCCACCCCTTTTTCGCAGATGCTCGCCGCCGCCGACCGCTGCCCGGTACGGGACCAGCTCGACGACGCGCTGTGGTCCTACGAGGGCCTGGGCCAGATTCCTGAAACGCTGATTGCCGACTTCATCGGCAGCGTGGCTGGCTGGTGGTGAGCCGATGCTGCGAATCTCGAACCATCGACGTTTCACGGCCAACCACACCTGGCATTTGGACTACCGCAACGAACGATGGTTCGTTAAAGCCAACCCCCACCGAGACGAAGCAAGGGCCGAGCGCACCGGACACGCTCGGCTACGCACGTACTACCCGGTGCCCAACCTCCGCGGAACCAGCCGTATCGGCCGGTGGACGATCCTCTTCTACGAGCGCTGGCACCACCTGGCCACCGACTACGGCCTACTGCTGGACGAAATAACCCATGCCGACCGAACCGGCAACCGATGGCGGTTGGATATCTGCCTCACTGAGATCTTGACCCTCTACCGGCGCACCATCGATCGAACACTGAAGTACGTGACCAACGCCGAGACCATCAGCAAGCTTTACGGCGACCGTGCTCGAACTGGCGGACGGGTCGACTGCTACTACCGCCCTGATGCGCCGTGGTCCGTGATGAATGAAGGGCGGCGAGGACTCCGCCCTTCGCAATGGGCACAGACCCAGTTCGCCGTCAACGGCCGCACCTACCAAATGGACTTCGATGCACTGCTGACCTGGCTACGAGCACATTTCGCGCCCCACAAGCCTGTGTGGGCTGCCGTCACCCAAGGCGATCCCACCGATGTCAACATCGGCTGGTCATCCGAAGGCGGCCCCGTGTGGTTTGACTACGACACCGGAGGACTCAACGCCCTCCCAGGCGAGTTCGCCTGCTTCCTGATATACCAGCGTCTACACGGCTCCTGGCTCACTCCGCACCAGGCACCGGCCGCGTTTCGCGACCACCCCGCAGCTCTCGCCCGAGCCTCGCTTGCCAAGCCCGCAGTGCGGATTCATCACCACGGCTCCGAGCTTGTCATCCACTACCGCCACTCGCCCAGCCCTGCCCGCCGGCATGTGCTTCGCCGCTATCTATCCGAGATCGTTCTCCCGCTCGCTCGAGTTCTTGGCATCGATGACCTCATGACCTGGCTGCGCCCCTACCTGGTAATGCGGCTGTTGGCCGTCTACAACCTTGCCGAGCTGAACCCACGCGAGACTGCTCTCTCTGTTGCCTTGCTTGCCGAAACCCTCGACCCCGCCACCCGGCTCGCTGATCTCCTCGCACTGACCCCGGAACCAATGGAGGCCACCTGACATGCCACGTCCCATCGCTCTCATCACCGGAGCCGGGTCCGGGATCGGGGCAGCGATCGCCGCCCGCCTGGCTGTACGACACGATCTGATCCTGACCCACCTCGCCAATGACGACGACCTCCGTCATGTGGTCGGCCAGGCGCAACGGGCGGGAGCTGACGTCGTCAGCGTCATCGGAGACCTAACCCGAGAAGCCACCATCGGCGCGCTGGAACGCGAGATAGACCAGGCCAACGAACGTTTAGCAATCCTTGTCTCCAACGCCGGCGCCTATCCACGCACGCCATGGAACAACCTCGATCTCCCTACCTTCCGCCACCAGGTCGAGACCAACCTCATCACTCACGCTGCGTGCGCCAAGCTCGCCGCTCCCGCACTCTGCCGACGCGGCGTCGGCCGTATCATCGCCGTCTCCTCGGTGCTGACCCAACTCGGCCGCGTTGAACTCGCCGGGTACATTGCGGCCAAAAGCGGACTAGAAGGACTTGTCCGCGCCTTGGCCCGGGAACTTGGTCTGCATGGGGTCACCGTGAACTGCATTAGGGCTGGCTCCATCGAGGTCCCCGCCGAACGAGCCGTCGTTGACGATCCCGAAGCCATGGTCGGTCGCCAACTGGAGCGCCAGTGCATCAAAAGACGCGGACGTCCCGAAGACATCGCCGCCGCTGTCGAGTTCCTCGTGTCCCCCGACGCCGGCTTCATCACCGGCCAGTGCCTCACCGTTGACGGCGGCTGGTGCATGACATGAGCCCAGCCGTGTTGTGGATGCGTCACGGTACGTGCGAAGACGGTCTGAACCGCCCGCAGGCCCATCCTCACCCGGACAGCCCGCTGAGTGTCAGGGGCGCCATCGAAGCCGAAACAGCCGCACACAGCATGCGCAGCCGCTATGAACCGCCCGTTCTCGTCATTCCCAGCCCGCTTCGCCGAGCCCGCCAGACCGCAGCGATCGTTGCGAGCGCGCTCGGCGCCCGCCTGGGCGCGCCCATAGGCGCCTTCACCGAGTGGACCGCCCCGACATGTGTGCTCGGACGCACACCCGAAGAGTATCCGGGCGAGTATCGCGCCTGGCGCAACCAGCGTGCTCAGGACACGCGATGTGCGCTCCCGGGCGGGGAAAGCCTGCACGCCTTCAGCACGCGGGCACAAAGCGCTGCAACCATCGCAGATGACCTCGTGTCCGGACACGGTCCGGTCCTTATCGTGTCCCACCGGCTGCTTATCGGTGCGGTCGCCGCCCTGCATCTCGGAAGCCGGGATCCCGTAGCAGTTTTCGAATCCGCTAAAGGCTTCCGCCTGGACCCATCACGTCTGTGGGAACCATTACCGGGAAGCACGCACGGTGAGGAACAGCCACGTCTCTAACTGCGCTGTGCCACCTCGCGCACCGCGTCACATTCTGTTCAAACCACGGATGCCGCCTCGGCCAGGAGCGCTGCGTCATTGGCTAGGATGAATTCCTTCAAGGCCGTCGGCTTCAGATCGATCGACGCCAACTCCTCGCTCCGCAGCGGCACCCGGTCCAGCGTATAGCCACCTCGAGTTGGGTCATTGAACTCCGGTCCGCTGCGGGCGGACTCGTCCAACGACGACAGCCTGGCCACGAAGAAGTGCTGCACATCCACACCGGCATCGGATGACGAACTGAAAAGGAACACCTGCGACGCCCTTTCAGCCGTCGCCCCCAACTCCTCGGCGAGTTCGCGGTGCAGCGCCGTCTCAACGGAGTCGTCGTCTGCTTCAACTCCCCCGCCCGGGGTGGTCCAGTACGGCGGCTGTCCCGGCTTGGTCCGCTTTATCAGCACTAGGCGTGCCTGATTGTCGATCAAGATCGCTCGCGCCGCACGCCGCCGCACCGCCACGAAGGACTGTTCCGTCATAGCTGCACCCTACAGGGATGGCCTATTCCAATGGCGCGATAATCGTCAACGTCGCCGCGGGCATGTCGCCCCACCAACTTTGACGATGGCGTCCACCACCAGGGTCGCGCCCTCGCGCAACCTGAGCACCCGCGTCCAGGTCAACGCCTACGCCTCCTGGACCAGCGTGCAAGGTTTCGGCGTGCACTGGGACGACCACGGCGTCATCGTGGTCCAGGTATCCGGACGCAAGCGCTGGCGCATCTACGGGTTCACCCGCCACGCGCCGCTGTACTCCGACCAGCGACCTCGTCCGGCTCCCCCGCGAGGCCGCCGGCGGCGACCGGACCGGTCTGCGCGCCGTCCAACTCCCGGTCTCGCTGGTGGAGATCGCGCCCATCGCGCAGGCGGTAACGGGAACCGGTCCCCTCATCGAGGCGCAGGCGCGAGGATGGGAGGTGTGGGCTTCTGCTCCGCTCCACGGAGGCGACCTGGTCACCCGGATCAACGCGCGCCTGGCCGACTACATCTGTCCCGGGGCCTCGGGAGCGGAGGTGGCGTTGATGGTCACCGCCTCGACCCCCGGCGTGTCGGGGGTTCTGGTCGGGGTCTCCAGTTCGGAGCACTGGACCACGGCAGCCGCAGCCGTCGCCCGCGCGCCCTTGCCCCTGACCCGCCTGAAGGACATCAGTGACCTCCTCTCCTGACCACTTGCCCGAAGACCTCCTCAACGCCTGGCGCTACGCCGTCATGCAGTTGTGGCTCGTGCCCGAGGGCGACCCGACGCACATCGGCTTGGGCGGGCGCTCTCTGAGCGGCCCCTGCCTGGACTCCGACAAGCGCCCCGTTTGGCTGCGCGTCGCTGCCCTGTCCAAGGCGGGCCGCAAGGCGTTCGAGGGCGTGCACCTGGCCGATGCGCTTCTGCCCGCCACCGTTCCGCGCCCGGCCCTCGTCTCCGAGTACGCCTGGGGCTCAGACCCGGGCTTCATCGCGCACGTGTGGGAGCGCATGCGGGGCTCGGTCATCTCCACCACCCCTGACCTCGCCGGGCCGGTCGGACTGAGCCCGCAGTGGTGGGCGGACCTGCGCGCGGCGCTGGACACGGTCCACACCGTGTCGCTCCCGCCCCGCCGACAGGTGCTCACGCAGGCATACGTCGGCCGTATCGCCAGGTTCATTCCCGAGGTCGCCGAGGCCGGCGTGGACCTGACGGTGAAGAAGTGGGAGGCCAGCCACGGCGATCTGCACTGGGCCAACCTCGGCGATCCCCTCGAATTCCTCGACTGGGAGGGGTGGGGGTGGGCTCCCGTCGGATACGACGCGGCGACGCTGCTCACCTATGCCCTTCCCCAGGGGGAAGCGGCCACCGAGGTCCGCACGAGCTTCGCCGACGTCTTGGCATCCGAGGAAGGCCGCCTCGCCCAGTTGGTCAGCGCGGCCGAGGTCATCCAGGCTGCCGAACGCGACGAGCTGCACGCGCGCCTTGCGCCCTACGCTAGGAAGTCCGCACGGGATTTGCTTACTTCGACGCCGCAGTAGTCGCAGATGAGTGGAGCCGCGGTGCTGGAGGCGCCGCCCCGCCCGAGCGCGTCCAGGCACTTGTGGAGCAGGCCGTCGCCGATCGAGAGCACCCCCAGAGGTGTGTGGGCGCTGGGTGATGGCGCCGGCTTGGTTCACCACGGCGGAGCGGGCGTGCTCGATCCGGACGACCCGACTCCCGTGGGCGCCGACACCCTGTGGGACCTGGCCTCGCTCACAAAGGTCATCGCGGTATGGGCACTCATCGGCACCTGGTGGCAGACGGGTGCCCTGGACTTGGACGAGCCCCTCGGCCGCCTCATGCCCGACGAAGTCGACGGAGCCCCGCTGTCCCCGGTTACCGTGCGGCAACTCCTGACGCACACTGCGGGGTTGCCGTTGCGCTCCCGCCAGCTTTATGGCACCGAGCCGGAGCGCATCCGCCGCGGAAGCCTTCGCGAAGCCCTGAACCGCCCGCCCGGCCAAGCGATCGACTACACCGACCGGGCCGCGCTCATCCTGGGTTACCTCGCCGAACACCTGGGCAGTGCGCCATTGCCCAACTTGGCAACCGAGCGGGTATGGGCGCCTTTGGGCATGGACGACACCCGGTTCGGCCCCCTGCCCGATGATCTGGCGGTCCGAGCCGCCCCCACCGAAGTCGACGGTCGTGACCTGCCCGGTCGGGCCGGTCAGCTCCGCCAGCAGTGCGGCGTTGTAGCCGGTACCGGCTCCGATTTCCAAGATGTGGTCGCCGGGCTGGACGTTGAGCTGGTCGAGCATCATCGCCACGACCCCCGGCACCGACGCACAGGACAGAGCTGCGCCATCGGCCGCCCGCTTGGTGATGACGGCCTCCTCGGCGTACGCCTGGACGAGGTCGGCGTCGGGGACGAACGAGTGTCGCGGCACGCGGCGCATCGTCTCCAGCACCCGCTCAGACAGCGGATGCAGGCCGGCGATGGCTTGCCGGTCGGTGATGATCCGGTCGACCATCTCGGCGCGCAGCTCCTCGGGCGAGCGGGCCTGGTCGCTGGTCATGGCGGTCATGGTGTCCCTTCATTGGTTGGAGTCGATACCGGTGGGTCGGTGCTAGGCGCCGAGCAACAAGCTGGCGTCCCAGCGGCTATCGGGAGGGTTGCCGGTCGTGGCGGCGAGCTGGGCGAGCTGGATTCCGGCTTGGCCGTCCAGCAGCGCCGGGCTGGTGGCTGGTGCTGACTGCGCCAGGTAGGCGGTGAATCGGCCCGCGAGCTTCGAAACGGCAAAGGTCTCCCCGTCCACGGAGTCGGCGGCCATGCGAACGGCGACCTGGACGAGATCGGCCCAACCGTGGCACAGCGAGGCGTCAATTGCCCGTAGACCCCAGGTGACATAGACGGAATGCCGTGCGCATTGTTGGTAGCGCGCTCTGTCCTCGCCTTTCCTTGCATGCACGCGCAGAACCAAGGCGAGATCTACCGGCGGAGCGGGCTCGCGCACGGTACTTCTGTGGTCAACTCCCGTTCCGGGCTATGGCAAACGCAAAGGCGCCCCGCTCCCGCTCTAGCTTCTTGCGGCCCTGTGGCCCTCTGTCCTTGCGGATCTCGAACCCCATCGCATCCCCTGGCTCAGGGGGTTGCGACGACCGCTAGAAGGTGAGCGAGGAGGCACCGTGCCCACTGAGCACCGGATCACCCTGCGGTCGGCCTCCTCCGAGGTGATCCTGCACGATGTCGAGTTCACGTTCGGACAGTCTTTTCCCCAGGCCTGGGAGCGCCCGGTCGCCGAGGGCTTTGGTTTCCAGGTCGAACTTTGTGCCGTCCTAGACCTGCTCGGTGCCGTGGAGCGCGGCGCCCTGAGCGCGGGCCAGGCCGGCGACCTGCTGCGGGAGGCGGCTGCCCGCCTCGGCAGGGAGGTCGGCCGCGAGGAATCCGCTGAGGAGCGGAAGGCGCGGTGCCGGCGTGCTGGCGGGTGCCAGCGGTGCGAGGACAGCCGTGCGGCCTTTGCTGGCGTGGTGGAAACGGCTGCCCGGCGCTGGCACCGGTGGGTCTCGCCTGAGCAGTACCCCTTTGCCGCGGGCAACGCCAAAGGGCTCCATGAGATCGGCTGCGCGGCCGTGCGCCAGCGCATGCCCGCGGAGTTCGCTCCGCCGGCCGCCGAGGACACCGAGGGGCTGCGGGTCTTCGCCCACTACCTCGACGTCCATGATCCTTATGGAACCACGGTGGACCTGTCGTTCCTGGACTTCTGGGTGCCGTTTCAGCCGATGACGGCCCTTGAAGCGCGGGCGTGGATGGCGGCCAATACCGGGCCTCAGGGCGGGCGCCGTTACCGCAGGTGCAAGCGGTGCTCTCCCGCTCCGTGACTCTGCTTCCCCAGACCAAGGGCGATTGCGGAACGCTGCGTACTAGTCAGGCTTGGGAGGTCGCGGAACCGTTTTG
The DNA here is from genome assembly GCF_013410565.1 of Streptomonospora nanhaiensis. NCBI lineage: Bacteria > Bacillati > Actinomycetota > Actinomycetes > Streptosporangiales > Nocardiopsidaceae > Streptomonospora > Streptomonospora nanhaiensis. Next base: position 5,100,428 of record NZ_JACCFO010000001.1, read on the forward strand.
CCCAGTGCGCGGTTGATGGCCGGGTCTCGACCAGCAACGTATGAGGGCATGGGGCGGTAACCACGGAGACGGTACAGGGCCAGGGCGGCGTGGTTGGCGGCTCCGGTCTCCAGGACCAGGCGCGACGCGCCGTGGGCGGCGGCGTCGGCTTCGAGGTGGTCGAGAATCCGCGCGCCCAGGGACAATCCGCGGAACTGGGGCTGGACATACATGCGTTTGATCTCGGCGGTGCGGGGGCCAAGGAGGCGCCACCCGCCGCAGCCCACGGCGCGTCCTCCCAGCAGCGCGACGACGAACAACCCGGGGTTGAAGGAGGCGTCCGAGGTGGTGCTGGGGTCGTCGGCGAATCCGTAGGTGGCGACCTGCTCGGTGTAGAGGTCGCGTGTGAGGCTGCGCGCCTGAGGATGGTCATAGGGGACGGCGGCCAGCACAACCGCGGCGGCCGGAAGTGGTCCAGGGTGGAGGTTGGTCATGGCTCCGATAGTGCCTGGTCGAGCCGGCGCAGCGCATCGGCGCCCTCGGGGGATCGAAGCTGGGAGCCCGCGCGGCGCCTGAGCTGGGCCAGCAGGTGGCGGCACCGGATGGACTGCACGTCGCCGAGGTGGTCAGTGAGGCGGAGTAGGGCCTGCACGGTGGCCTCGGCGTCTCGGGCCTGCAGGGTGGCGCGGGCGAGGTGGATGCCGTGCAGAAGCGCTGAGCGCCGGTACCCGGTGGCAGGGCCGTAGGCGGCCAGGGGGGCGAGCTGGTGTACCGCCTCGGTGAGCAGGCGCCGCGGGGAAGCGGCGTTGGCGGCGGCGAGGTCGACCAGGGCCTGGCCGGCCTCAGCCGCGACCTGCTCGGCCGTGAAGTAGTACAGGTAGGGCGGGCCGTCGTGTGCGCGGTGCCGCTGGAGGAGGGCGCGGCACTGCTCGGAGGCGGAGCGGAAGGCGTCGATGTCGCCGGCTGCGGCGTGGGCGGTGGCCAGGCGGCCCAGAGCGCGTGCGCGCACCACCGGCAGGCTGCGGTGGGTGTGGTCGAGGGCGGCTTCGGCGAAGCGCAGCGCCGCGGCCGGGTGGTGGATGGCGGCGTGCTGGTAGGCGAGCATGCCCAGGACGTTGGCGACGGCGTCGTGGTCCTCAGCGGCGCGGGCCAGGCGGATGGCGAGCAGCTGGTAGCGCTGGGCGGCCGCGGGCAGGCTGGCGTCGAAGGCCATCCATCCGGCCAGCTGGGCCAGGCCCGCGGCGTTGCGCAGGAGCCGGATGCCGATGGCGGGGGTGTAGCGGCTGTGGCGCAGCAGGTCCAGGACGTTGGCCAGGGCGGTGCGGACGTAGCGCTGGGACAGCGCGCCGCCTCCGGCGGTGTCATCGAGTCGGCGGAGTTCGGCGAGGTGGCGCTCTAGCAGGTCCATGAGCGGCGGGTGGACGTGGTCGGCCCCGGCTGCGGCGGGTGCGGGCGTGTGCGGGGCTTGGCGGGTGGCGTCCCAGACTGCGGCGAAGAGGCGGTCCTCGGGTGCGGGGTGCACGGCGACCTGGTCATAGACATCGCCGGATGTCCAGGCGGTGGCGGTGGCCAGGACGTCTGTGAGCGAGCGCCGGCCGAGGAGCCCGTCGGTGGCCGTGGCTTCGACGCGGGGGCCGGGGATGGCTCCCCAGAGCGCCGCGGCGGTGTGGGGGGTGCCCGTGGCCTCGGAGAGGACGGCGGCGGTCAGGCGCCGCACTGCCGGAGAGCGGGGCCGGGATCCGCGAAGCCAGGCGTGGGCGGCGGTCAGGTCCAGGCGCGGCTGCCCGATGGCGTCCAGGCGCGGGTTGAGGGCCCGGATGAGGTCGCGGGGCGTCCATCCGGCGTGGTCGAGGGCGGCGCGCAGGGCGCTGTTGGCCTCCCGGGGGGGCGCTGCCGGCCGGGGCGCGGGGCGAGGCGGTGCGGGGGGTCGGCACGGTCGGACGGTACCCCGGCGCACCCCGCGTTCCGCGCGATTTCGCGGCTTTTCGCACTCGCGGGCGGAGGTCCACGACGATCGCGGCCGCAGGTACTGCCGCGCGAGAGGCGGGTGCGCTGTGCTGGGCGCAGGCCCAATCCCACCCTGATGGGGGCACCGCCCAATGCTGAATGCGACAACCGCCGGCCGTGAGGAGTTCAGAGCCGAGGCCACCTTCGCCATTCGCCGCGACCAGGCCCCGCAAGTGCGCCGCTGGGTCCGGGCCCTAAGGCGGCTGCCCGCGGGGGTGAGAGCCGACCTGGAACTGGCCGTCTCGGAGTTCTTCAGCAACTGCGTCCGGCACTCGCGCGGTGGCCGCGTCGTGGTGGGCGTTCAGTGCGCGCCCGGCACGGTGCGGCTCTGGGTCACCGACCCGGGCAGCGACGCCCCCGCAGCCGCTCCCGCAGCCCGGCTGCCCCACCCCCTTGCCCTGGATGGCCGCGGCCTCTGCCTCGTCGGCGCGGTGTGCTCCCGCTGGGGGCTGGACATCGGCACCACGCTCACGCGCGCCTGGTGCGAGGTGCCGGCCGCCCCCGGCCCGGAAGGAAGGTTGCGATGACTCCCGAGATCTCTGTGGTGGTGAGCGTACGCGGCAACGCCCACCGCCTGCCCACTCTGCTGTGCGGGCTGGACCAGCAGACGACGAGCGCCCCCTTCGAGGTGCTGGTCGTGGACAACGACCCGCCCCGCACCGCGCCCCGGGCCCGCCAGCACGCGGGCGGGGGCTGGTCCTTCCCCCTGCACCACCTGCGCGAGCGCGAGGCCGGGCTCAGCCGCGGCCGCAACACCGGAATCCGCGCCGCACGCGGCGCCTTCATAGCAGTCACCGACCCCGACATCACCCCGGCTCCCACGTGGTTGGAAGCGCTGGTGGAGGCGGCGCGCTCCACCGACGCGGCCTGCGTCGGCGGCCGGGTCGAGGTCACCTACCCCCAAGGCGCGGTGCGGGAGATGACCCGGGGCCAGCGCGAATGCCACGGCCCTCTCGACTGGCCCACCGCCACCGCGCCGTTCGGGTGGCCCTACTGGCTGTGCGGCTGCAACTTGCTGCTGACCCGCGAGGCCCTGGCCGAGCACGGCCTGTTCCGCACCGACCTGGGGAGGCGCGGCCGCTGGAAGCTCGATGCCGAGGACCTGGAGATCGCCGAACGGCTCTCCCAGGCCGGGCGGACGGTGGTCATCACCCCCGACGCCGTGGTCTCCCACCCCGTCTACCGGCGCGAGACCACCGCCGGCTACTTCCTGGCCAACGGCGCCGGCCACGGCATCTGCGTGGCACGCATGCACCAGAGCGTGCGGGTGGTGCCCGCCGCCATCCGCGCCGGCGCGGGCGACATCGCCGACGCGCTGACCGACTTCGCACGGGCGTGGGGGTTCCTCAGGCCCGAGTTGGCCGTCGACGGCGCACGCGAGCTGGCCCGGATCGGCGCCTACCGGGCCGAGCGCCTACGCCTGCGCCTGACCAGAGCGCGCCGGGTCACACCGCCGCCGCTCACCGCGCGCCGCCCCCTCACTCTTCCGGGAGCCTGATCATGCACCTGTCCATCACGCCCGGCCTGCTCGCCTGCGGGCAGATGCCGGTGGAAGTCGTCGAACGCAAGGGCGCCGGGCACCCCGACACCCTCGCCGACGGGGTCGCCGAGGCCGTCTCCCGCGCCTACGCGCGGTACTGCCTGGACCACTTCGGCGCGATCCTGCACCACAACAGCGACAAGACCGCCCTGCTCGGCGGTGCCGCCCATGTGGAGTTTGGCCGCGGCGAGATGACGCGGCCGCTGACCGTGCTGGTCAACGGCCGCTTCACCGAAGCCCTCGGCGCAAAGCGCGTCCCGGTGGCGGAGATCATCGACACCACCGTCCGCGCGTTCCTCACAGCCCGGCTGCCCCGGCTCGATCCCGACCGCGACATCCAGGTGCAGATGCGGCTCAGCACCGCCTCCAGCCCCGGCGCCGTCCACGGCGACAGCGCCGACCAGCAGGCCGGGCGCAAGCACTGGTTTCACCCCCGCACCCTGGACGACCTCGCCGAGCGCCACCGGGCGTTCGCCAACGACACCTCGGCCGGTGTGGGCTATGCGCCGCTGGGCGCGGCCGAACAGTTGGTCCTGGCCGTCGAGCAGTACCTCACCGGCGAGTTCGCCAGCGCCAACCCCTGGTGCGGCACCGACGTCAAGGTCATGGCGGTGCGCAGCGGCCGCCAGGTGCACCTGACCGCGTGCGTGCCCCAGATCGCCGACCACACCCCCGACCTGGACACCTACGTACGGCGCCGCGACCAGGTGCGCGCCCTCATCGCCTCCCTGGCCCACCAGGTGCTGCCCTCGGACCACCAGGTCCACGTGGCCCTCAACACCCGCGACGACGACGAGCGCCGAGAGCTGTACCTGACGGCGACCGGGTCCTCGATCGAGTCCGGCGACGAAGGCGTCGTGGGGCGCGGCAACCGCCCCACCGGCCTCATCTCCATGCTGCGGCCGATGTCCATGGAAGGCGTCAGCGGGAAGAACCCCGTCTACCACGTCGGCAAGCTCTACTCCCTGGCGGCCCAGCGCGCCGCCGAGGCCCTGCACGAGCGCACCGGCCACGCCTGCGCCGTCGTGCTGGTCTCCCAGTCGGGCCGCAACCTGGACGACCCCTGGCAGGCCGTGGTGCACACCAGCGCCCCGGCCCTGCCCGAGCTGCTGGTGCGCCAGGTGATCGGCCACATGCTCGGGGAAGGGCTGGAGGAGATCCGCTCTGGGCTGCTGGCGGGGAAGGTGGCCACCGCATGAGCGGCGCCCCCGCCGGGCGGTGGGCCGGGTGCCTGAACCCCGCCACCGTCACCGGAGCGCCCCTGCCCCAGGTCATCGCCCTGGCCGCCCGCAGCGGGCTGGACTTTGTCGAGGCGAGCATCCAGCAGGTGCTCGCCCTGGGCCCCGCCCGGGTGGGCGACCTCCTCGCCGAGCACGGCGTCGGCATCGCGGCCGCCTCCGGCGTCCTGCCGGCCGGCCCGGTCCTGCCCGCCCCGCTGCTGACCCGAGACCCCCAAACCTTCGACGGCCTCACCGACCGCCTGGCCGCGATGGCCGCGGTCGGCTGCCCGGTGGCCACCGTCCTGCTCAACCCCGCCACCGACACCCCCTACCCAGCCGCCCACGACCGCGCAGTCGCCCGCCTCCAGATGCTGACCCGCGCCGCTGCCGAGCACGGCATCACCCTCGCCGTCGAGGCCGTCGGCGCCCCGCGCGGCCACGGCCCCGCATTGAGCGGGCGCCACCCCTTCGTGACCGCCCTGCCCCACCTCGCCCGGCTCCTGGACGCCGTGGCCGCGCCCAACGCCGGCGTGTGCCTGGACGCCTTCCACTGGGCCGCCACTGGGGCCGACCCCGCCCACATCACCCGCCTGGGCCACCGCATCACCCACGTGCAGGTCGCCGACGCCCCCCACCGCATCCCGCGCGGACGGTGGGAGGACCAGATGCGCCTGTTTCCCGGAGACGGCGCCCTCGACTGGGCCGCGTTCACCGCAGCGCTCGCCGCGGCCGGCTACACCGGCCCGCTGTCGGTGGAGTTGTTCAACCCCCACCTGCGCGCACTGCCCGAGCAGGAGATCGCCGACCGGGCCGCCGCCGCGGTCCACCGCATCGCCCGGGAGGTGGCCGGGTGAGGCGCCCGCTCACGGTCGGCGTCATCGGATGCGGGGCCGCCGCCACCAGCCTGCACCTGCCGGCCCTGGCCGCGCTGCCGCAGTTCCAGGTCGAGGCTGTCACCGACATCTGCCCCGAGCGCGCCCGCGCGGCCGCCGACCGCTTCGCCGCCCGCGTCGCGCCCGACGCGCAAGCCCTGGCTGAGCAGGTGGAGGTGGTGGCGGTGCTCACCCTGGCCCACGAGGACCTGGTCGCCGCCGCCTTGGACGCCGGAGCCCACGTGGTCAGCGAGAAGCCGCTGAGCCTGGACCCGGTGCTGGGCCGCCACCTGCGCACCCGGGCCCACCGCGAGGGCCTGATGCTGCGGGTCGCTGCGGTGCGCGCCCACGACCCAACTGCAGCCGCCCTGCTGGCCGCCGCCGGACCGGGAGCCCGGTCCGGGGTGCTGACCAAGCTCGACGGCACCGATGCCCAAACGCGCGCCCGGTTCCAGGTGCCCGCCGCGCACCCGCCGGCCGCCGCCCCGCCGCTGTACCCGCAGACGCTGAGGCACCCCCGCCAGCACCGGGCCCTGGAGATCCTGGCGTGGGAGGGCTACCACCTGCTCACCCTCGCCGTCACGGCCACAACAGCGCCCCGCACCGCCCGCGCCTGCGTGCTCACCGCCGACGGCCGCACCGTGCACGCCGCCTTCACCGACGCCCACGGCCAGCTCATGACCCTGGCCGTCGGTCCGGGACCCGCAGGCGTCTACGTCGACCACGCCCGCATCACCGCGGCCTACACCGCCGAAACCGCCTTCCCCAGCCCCTACCCGGCCGGGCACGGCCACCCGCCCCACCCGGCGTTGGCCGCCCTGTGGGGCGACATCGCCCAGAGCATCCACCGCGGCGACCACGCCGTGGACACCCTGTCCGCCGACGTCGAGCAGACCGCCGCCGACCTGGCCGCGCTCACCACCACGTGAAGGGACCACCGATGCCCCCCACCCCCGCCCCCGTGCTGGCGCTCGAAGGCGTCCCCGGCAGCGGAAAGACCACCCTGTTCACCGCACTCGTGCGCGCGCTCACCCACGACTGCCTGTACTTCTGCGAACCCAACCCCACCCTCGCCGCCCAGGACCCGCACGCCACCGCACCGGCCAGCGACAGCCCGGCCGACCTCACCGACTGGTACCTGGCCCACGAGGCCGCCCGCCTGGCGGCCGCCCCCGCCGACACCGCCTGCCTGCGCCTGCTCGACCGCAACCACCTCGGCGTCCTGGCCTTCACCTACGCCTTCCGCGGCGAGAACGCCACCAGCTTCGACACCGCCCGCACCGCCTACGCCGCCACCATCGCCCCCCGCCTACCCCCCGACGCCCGCACCGCCATCCTGCTCGCCAGCCCCGACACCAGCCTCAAACGGCGCGGCGACCACCCCGAACTGCCCCGCTGGGAGCTGTGGTTCGACCGCGGCCTGCTGGAACGCCTGCACACCTTCTACACCGAGATCGCCCCCGAACTGTGCCCCACCCCGCCACTGGTCATCGACACCGAACACCTCACGCCCGACCAGGTCTGGGCCAGGCTGGCCGCCACGTGGCCCGACCTGCGGCTGCCGACCCTGCCCACCCGACCCGCCCCGGAGCGCCCCGGTGTCGACCCGGCGTTCACCGCGTTGCACCACGCCCTCGGCGGCCTGGGCGTGCTAGGACACCCCGCCAGCGCGGCATTCGCCTACCGCGGCGGACTCACCCAACTCTTCCAACTGGGCGCCCTGCACCGCGCCCCCAGCGGCGAGGTGTCGGTCTGGCAGCCCGCCGGCGCCCACCACGGGGCGGCCTCGTGAGGCGCCCTGCGGTAGCCGGGATCAACCTCGGCCACGACGGCGGCGCAGCAATCCTCACCGAGCACACGATCGTCGCCATCGGCGAGGAGCGCCTCAACCGGACCCGCTACAGCCCCGGCTGGCAGGCCGCCCTGCTCTACTGCCTCCAAGCCGCCGGGCTCACACTGGCCGACCTCGACCTCATCGGCGTCAGCGGACTGGGCCACACCCCGCCGGCCCCCGCCATGACCGGGCTGCGCCATCTGGGCATCGACGAGCGCCGCGTCCTCGCCGTGGATCACCACCTCTCCCACGCCTACACCGCCTACAGCCTCAGCCCCCACGAGAAGGCCACCGTCCTGGTCGTCGACGGGGCGGGCAACGCCGGCGACACCGAAACCGTCTACCACGCCACCCCGGCGGGGATCGTCCGCGTGGCCGCGGCCCCGGCCGGCCGTCCACGCGCGGGCGGCATCGGCGCCACCTACGAAGCCTTCACCAACTACCTGGGCTGGCACGAGCAGGAAGCGGGAAAGGTCATGGCCCTGGCCGCCTACGGGAGCCCCAACGCGGCCACGACCGAGCCCTTGTTCGACGTCGACGGGGCGCAGGTGCGCGGCCGCCTCAACCTCACCCACCAGGAGGGGGTCGCGGAGTTCGCCGCCCGCACCGGCGCAGACTTCGGCCCTGCGGGCGGTCGCGGCCGCGGGCTGGCCGGCGCGGACGCGGCCGCCTACCTCCAGCACCACACCGAGACCGCGCTCGTCCGGCTCGCCGGGGCCGCGATCGCGCTCACCGGCGAACCGCGTCTGGCCATGGCCGGGGGTGTGGCGCTCAACTGCGTCGCCAACGAGGCGGTGCGGGCATCGGGCGCGCGCGACCTGTTCGTGCCGCCGCCCGCCTCCGACCGCGGCCAGGCACTGGGCAACGCCCTGGCCGCCTGGCACCGCGCCACCGGCGAGATCCCGCGCCGCCCCGTGCACGCCGACTCCTTCGGCCGCACCTACAGCGATGCCGAGATCGAGGCCGCGCTGCGCCGCGAACCCGCCTCGGGGCTGGTGGAGCGGCGCAGGTGCGCGTTCTCCTGGCGAGGCGACGCCGACATCGCCCGCACGGCCGCCCAAATGGTCGCCGAGGGCCAACTGGTCGGCTGGCACCAGGGCGGCAGCGAGCTGGGCCCGCGCGCGCTCGGGCACCGGTGCATCCTCGCCGACCCTCGAACCGTGGCCAGTCGAGACACCCTCAACACCAGGGTCAAGCACCGCGAAGGTTTTCGCCCGTTCGCCCCGGCCGTCCTGTCCCGTGCCGCCGAGGACTGGTTCACCCCCCTCAGCGCGCCCTCGCTGCTATCGCCGTTCATGCTCGGCGCGCCCCGGCTCCACCCCGTCCGGGCTGACCTCGTGCCCGCCGTGGTCCACGTGGACGGCACCGCCCGAGCCCAACTGGTCGACCCCGACCACGAGCCGCTGTTCGCCCGGCTGATCACCGAGTTCCACCGCCTCACGGGTGTGCCGATGGTGCTCTGCACCAGCTTCAACGACACCGAGCCGATCGTGGAGACCCCGGCGCACGCTCTGGCCACCTTCCAGGCCACCGAACTGGACGCCCTGTGCATCGGCGACTACCTCGCAGAGAAGGCCCCGTCGCGCCAGAATGGGATCCATGACCGCCCCTGAGCTGCGCCGCGCCGCTCGCGTGATCGTGCTGGACGAGGCCGACCGCACCCTGCTTCTGCGTATCGTCGACCGCGGCCGCGTGTTCTGGGCGACACCGGGCGGCAGCCTGGAGCCCGGCGAGGACGAGGAGGCCGCAGCGCGGCGGGAGGTGGCCGAGGAACTGGGGCTCAGCGGCATCACGCTAACCCCCGCCCTGGCCTACCGCACCACCGAGCACCTCGTCGGCGGCGCGATGCGCCGCCAGGTCGAGACCTACTACCTCACCCGGGTAGACGCCCAGCAGGCCGATGCCTCGCACGGGACGCAGACCGACAACATCACGGCTCGGCGCTGGTGGCAGCGGCCGGACATTGGGTCCAGCGTCGAGCCGGTCTACCCCGTAGGGCTGGCCGACCTCATCGAGGCGTACCTCACCCAGGGCGCGCCCGCCTCACCGGTGCAGCTCCCGAGGTAGCCAGGGTGGGCAGGACACTGGCCACCGGCGGCACCGCGCCGGGCGGCCTGCGCGGCCCCGAGGACCGGCCCGTGCGCAGGCCCCGGGGCCACTGGAGTTCGCGGATGGGGGTGCCAGGCCTTAGCCAGCCCGCCGGCCGAGCCGCCCCGCCCCCTGACCGCAGGCCCCAGCGCGGGGGCGCGTGTGGCCGTGGGAGTCTCGCGTTTGAGCGCTCCGGATAGGCCCGGCATCCGGAAGGGGCCGGGCTTTTCTCGCGCTGTGGCTCATCCGCGTTCGCCGTGCTCGAACCGGGCCGAACGTGCCGCCCAGTACGCCTTCTGCAAACGAGCGGTGTTGTGGGCGAAACGCGGGTAGAGCCCGGGATCGACCCACCCCTCCCCCTGGTGGCGGATCGGGCATATCCCGACCTGCCCTCGAAGCTTGAGGAGCACCGCCGGGCAGAAGGGGCAGTCCGTCCACCACCAGAATCCGCTCTTGGGCGGGCGCGTCTTCCCCTTGAACGGGGGGTTGAGTCGAAACGCCGTCGGTTTGAGGTTGTACTCCCATGACGCCGGCCCTGCCGAGATCACCTGCCACCCGTCTTCGTCCACCCATGTCCACTGGTCGGGCCCGTGGAACTGGTCCATGGTCGTGATGTGCGACAGGTCCGGTGCGGGCATCTCGGGCTTGGCGAAGTACACGTAGACGGGGAGTTCCGATCCTGTGGCGAGTCCTTGCGCGCGTTCGAGTTCGCTGTCCGTGGGGAACTGGCCTTTGACCTCGAACCAGAACGCTTGGTCGCTGTTGGCATAGAGGAGGAAGTCCGGTAGGTAGGGCGCCCCGTCGACGAGGTAGCCCTGGGGCTCGTACTCCCAGGGGATGCCGAGCTGGTCGAAGAACACGGCCCAGCGGGCTTCGAGGCGGGACCGGAACCGGTGGCCGGCGTAGCGGGTCTCGATGGGAGTGATGGACATGGGGGCTCCTGTCTTCAGTGGTGCCATGATGCCTGTTCGCGTCGACCGCTGGGCCACCGCAGCGTCCCGCGTTTCATCGGAGCCAATGCCCCTGATCGAGGCACGGGCCGCGGCGCCTTGGGGGTGTGGGCGGTGAGGGGTCCGGTGATGAGGGGGCGGCCGACGACAGGCCGTGGGCGATGCGCTTCCGCAGTGCGGGAGCAGTCTCATCGCGCTCGGAGTTTTCGGCCGGCACCCGCCGCACCCCGCGGGCCTCCTTGGGGTCGGGCGTGGCCTGGTGGCCGCCACCGGCCAACTCCAGTGACACCCCGTGTCCGCCGGGCTACCGTCCCCCTGGTAGACACCCCAACCCCCGGGAGGCTCCCATGGGCGACCACGGCAACCAGGACAAACCCACCGACAGCGGCAGGGGCGGCAGCTCCAGCACAGACGGCTCCAAACCGTCCCGGCACGGCTCGGAGGGCGTGCCGCCGCAGTCCGGCGACGGGCAGGGCGGCAAACCCCAGTGACCTCCCGCTACCCCGGCGCGCCGATCGCGCGCGTGCTCACCGCCAAGGGCGCGATCCAGGACCCGGCCTGGCACCGCGCCGTCCTGGCCGTCCCCCGCGACCGGTTCGTCCCCGAGGTCGTGTGGGCGCAGGACGACGACGGCTGGTACACCCCGATCCCGGTCACCGACCCCGACCCCCAGCGGTGGCTGACCGAGGACGTCAGCATCGTCACCCAGGTGGACGACGGCCACCCCACCGGCACCGACGGCCGCGGATTCACCCCCTCCTCCAGCATCTCCCAACCCTCCCTCGTCGTCGGGATGCTGGAGGCCATGGGCGCCCGCGACGGCGACACCGTGCTGGAGATCGGCACCGGCACCGGCTACAACACCGCCCTCCTGTGCGAGCGGCTGGGCGACGAGAACGTCACCACGATCGAGATCGACCCCGACGTCGCCGAGGCCGCCCGCGCGCGGCTGCACCAGCTCGGGTACAAGCCCCGGCTGGTGGTCGGCGACGGCGCCCACCCGCCCGAAGGGCCCTACGACCGCCTGATCGCCACGGTCGCGGTCACCCGGATCCCGCCGGCGTGGGTGCGGGCGGTCGCGCCGGGCGGGATGGTGGTGGTCCCGTGGGCACCGGGCGCGGGGTTCGCCGAATCGGTGCTCCTCCGGCTGGAGGGCGGCGACGGCCAGGCGGCGGGCCGGATTGTCGGCGACGCCGCGTTCATGCTGGCGCGCTCCGACCGGCCCCCGGTGGACGAGTGGCGGACCTGGGTGGACGAGGACGACCCCGACGCCACCAGCGAGTTCATCGCGCTCAACCCGCGCGTGGTGGCCGACCGCAACCCTGGCTGGAGCGTGGTCCTGGGGTGGGCGGTGCCCGGCCTCGGCTACGCCTCCTACGAGGCCGCCCCCGACAACCACCCGGCGGCCGGCGAGGCCACCATCTACGTGTTCGATCGCGACCGCTCCTGGGCGGTCGCCGAGTACAAACTTCCCGGCGGGATGTACGAGACCCGGCGGGCCGGACCGCGCGACCTGTGGGCCGAGATCACCGCCGCGCGCGGCGCGTGGTGCCAGGCCGGGCGGCCAGGCCGGGACCGGCTCGGGCTCACCGTCACCGCGACCGGGGAACACACCCTGTGGGTGGACACCCCCGCGCACCCTCTGGCCTGTACTCCCTGACGTATAGCGATGCCCGCCCTATCCTGAAGACGCGAATCGACGGATAGGACGGGCAACCATGCACCACGATACCCCCTCAGACCCCACCCCCCCAGAGCACGCGCAGACCATCGGAACCCGCCTGACCGAACTCCGAAATCGCCGCGGGCTCACCCAAGAAGCACTCGCAGAACAGACCGGGCTCAGCGTCGGAGTCATCCGCAAGATCGAGAACGCCCGCGGGGGCGCCCGCATGGAGACCTACCGCCTGATCGCGGATGCTCTCGGCGTGGAGACGATCGTTTTCGCGGTCCCCGGCTCCCCGGCACCGCAGCCGTCCACTCACCAGGACACCGCCCTGGCCGAGATCCGCGCGGCGATCAACCCGCCCGCTGGGATGCGCGGCCCCATCATGCCGCGCGGCCTGGACACCCCGGACCTCGGCATGCTCGCCGACGCCACGAAGATTCTGGCCCAGCACTACGAGCGTGACGAGTACGACACCGTCGCCCGCATGGCCCCGGCCGTGGTCCGGGCTGCTCATCTCCACGTGAATCTCCTGGACGGAGACGACCAGGCGGCGGCCCGCCGTCTGCGGTCGGACGTGCTCGGCGTGGCCGGCCGGTGGTTGATCCAGGTCCGCGAACACGATCTTGCTTTGGTGGCGCTGCGGGATGCCCTGTCCGACGCGCTGGCGGTGGACGACACCCCGCGCGCGGCTCGCGCTATCTCGTCGGAAGCGTGGGCGCTGCTGCGGCAGGGGCGATTCGCCGAGGTCGAAACGCTGTGCTCCACTTCGGCCGACATGATCGAGCCCTCGAAAATCACGAAGGCCAGCCCCGATGAGCTGTCCGCGTGGGGGTGGCTGCTACTGCGGGCGTCGGCGGCGGCGGTCCGCAACAACCGGCCGGCCGAGGCGAACATGTTCCACCGGCACGCCATGTCGGCGGCGGCGGCGGTGGGGAGGGAAGTGAGGAACCCCATCGGTCAAACGTTTGGGCCAATGACGGTCGCCCTGAAAGGCCCAGAGAACGCTTTGGTGTCCGAAAAGCCGGATTTGGCGTTGCGGCTGGCGGAAGAGCTTCCGTGGAACGCCGGGGTGTCGATGCGGTCGGATATGCACCGGCACGGAATCGACAAAGCCCGCGCGCACTTCAAGCTGGGCAACGTCGACGATGCGGAACAGCTCCTTCAGGAACTCCGGGTGGAGGCCCCGGAGTGGCTGCGGCACCAGCAGTCCGCGCGGGACGCGGTTGAAGACATGATCAACGACAAGAAGCGCCGCCCGAGCCGGACCCTGGTTGACCTCGCTAAATTCCTCCAGGTGTCCTTGTAACCCGCGCGGACGCGCCAGGTATCACGTGGCGTGATAGTTCCCGGCGGGGCGTTGGCAAAAGTGCCACGCCCCGCTTCTGTTTGCGCAGGCCAGGAGCCGTTACGTTCGTCACCCAAGGATTTTCTAGGAGGTGACGGCGTTGAGGCCCCGATCCGACGAGCGCGACGCCCTGCACGGGCCGTGGCCCACCGAGGCCGAAATCCTGGCGGGCGAATTTCCGCACTGGGAGATCTGGCGGGAACGGCGCGACGACGGGACGCACGGGGACTGGTGCGCCCAACTCGGCAGCAACCCCCCGCTGAAAGCGGCGTCCCTCAGCGACCTCCGCGAGCAACTGATGGCTCAGCCGTGACCTCGTGACACAAAAAGTGGCGGGAGGGCGCCAACCACATCCCGCCACCTGAAATCAATCCCTGATTCTGGTGGAGGATTCTATGCTTCCCGTTCGCCGCCGACAAGACCGCGGCCGGCACCGCACCCGCCACCGCGCTGAGGGCTGCACCGGCCGGGTGCGCGGCACGGACCCCACGACAGCCCTCGAAGTCCTCGCCGCCCTCGCCACCCCGGCCGCCGAGGTGCGCATGGTCGCTCCCCGCGTGGGGCCGTGGCTTGACCCGGCCGCCCGCGCCCGGTGGGAGTGGGAGCGCGACCGCCGGTTGGAGCTGGAGCGCGCCCGCGAGTCCGCCCCGCGCCCGCTGGTGCGGGGTGACGGCCTGGACGATCTGCGCGCGGCGCTCCTGCCGGGGGTGCGGGTGCTGGCCGAGCGGCAGCGGGGGGCGCGGTGACCCCTAACCCCACCCCCGCCCCGGCCCCGGCCCCGGCCCGCGAGTACACGCCCCGCCCGCTCGACCACGACACCTACGACCGGTTCGTCGCCCTCACCCTGACACACCGGGGCTGGTGCGCCAGGTACTCCGCCGACGCGACCGGCGACATCTTTTTCCAGGCGGTGCACCACGACACCGGCGACACCGTGGGCGCCTACGGCCTCGACCGATTCGCCCAGCTCCTCGACCTCGCCGACAGGGGGACCCCGTGATGCCCGCGAAGGTCCTGCCCCTACGCCAGGGACAGCCCGCCGGCCTCGACCCGGACGTGCTGGCGAAACTCCGCGCGGAGCACCCGGACTGGTGGATCCGCCCCGAGTGCGGACAGTACGTCGCCACCCACCGGGGCGACCAGGCCGACGAGCAGCGCCACCGCGCCGGGATCCTGGTCGTGGTGTCCGCCCCCACCCCCGCCGCCCTCCACGCCGAACTCGTCTACCAGGGGGTGTTGCGGTGGGTGGAGTCCGCGACCGCCGTGCGGAGGTGGTGCCGGTGACCGCCGACATCGACCCGGCGGCCGTCGTCGCCCACCTCCAGCAGCGGCACGGAGGCCGCTCACCGCGTTCGCCTTCGGCGCCTACTCCGGCGTGCTCCGGCGTGTACTACGCCATCGGGGTATTCGGTGTCGCCACCGCCCCCGACCCCGACACGGCGGCCACCCTCGCGGAGGAATACGCCGCGAAGGTGGACCGGTGGCACGCCGCCCCGCCCGCCCCGGCGCCGATCCCCACGGCGGCCGAACGGTCCGCCGCTCGGACCGGACGGCGACCTCGAACACCCCGGCGTCGAGGACCGCATCAAGGCGTGGCGCTACCCCGGGCCGCAAACCTGACGGCCCCCTCTGAGCGCCCGCGCGCCGGGACAGGACCAGTCCTGATGAGGCACCCCGGCGCGCGGGTCAACCGGCCGCACCGTCCCTCCCAGCGGCCGGCGCCCCCGCGGAATCGTGCCCGTGCGGGGGCAGCCCGGCGCGGCCCACCCTCCCGGGCTGCGCCGGGACGCCCCGCCCCCGGGACCTTGGGGGCGGGGCACCCCTTCCTCTCTCAGACAGGAGCCCCCCTTTTGGCCTTGAAGATCATGTCCCTCAACATCCAGCACGGCGGCATCCTCGACCCGGCGGGAAACCCGGACGACCGGTGGCCCGACCTCGCGAAGATCATCAACCGGCAGCGCCCCGACATCCTCCTCCTCCAGGAGCTCATGGATTGGGACCGCCACCTCTACGCCCAGCTCTACCGCGCCCAGGCCGACCTCGCGATGATGGCGGCCGGCCTGACGTGGGGACGGGCGGGCGGCGGTGGCGGCACCTTCTACCGGCCCGACACGGTCACCCAAGTGGGGTGGGCCGACAAGTTCAGCCGGGAGCTGTACGCCGGTCTCGGCGTGGCCCTGTTCGCCGTGCCCGGGTTGCCGGAGCGCCTGACCGTGGTCAACACGCACCTCACGACGGTCGGCCCCGAGGCCGCGGTCCCCGAGGCGATGCGGGCGGCCGACCGGGTGGTCAGGTACAGCCCCTACGGGGTCCTGGCAGGCGACATCAACGTGCACCCGCTGTGCGACGGCGGACAGGCGCCGGACCCAAGCACGGTGAAGCCGCTGGACTACGCCGCCAGGTGGACGGCCGACGGTGAGCCGGACCGGCGGGTGGCCACGGGGCTCTACCGCGCCGGCCTGGTGGACGTCGCCGACTACATCGCCCGCCGCACCGGCAACCAGGCCCACTACGCGGCGACCGGGCATGGCGGGATCCGGGTGGACCAGGCTCATGTCACCCGCGCCCTGGTGCCGATGCTGGTCGGGTACGAGCGGATCGACACCGGGGACGCGAGCGACCACGACGGGTTCGTGGTCACGGTGGATCCGGCGGCGGCGGGGAGGGCTGACGCGCCGGTGACCCCGGCGGAGGAGGAGGCGCGCGAGGCGGAGGTGCGCGCCGCGATGTGACCCCCCGGCGTAGGCCGGGAGGCGCCCCCAGCACGGAGCGGTCTGGGGGTGAGCACCCGGCGCCCGTCCTACTGGGCGCCGGGCCGCCCGCCCCGTGGAGGACACGGGGCGGGCTCTCCGGTGCGGGTCGTGTGCCAGCGGGGCCCGCGCCGCTGCTGAAGCGCCTGCTGTCCGGGCGCATCTCCCCGCCGCCGCCTGCTGCGGACCCGCCGGGCGGCGGCGGGCCCACGTGGAGGTGTGACTCCCCGGAACGCGAAAAGCGCCCCGCCCCTCCCGAGGCGTATTCGACCGGTCGTCGCAACACCGGTTGATCAATTGGCTGTCGCTAGGAGCCTAGCGAGACGCTCGGCCGGGGTCTCCCAGCCGAGCGTTTTTCGCGGTCTGGCGTTGAGTTCGGCAGCAACGGTGTCCAGGTCATCGCGGGTGAGGACGGACAGGTCGGTGCCGCGTGGGAAGTACTGGCGCAGCAGGCCGTTGGTGTTCTCGTTGCTGCCGCGCTGCCAAGGCGAGTGAGGATCGCAGAAGTAGACGGGCATGTCGGTGGCCATGGTGAACTCGTAGTGCAGGCCCAGCTCTGACCCCTGGTCCCAGGTGAGCGAACGTTTCAGCTGGGTGGGCAGGGTGCGCATGGTGGTGACCAGGGCGTCGCGGACGGTCTCGGCGGTCCGGTCGGTGGGCAGGTGGACCAGCAAGACGTAGCGGGTGGTGCGCTCTACCAGGGTGCCTATCTGCGACAGATGGTTCTTGCCGATGATCAAGTCGCCCTCCCAGTGGCCCGGGACGGCGCGGTCGGCGACTTCGGCCGGCCGCTCGCTGATCATTACCATCGGGGTGGCATAGCGCGGTTGCCGCTGTTGCGCCTGGCGGCGCGGCTTGCGGTAGGCGCGGCCGGTGCGCAGCGCTCGGATGAGTTCGCGGCGCAGCTCACCGCGGCCCTGGACGTAGAGGGCTTGGTAGATGGTCTCGTGGCACACGCGCAGGTCCGGTCGGTCGGGGAAGCGGCGCCGCAGCATCTGGCTGATCTGCTCTGGGCTCCATTTCATCTCCAGCCAGGACTGGACTATGCCGCGCAGTTCGGGGTTGGCCACCAGCTTGCCGGGCTTGGGCCGGGCTCGACGCTGGTTGGCGCGGGCCTGGGCGGCGTGCGGCCGGTAGTGCCAGTCGTTGCGGGCGCCCTCGGTGCGGTTGCGGCGAACCTCCCGGCTGATCGTCGAGGGACTGCGGCCCAGTTCAGCAGCGATCGTCCGCAACGACGCGCCCTCGCGGAGTCGGTCGGCGATGTGGATTCGGTCGGACTCGTTCAGGTACCGCCCCGACAAAAGCGAAGGTCGGGGCGCCTCCGTAACCGGAGGCGCCCCTGGACGGCCGCTGGTCGGGTTGGTCCCGTTCCTCCACCGCTTGCCGGTTCGCCGATTGACGCCGACGATCCGGCAAGCTGCCTGACTGCTGTACCCCGACTCCATGAGCCGGAAGTATTCCGCCCGCTCCCGCTCTAGCTTCTTGCGGCCCTGTGGCCCTCTGTCCTTGCGGATCTCGAACCCCATCGCATCCCCTGGCTCAGGGGGTTGCGACGACCGCTAGAAGGTGAGGCATGGCGGCGGGGCGCCTTCCTCTGTTCGAGTTCAGGCAGTCGGCCACCCATGCAGCGCGAACCGGTCCCCGGATACCCATGCCTGGATGCCTTCGGCCGGGTAGGGGATCGTGTTCCACGGCAGCACGCGCGGGTCGGCCCACACAAGCTTGCCAGCCTTGTCCGGCTCGGCGACGACCGGTTCCCCCGACCATTTCTCGGCAAGGAAGAACATGCCGACGCGGGCGAGGTCCGGGTTCTGTCGGTGATGCACGACGGCGACCAGGGACAGGTCGGCCGGGTCGATGGTGACGCCGACCTCTTCTCGGGCTTCCCTGGCCGCGCCGTGCGGGATCGGCTCGCCCTCGTCGAGGTGGCCCGAGGGTAGGTGCAGCATCCCGTCGCAGTAGCCCGTTCCCTGCCGCTCCAGCAGGAGAATCTCGTCTCCCCTTGGCAGGATCACGTGTACGTCGATGATGCTGCGGTAGCGCTCCGGCACGGGGTCACCTCATCAGGCGGATTCACGGTGTCGTTGCGACCATAGCCCCCCGATGGTGCTGGTGAGCCCTGAAAGCAGCGACTCGATCGTTTCCGGTCCGCGCGAGGTGTCGGCGACGATGGTGCGCACGCCGGCGCGTTCGGATGCCGCGGCGGCCCCTCGGTACAGCTCGACCTCACGGCTGGGAAGGGCCGGGTCGTCCTCGAACCGTCCGTGCGAGCCGCGCACGGCGAGCCGTTCGCGCAGCACCTCGGGCGGGGCGGTGAGGACGATTTGCAGGTCCGGCGGGTCGGCGAGGGCGTTGATGCAGCGCACCACCGGTTCGGGCACGCCGTCGATCCCGGCTTGCAGGACCAGCGAGGACAGGGTGTAGCGGTCGCACAGCACCACCTTCCCGGCGTTGACGGCCGGGCGGATCTCGGTTTCGAGGTGGTGGTAGCGGTCAGCGCCGACCAGGCACGCCAAGGCCATGCCCGTGTACTCGTGGGTGCGCGAGCGCGCGAGCTGCCCGATCTCGCCGCGTGAGGGCTCGGTGGTCGACAGCACGGGCACCCCGGCGCCGGTGAGCCGTTCGGTGAGGTTGCGGAGCAGGGTGGACTTCCCGGCGGCGCCGGGGCCGTCGATCGCGACGAACAAGCCTCGGCTCATGCGGCGGCCCTCCGCCCGTGCTCGCCGTGGGACAGTTCGACCAGGGCGGCGCGGACCTCGTCCACGGTGGCCTCGCCGAACTGGATACCGCTGGAGAAGTTGAACTCGTCGCGGCCCCGCATGGCCTCGTCTACGCCTTGGTCGGTGAGGTCCACCGCCGTGTAGTCGAGCAGCTGGTCGGGAGTGTAGTAGCCGGTGGCCATGAGCCGTGCCCATTCGGGGGTGCCGGGGTAGGGGCGGAACTCGAACACCGAGGAGCGGAACCGGCCCGGGGCTCGGTCGGTGATGTCCCACAGTTCGCGCACGAGATTGACGGTCTCGCGCATCTCGGCGCGGCTCTCGCTGGGGAACCCCAGGATGAAGTACCCCTTCACTGAGATCCCGCGCTCGACGAGCCGGGTCACGGTCGAGCGGATCATGTCCTGGGTGATCCGCTTGTCGATGTAGGACAGCATCCGCTCGGACCCGGACTCGATCCCCAGGGCGACCTCGCGTAGCCCGTTCTTCACGAGCCGGTCCAAGACGTCGTCGCCTTCGCGGGCGAGTACGTTGATCCGCCCCGTGGCGTCCCAGACCGCCCAGTCACCGACCTTGTGCGCGGCGAAGCCGTCCATCATCTGCTTGATGACGCGGCGGGCGCCCAAGAACAGGTCGTCAACGAACCGGAACGCAGTGACTCCGTAGGCGGTGCGGAGCTGCTCCATCTCGGCCACCACGTTCTCGGCCGAGCGCACGCGGATCGTCACATCCGGGTTCGCCGAGACGGCGGCGCCGCAGAAACTACAGTCGTACGGGCAACCCCTCGCGCCGACCATGTTCGCTTCCCACCGGCCGGCGTCGTGGTGGGGGTCTTGGGTGAGGTACCGGCGGTCGACGAACGGCAGTTCGTTGATTGGCGGGGCGAGGTGGTGGTTCTGGCCAGGGCGGCCGCCGGTCACCGGCTGCCGCATGACGGGGTCGAGCCACATCACCCCGGGCAGGTCGCCCCGGTTGCGGTGGTCGGCCAGCAGTTCGGCGACGCGGGTCTCACCCTCGCCGATCACCAGGGCCTCGCACCGGGCCATGCGCGGATCGGTGAGGATCTCGGTCGGCATGGCCGTGGCCTGGTGGCCGCCGAGCAGGACCTTGATCTCCGGGTCGAGGGCGGCGGCGATGTTCGCGGAGATCTCGTAGGTCGGGGCGAGCAGGTTGAACCCGACCCAGCGCGGGTGGACGGCGTTCACGGCCTGGGCGACGGCGGCGACCGGCAGACCGAGCGCCTCGCCGTCGAGTACGCCGGCGTTGAATCCGCGGTGAGCGGCATAGGTGGCGATGTAACCCATCCCCAGGACGGGCAACGTGAAGTCGTTGACGCGCGGCCGCTCGGCGTAGTCGCGCAACGGGGCGTTGACCAGGAGCAGTTCGAGGGGACGGGCGGGGTCGTGGCCCGTGATCAGGTCATGAGGGTTCGTTCTGGTCGAGGGGTTGGGCACGTTCGCCTCCCAGGGCGAGAGTGAGTGCGGTCACAACGGACAGTTCGTAGGAGGAATTGCTGTAGGAGGACCAGCGAGCCGCGAACGCGGCTTCCTGGTCGGGAAGATCGAGGTCGGGGAAGGTCTGCCGGGCGTACTTGCGCACGGCCATGTCGCCGTAGGGGTAGAGGGAGAAGTCGCCGGTGAAGTCGGCGACGGCGGCGCCGGCCGTCCACGGGCCGATCCGGGGAACGGCTTGTAGTTCGCCGACGAGGTCGGAGGGGGGCGCCTGCTCCCACTTTTCGCCGTGGTCGAGCACCGCCTGGGCGGCCGCGCGGAGCGGGTCGCGTTTGAACGCCATCCCGAGCCCGGTGAACGCCTCGTCGGCAAGGGCCAGCACCACCTTGGGAGCGGGGAAGACCCGGCTGGCCTCGGCGGGTTCGCCGTAGGTACTGGTGAAGCGCTGGTACATGAGGCGGGCCTGGTCGGCGCGGATGACCTGCCGGATGATCGCGGTCGCGACGGCTTCCCACAGGTCGGGGGTGCGGAGCCGGGCGACGGGGCCATGGGCTTCGAGCCCTCGGCGCAGTGGTTCGGGGGCGCGGTCGGAGAGATCGGCGGGGTCGTAGACATCGATGGCGGGGCCAGGCGTAGACAGTTCGATCCCGGCGGCGCTCGCTGATGCCAGCGAGACGCCGTTGGCCGTGCGGACGAGGCGGCGGCCGTTGTTCCAGGCGGGGTGTTCGCACAGGATGCGCATGGTGTCACTCCGATTCATCAGGGGATTGCACCCTCCCATGAGACGAGGGGCGAACACGGTGAAGGGGAGGGGCGCCCGGCGACAGCCACGTGCACCGGGCGCCCCTGCTGCGCCAGCGGAGCGCGGTGCGGTCCCCGACCACCTGCTGGAGGTGGCGGGCGTCTTCGTACAGGTGGCTGTCCTCCTGAGCGCTCCAGGCCACGGGTCACCCCCACCGCCCCGGCCGGTCGACCTCGGCCCACACCGTGACCCCGGGGCCGCTGTCGTCGCGGTGCCAACCCCAGTCGCGGCTCAGCGCGGCAACGAGGTCGAGCCCGCGCCCCGACTCCTCCGTGACGAGGCCGGCGAAGAGGTCGGCGCTGGCCGGCGTGGGGACGGTGGTCGCGGCGCCGGGCCGAGGCCCTTGATCGGTGACGCTCACCCGGAAGCCGCGGTCCGGCAGCCGCTCCAAGTCGACGCGGACCGTGCCGCCGGGCAGGCCGGACGCCGTGTGGCGAAGGGCGTTGGTGTGCAGCTCCGACAGCACCAGCAGCAGCGAGTCCGCGTGGTCATAGCCCAGCCCGCTCGATCGCCACGCCCAGCTCCTCGCGGTCCTGATCTGGTCGGGCTCGGGACCGAAGAGGACGCTGTGAACGTCCGCGACAGTGGAGGGGATGCGGCGCGGCAGTGTCAGCAGGCGACGCTGATCGGCGTTTCCGCCGTTCAGCTCCTGCGGGTTTCCGTACTCCGCACACAACCGCGAAGGACCCCGAGGGTGACTCACGGCGCACACCTCCGCAAGGCGGTCGCCGACTCGGCCCACCGGTGGATTTCCCGGGTGGAGAGCAGGCTGTTCAACGCGCTCGAGGGCCTGGCGGATGCCTCAGGCGGTCCGCCCGCAACCCGGACATGCCGGTGGGGATGGATCATCCGGAGTCCGAACGGCAGCCCAGCTCCGTAGGCGGGAGGCGACGCTTCAAGGCAGAGGGACTCTGTCCGGCACGACCGGGTAATGACCCCGGCGAGCATCACCGCACCGCCCCGTCGGCAGTGGCCAGGAGACGGGCGAACCTGTCCAAGTCGTAGGACCCCACGGTGTCGCCCGTGTCGTAATGGACCGCCTGGTAATAGGTGTCGCCAGATTCGTCCGCGGAGTACCGGGTGCACCAACCGGGGTATGCCAAGGTGATGTCGACGAACCTGCTGTAGGTATCGTGGTCCAGCGGGCGCGGCGTGTACTCGCGGGTCTGGACGGCGGCCACCGTGCCCCTAGGACCCGGGGCCCGGCCCTCTACCGGATGCCAATCTGCCTGATCAGGGGATGCGTCGCTAAGCATGGGGTGACCGTATGACGCACCTCACGCCTAGACCTGTACTGCTGCGAAGGTAAAAGAACCGCAGTTTCTTGCGGGTCAGGCCACCCCAGCGCGCTGGCACAGCGGCCGGAGTTCTGGAGTCGACGGACGGTGCTCCCTGCGCAGCAGCTCCGTGAGCACTTCGAAGGTGGCGGGGTCGTGCCGGACGAGCTGGGGCGCCATGGCTTCGGCCTCCAGCAGGGAGTTCACGGCTGCGGAGTCCATGCGCCGCTGGGTATAGCCGCGGGCGATGTCGAGCTTCACCTGAACGCGGCGACCGATCAGCCCGACCGGGATTGACGACGGGTCCAGCACTTCTCCGGCGTCGATCGCTGTCTGGGCATCACCTACCGCCACAGCCGTACTGATGCGGTGCATCTCAACGTTCGTCGGTCCGAAGGCGGTGCCGTGATGGTTGAAGTCGCCACCGAGGCGGTCCGCAGCGCGACCAGCCGCGGCGAGGAACCGTGGAATCGCGGCCCGGTCGTATTCGGCGGCGGCGGCTGTGGCGGCGGCCAAGTGGAGGCCGCCATAGACCGACAGTTCTTCTGCCGTTCCGGGGCGCATACGACGTTCGAGCGCATAGGCTGCGCCCATCGCGAGGTCAGCGGCTTCGGCTGGGCGCTTACGCGACACCAGGACGTAGGCAAGGCGGTAGGCGCCCACGGCCGCGAGCAGCGTGTCATCAGCCCATTCCGCCGCGGACATGGCGCGGTCGGCGGCCTGCCACGCCAAGTCGTGCCGACCCACTCTCTTCAGCACAGCGGCAGCCGTGTTGTACACCTGCGCGCGCGCCGAGCACGCCACCGGGCGATCGCCCCGGCGCCCGCGGGCGGCGGCCTCGACGTCGCGGATGAGGCGCGGCAGGCGCCGAGCGACTTCGGCGTAGCGGGTCGCCTGGTAGTCGGCGTAGGCACGGTCAGCTTCGGCTTGCAACCGCGCTACGTCCATCGTCCGCTCTTCGCCCGTCTCGGCGATGATGGACTCCAGACTGGTGTAGCGCAGCATGGCGCGCTCGATCTGGGTGGCTCCGGCAAAGCGGCGATCAACGGGCGCCTCGTCCTCTCCGCCGGTGAGATCGGCGACGGAGACCGGCAGCACTTCGGCCAGGCGGGTGAGGACGTCGTGGGAGTTGACCTTGTGCTTGCCGCGCTCCACCTGGGAAAGCCATGACTCCGACCGGCCGATGAGCCCGGCGAGAACTGCTTGGGAGAGTCCGCGTCGAGTGCGGGCCCGGCGGATGATCTGGCCTTGCGTGGCTGCGTCCACGGCCCGCCTCCCTTCTACTTGCCCGTAGTGGCAGTGTGCACTGCGTCGACTACGTCGCGCCAGGCGGGAAGACGCTTCTCGTAGGGAGCGTCCGGGTCGTGCAGCAGGGTTACGGCCGGCATCGTCCGCAGCGTCTGCAAGGCACGTTGAAAGGCCGGGTGATCGGCAAGTTGGGGCTTGAAGTGCGGGACCACGACGGTGGGCACCCGATAACCGACCATTTCGCATAAAAGGCTAATTGCGAAGTTGTCTGCGATTCCGTTCGCAAATTTGTTGGTGGAGTTGAAGGTGAGTGGGCACGCGAGTACAGCATCGGCAGGAGCCAAGGGAGTTCCGGTCCCCGGCCTGCGGTAATCGACCCGCACCGATTCACCAGTCAGGTCCGCGATACGAGCGAGGTCATGGAAACCGGCTCCTGTGGGCGTCGAGAACACGGCCACTCGCCAGCCCGTGCTGTGCAGCGATTCGATCAGTCCCGCTAGCCCTTCGGGGGCTGGAGCGGCGGAGATGACGAGGTAGAGCATGCGGGCCATGAAAGAAGTGTAGAAGCCGCTTCAGCGCGAACTCACCGCGCAGGACGACCTCCGCCGGGCAGGATTCGCCAACGCCTCCCGCTCTCAGCCACTCGACGCGCTTTCATCAAGATCACTGGCAGCCTGCTCCAACGCCGATAGGCTCACTGCCGGAGTATCCGAGGCCACGAGCGGAGGTAATCCGTGACGTCCCCGCCCGAGCGCATCCAGGCACTTGTGGATCAGGCCGTCACCGACCGGATCACCCCCGGAGGCGTGTGGGCACTGGGCGATGACACCGGCTTGGTCCATCAGGGCACAGCGGGCGTGCTCGATCCGGACGACCCGACTCCCGTGCGTGCCGACACCCTGTGGGACCTGGCCTCGCTCACAAAGGTCATCGCGGTATGGGCACTCATCGGCACCTGGTGGCAGACGGGTGCCCTGGACTTGGACGAGCCCCTCGGCCGCCTCATGCCCGACAGAGTCGACGGAGCGCCACTGTCCCCGGTTACCGTGCGGCAACTCCTGACGCACACTGCGGGGTTGCCGTGGCGCTCACGTCTGCGGGAGCTTTATGGCACCGAGCCGGAGCGCATCCGCCGCGGAAGCCTTCGCGAAGCCCTGAACCGTCCGCCCGGCCAAGCGGTCGACTGCACCGACCGGGCCGCGCTCATCCTGGGTTACCTCGCCGAACACCTGGGCGGTGCGCCATTGCCCAACTTGGCAACCGAGCGGGTATGGGCGCCTTTGGGCATGGACGACACCCGGTGCGGCCCCCTGCCCGATGATCTGGCGGTCCGAGCCGCCCCCACCGAAGTCGATGCCGAGACCGGGAACCGGCTGCGAGGCCGACCCCACGATTTCTCCGCACGCCTCCTGGGCGGAGCCTGCGGGATCGCCGGAGCCTTCGGCTCCCTGGACGATCTCGCCCGCTTCCTCACCCACATGGTCGCCCCCGGGCCTGCGGCCTTCAGCGAGAAGTGGGTGCGCGAAAGCCTCCAGACTCAGACCGGGGACCTTCAACCATCCCGCGGCCTGTTCTGGCACCCTGCTACCGACGCCGATGACGGGGTGTGGGCGCATTACGGATTCACCGTACCGCAGCCTGGATCGCCCCCGATCGGCGCACGTGGGCGCTCCTTCTCACCAACAAGATCTATTACAGCCGCGACCGGGAGCCCATCCGGCAACTACGCGACTCCGTGCGGTCGGCCGCATTCTGAAGCAGTCGTCATCTGGCCTTCGGGATCTCCGGGCGAGGCGATTTGCGGGAAAACCGACATTCGTTTCCCGTTTATATTCCCACTTTGAACACCAAGTGACGCACTTGTTTTGCCGATTCCGATTTGGGTGTTGTGTCCGTTGGACATCGCTCCCCTGTGGTGTTAACAGCAGTTTTGGCCGCGCATCGTTGCTCGATTTCGGTTGTCGAAGCGAGGTTTCGATAGCTAGAGTCATCCACGATTTCGGAGAGTAACTGGATGGTCTCCGTTCGAATCGAAGGTGGCTCATGCGGTACGTCCTCGGAGCAGTCCTGGTCGGTGCGTTGGCGACGAGTGGTTGTGCTTCCCGTGGTGGGTCTGCGGAACCGACCACTCCTGCCACCGAAGCGCCGGCGGCCTCCCACGAGGAGCGGGCACTGGAGGCATACCGGGGCCTAATGGATGCGGTTGTCGAAGGTTCACATGATGGTGCGACCCGTCATCCTGACCTGGCCTGGTACGCAACGGGGCAAGCACTGGAGTTTTCGGACGACATGCTCAACGGGATTCGTGCCACTGGGCGGCCTGATATGGACCCTCGGGTAACCTCGGCCGATCTCGCCTCGAACCCTCCGGAAGTCACCGTGGAGGACTGCGTGGACGATTCGGATTGGAACATCATCGAGGAAGATCTCGAAGGGCTCGGTTCGCTGCACGGGGAAGGGTTTCGCCCCGTCATCGCAACTGTCACGGAAAACAACGGAACCTGGCAGGTCTCCGAGCTGTGGCTGGGCGAGTACGGCGAATGCGAGCGCTAGGAATGGCGCGGGTGCTTCTCGTCTCTGCGGCATCGGCCGCGGGCGCAACGGCACTAGCCGGGCCGGCACACGCGGAAGCGGCATTCTGGTCGACGTCGGCGTGCTCGGAGTCTTCGTGCGAGGTGACCGCGAACGCTCGGGAACCCGCTCCCGATACGGGCTCAGCCAATGCACCCGCCCTGCCGGCTCCACTGCCTCACCGACCGGTCGAGCCGGAGCCGAGTTGCTCTGAACCGGTCGGCGGGGCGGTCCGCTGCACGGCCACGTTGAGCGCTCCGCAGGCAGGCGGCGGGGTGGACGTGGCGGCCCTGGCCGAGCGGGCGCGGGCGCGGTTGGAGTTGCCCGAGCCCCCGAGATCGACTCGGCTCCGCCGATGGGCGGCACCGCGGTGGTGGGGTTTCCCCTCTGGCTGTGGATCGACGCCGAGCAGTGGCAGCCCCGCAGCGCGCGGGTGTCGGTGCGGGGAGGTTCGGCCTCGGTGACGGCCGTACCGCGCGAGGTCTCCTGGGACATGGGCGACGGCTCGGTCATCGCGTGCTCGGGGCCGGGAACGGTCTTCGACCCGGCGGTGCACACCCCGGGCTCGGATTCCCCCGACTGCGGACACGTCTACCGGTTGTCCTCGAAGAACCGGCCAGGCGGGCGCGACACGGTCACGGCGACGGTGGTGTGGGACGTCTCCTGGGAGTCCTCCGCAGGCCAGGGCGGGCAGTTGGAGCCGATGGAGACGAGCACAAGTCGCTCGATCGAGGTGGTCGAGGTCCACTCGGTGGTGGTCGAAGGCTGAGGCCGCAGCAGGCGGCCGGGCAGCCAAGGAGCAACGGAGAAGAAGAGGGGACGGAGTATGCCCACCAGCACCACCGGAGACAGGCATCCGGTGATCGGAGGAATCGAGGCTTCGCGGAGCCGGGAGCGGAAGTGGGCGGCGGCCGGGGTCGGGATGGTGGCGCTGGGGGCGCTGCTGGCGGTGGGCACCACGGCAGCGGCCACAGACCGCGCTCCGGTCGCTGTGGCGGCGCGCGATGTGCCCGTGGGCACGGTCATCGAGCCCGGCGACCTGCGGCTGGTCGAGACTTCGGGGTTGGCGGGGGCTGACTTCCCGGGGACCGGGGCCGAGGAGGTCGTGGGCCGGCGGGCCGCGGTGCCGCTGAAGGAAGGCACGCCGATCCCGCTCAGCGCGCTGAGTGACGCCGCGGCCTGGCCGGGACCGGGGCGGGCGGTGGTGGCCGCGTCGCTGCCTCACTCGGCAGTGCCCGAAGGCGCCGGCATGAGGGCTCCGGTCGCCGTGGTGCTGACCGGCGCGGCAGCTTCGGCCGAGGGGCTGCGGATGCCGAAGAGCCCGTGGTGTCGGGTCGGGTGCATTCGGTGGAGGCGGCGTCGGCGGGTGAGGAGTCGCTGGTGCACCTGGAGGTGCCCGAGGAGGAGGCGGCGGCCGTGGCGCGTGCGGCCGCGCGCCAGGAGATGCGCATGGTGCTGGTCGCCGCAGGCGCGGAGGGGGGAGACCGGTGATCGTCTCAGTGTGCTCGCTGGCAGGGGCGCCGGGGGTGACCACGCTGGCGGCGGCGCTGGCCATGTGCTGGCCTCCTTCGCCGCTGTGTGTGCCGGTGATGGTGGAGGCCGACGCTTCGGGCGGGGACATGCGGTTGTGGCATCGGCGGGGCGGTGAGCGGGGCTTGGGCACGCTCGCGGCGGCCAGTCGGCGCCCGCACCCCGCCCAGGGGGCGGGAGACAACCCCCTGCTGGAGCACTCCGAGGAAGTGGCCGGCGGGCTCCATGTGGTGACGGCGCCGTCGGCGCCGCATCAGTGCACCGCAGCGGTGGAGGAGTTGGCGCAGCATCCGTGGCTGCTGAGGGCGGGGCGGGCTGCGGTGGTCGATGTGGGACGCATCAGTCCGCGCTCGGCCGGGGCGCGGCTGCTGCTGTGTTCGGACGCGGTCGTGGTGGTGGTACGCGAGGACCCCGCGCAACTGGCCCGGCTGGCCGCCTCATCAGCGGTGGTCTCGGCGTTGGAGGAAGCCGGGGTGCCGGTGGGGGTGGCTCTGGTGGAAGGGCCGCGCCGCTTCGCCGACCGCGAGGTCGCCGAGCAGACGCAGGCGCCGGTGTGGGCGCGGCTACCCCAGGACCCTGCGGGGGCAGCCTTCGTCCGCGGTGAAGGTGTGCGGGCGGGCAGCGGAGTATGGGCGCGGTTGCGGGAATGGGCGCGTGAACGGCGCGGTGAGGCTGAGGTGGAGGGGCTGGCGCTGATGCGCACCGCCCGCGACCTCGCCGAGCGCGTGGAAGCCTACGGCAGGCGCACACCCTCCGGCACAAATGCCCGTCCGGCTCCATCCCCGATCGAGGCCCCGGCGCCGAGGTACCCGCAGCCGACCGCGACCGCTGCTCCGCCTCCGCCGCGCACCGGCTCCCTGGCGGTGACCGGCGCCGGGGCCGGCGCGGGGAGGGCGGCATGACGCTCATCCCCCACCCCTCCGTGGAGACCCCGCCCGCCCCTTCGCCGACACCCGTCGAGGCGGTGGCGCGGGCGGTCGCGGAGCGGGTGACCTCCCGGCTGCTTGCCGAAGGCAGGCTTGAGGCGGGTGCGGTCGGTGGTGAGGAGGCCCGGCGACGCGTGGCCTCGGTGGTTGACGAGGTGTTGGACGCCATGGCCGCTGACGCCCTGGCCCAGGGGCGCGCACCGCTGGATGCGGCCCAGGAGCAGCAGGTCCGCACGCTGGCGGTGGCCCGGATCTGCGGAATGGGCGGACTGGAGCCGCTGCTGGCCGAGCCCGGGGCGCACAACATCCTCATCACCGGCGAGAAGGTGATTGTGGATTTCGGCGGCGGGCGCCGCGAACCGCGCCCACCGGTGGCCGCCGACGACGCCGAGCTGGCCGCACTGGTGCGGCGCATCGCCGCTTCCTCGCCTTCGGGCGAGCGGCGCTTCGACGCCTCCAGCCCGCTGTTGTCGATGGAACTGCCCGACGGGTCGCGGCTGTCGGCGGTGATGGAGGTGTCCCGGCGGGTGTCGGTGGCCATCCGCCACCCCCGCCACGCGCTGGACCTGAACGCCCTGCAATCGTCGGACATGCTCGACGGGCTGGCGCGCGGGCTGCTGGAGGCGGCGGCCTCGGCCCGGATGAACCTGCTGATCTCCGGCGCCACCGGAGCCGGTAAGACCACGCTGCTGCGCGCGCTGGCCGTGGCGGCGGTGGCTCCGTGGGAGCGCGTGGTCACCGTCGAGGACAGCCTGGAGCTGAACCTGGACCGCAGCTTGGAAGCGCGCTGCGACTGCGTGGCGTTGCAGGCCCGCCCGGCCAACGTCGAGGGCGTCGGGGAGATCACGCTCGCCGAGCTGGTGCGCCACGCGCTGCGTCTGTCCCCCGACCGGGTGATCGTGGGAGAGACGCGCGGGCCGGAGACCATCGCCCTGCTCAACGCGATGTCGATGGGCACTGACGGGTCGATGGCCACCATCCACGCCGGCAGCTCGGCCCAGGTGTTCACCAAGATCGCCGCCTACACGGCCCAGGCCCCCGAGCGCCTCAGCCTGGAAGCCGCCAACCTGCTGGCGGCCTCAGCGGTGCACCTGGTGGCCCACATCGCGGTCGACCCGCGGGGACGGCGCTGGGTGTCCAGCATCCGCGAAGTGGTGGGGGCGGAGGGAGCCCACGTGGTCTCCAACGAGGTCTACCACCGCCCCCGCCCCCAGGAGGCGGGGCGCCTGCTGGGGGCGCCCAGCAGCGAGCGGGCCGACGTGCTCACGGCCCACGGATTCGACGCCGCCGCCGCGTTCTCGACGGGAGGTGCCTGGTGAACACCAATGTCCTCCTGGTGGCCGCCGCTGCCGGCGGTCTGGCGGGCGCCGGGCTGGCCTGCTGCGCCTATGCGGCCCGCCATCAGCGCATCGACCTGCGGACCGTGGTGGCGCGCCTGCGCACCAGCCAGGCACCGGCGCGCGGGGCGGGAGCGGCGGTCACGGGGGTTCTCGTGGGGCTGGCCACAGGGTGGCCAGTGGGGGCGGTGCTGGCCGCTGCTGCGGCATGGTGGCTGCCCCGGCTGCTGGGACCGGACCGGGCCGGTGCGCAGGAGGCGAAGCGGGCTGAGGCCGTAGCCGCCTGGGCGAGTCACCTGCGCGACCTGATGGCCGGCTCGGCCGGGCTGGTCCAAGCCATCACCGCCACCGCCCCGGTGGCCCCCACGCCGATCCGCCCGGAGGTGGCCGAACTGGCGCGCAGCCTCCACACGGGAGTCCCAATGGAGGCGGCGATGCGCTCCTTCGCCGAGCGCGTCGACAACCCCACCGCCGACCTGGTCGCCGTGGCCCTGTCCTCGGCCGAGGGCCGGCACGCCTCCGACCTGGGCGCCCTGCTGGGCCGTTTGGCCGAGTCCTCGCGCGACCGGGCGAGCCTGCTGGTGCGCACCTCGGCCGGACGCGCGAGGGTGCGCTCCTCGGTGCGCATCATCGCCGCGATGACACTGGGCATGGTGGCGGCGATGGTGGCGTTCAACCGCACCTACCTGGAGCCGCTGGACACCGCCACCGGCCAGTTCGTGCTCGCCCTCGTCGGCGCGATGTGGGCGGGGGCGTTCGTCTGGCTGGGGCGTCTGGCCGCGCCGGTGGCGGCTGTGCGCCTGCTGGGACGTGCGCGGTGAGCGTTCTGGTCGCCGGGGTGGCCGGGGCAGCGGCCGGCGCCGGTCTGTGGATGCTTGCCCGCGCGGCGCGCCGCCCCTCGCTGGCCGACCTGCTCGCTCTTCCCGCTGCTGCACCGCCCTCTGCGGCGAAGGCGCGTCCGGCCGCGCGCTTGGGACGCTCCGGTGCCAAGGTCGTGGGGCGAGCCGGGCTGCCTTCGCGGCGGGTGCGCGCGGATCTGGCGGTCACCGGTACCGCGCCCGAGCAGTACCTGGCGGAGAAGGCGTGCGCCGCTGCGGCGGCCTCGGCGCTGGCCGTGTTCGTGATCGCCGCGACCCTGGCCACCGGGCGGCCCGCCTCGCCGCTGACGCTGGTTGCTGCGGCGGCGTGCGCGGCCTCCTGCTGGATGGCGCCCGACCTGGCCCTTCGCTCCCAGGCGCGCGCCCGCCGCGCCCAGTTGCGCTCGGCCGCCTGCCTGCTGGCAGACCTGGCGGTGATCGCTCTTGCGGGCGGCGCCGGTGTGGCCGGAGCCCTCGCCCAGGCCGCCCGCCACGGCCACGGCTGGGCGCCCGAGCAGATCCGCACCGCGCTGCACGCCGCCGCACTCAGGCGCCAACCCGCCTGGAGCGCCCTGAGCGACCTGGCCGACCGCACCGCCGTCAGCGATCTGGGTGAACTGGCGGCGTCCCTGCACCTGGCCGGGACCGACGGCGCCCGCGTCCGCGCCTCGTTGACGGCCAAGGCCCAGGCCCTGCGCACCGCTGAACTGGCCGAGGCCGAAGCCCGCGCCGCCGCTCAGACCGAGCGCATGACGCTGCCGGTGACCGTCCTGGTCCTGGGGTTCATGGTGCTGATCGGCTATCCCGCGCTCGTCCACGTCGTTACCGGCTTCTGACCGCGCCCATCCTTGAGGAGGACCCGAACCGTGTTCGCCCGCCGACTCGCCGCCACGCTCCGCGCACGCCATGCCGCACTTCGTGGCGACCGGGGTTCCTACACCACCGAGATCGTCATCGGCATCACCATCGTGGTGGCCATCACCGCAGTGGTCGGCCCGATCCTCACCGACACCTTCGCCCAAGCCGCTCGCGACATCGACCTGGGCATCACCAAGTGAAGCGAGAGCAGAGTGATCGGGGCTCGACAGAGCTGGTCATGGTACTGCCCCTGGCGTTCACCATGATCGCTGCGGTGCTTCAGCTCGGGCTGTGGGCGCACGCCCAGCAGCGCGCGGATGCGGTGGCCCACCAGGCTGTCTCCGCCGCCCGCGCCTACGGCGCTGATGCCGCCACCGGGCGGCGCACCGGGGAGCAGGCGCTGGACCAGCTCGGCGGTGCGCTGCTCAAGCAGCCCCGCCTGCATGTCGAACGGGCCTCCGGACGGGCCACCGCCCGCGTGGAGGCTGGGGTTCCCAGCCTGGTCCCCGGTTGGCAGCCCAGCGTTGCCGCTGTACGCCACGGCCCCGTCGAACGCCTGGGAGCCCCGTGATGCGCCGAAGGCGGGCTGAGCAGGGCAGCGCGGCGGTGGAGTTGATGCTGGCCGCACCCGTCCTGCTGCTGGCGGCGCTGCTCATGGTGGCCGCAGGTCGCTATGCCGACGCCGCCTTGGAGGCCACCGCCGCAGCCCACAGTGCCGCCCGAGCGGCCTCCCTGCACGCCGACCCCGCCCACGCCCGCACCGCCGCCCGCCACCAGGCCAAAGCCGCCCTGGCCCACGCGGGCCTGTCCTGCGATGAGCACACCGTGAACTTTGGAATTCTCGGTTCTGACCGCCGCCAGTCGGTGCACGCCCATGTGGGCTGCCGTATCGCCCTGGGCGACCTCGCGCCGCTGAGCCTGCCCGGCCACACCGTGGTCGAGGGGGAGGCAAGCGCCCCCGTCGACCCCTACCGCGATACCGAGGCCGCCCCGTGAGTCCGCACCGCAGGAACCGCCGGCGCGGCGACGAGGGCCGCGTCCTGGTCCTGGTCGTGGTCCTGGCCGCGGCCATCGGCGCATGCTTCGGCCTGGTGGTCGACGGCGGGCGCATGCTCCTCGACAAGACTCGGGCCACCACGCTGGCCCACGAGGCCGCCCGCGCCGGAGCCCGCGAACTCGACACCGCCCACCTGGCCCAGACGGGCCGCATCCGCCTGGACGCCGGTGCCGCCCGCGAGCAGGCCCGCGCCTACCTCAAGGCGGCCGGGGCACAGGGAAGCGTCCACGTCGAAAGGCAGCAGGTGAGCGTGGTCGCCGAAGTCCCCTACACCACCCGCGTCCTGCCCCTGGGCGAGGGCATCGCCCAAGCCCGCGCCAGCGCCGACGCACTCCAGAACTGACCGAACACGCGAGGAGGCCGCCACCATGTCCTCACGAGCCGATGCCGCCGCCGGTGCCGCCGGCGCGCTCTTCCTCTTCGCGGCCCCTCCGGCGGTGGCCTTCCTCGGGTTGCCACCGGCCGGTGCGCAGGTCAGCCCGGCGGAGGTGCTCATGCACCTGCGCGCCTTCACCCTGCCCACCTCCATGGTGCTGAGCGGGCTGGCGGCCGTGGCCGCCCTCGCCTGGGCCGCCTACGCCGCCGCCACCCTGGCCGACCTCGTGCGCCTGACCCGCGGGCAGACCCCGCGCCTGGCGGTGGCCCGACTGGTCGCGGCTCTCCTCGCCGCGCTCGCCGCCAGCCCCACCGCCCATGCGGCGACCGACGAGGCGACAGCCCCCGCACCGGCGCTGCCTCAGAACCAGTCCGATGCCCCCGCTTCCACCGACGCCCCCGGCCCGGCCGACCCGATCGAGCGCCACCGATCCGTTGAGGGCTTCGCCGTGGACTCCGCGCACCTGACCCCCGACATGCGCGCAGCCCTGGCCTCCACCGCCGAACTCATCAGCACCTACGGCGACCCCGGTTCCGCCATCACCGTCACCGGCCACACCGACCCCACCGGACCAGCGGCCCACAACGCCGACCTCTCCCAGCGCCGCGCCCAGACCGCAGCCTCCTACCTCCAAAAGGCGGTGGGTGAAGGCTTCACCATCACCGCCGAAGGCCACGGCCCCGCCGCGCCCGCAAACGGAGTCCAGGACTACGCCGCCATGCGCCGCGTCGAGGTCGACTACCAACTCCTCCCGCCCTCTGCCCCGCCTCAGACACCCACACCTGAGAAGAGTGAACAGCCGACACCCCGGGCGGAGCAGCCCGCCGTCGAGGAACACTCCGCCCTGGCGGCCACCGCCGACCCCGCCGCGACCACCATGACCGTGGGCACAGCCCTGGCCGCCAGCCTCCTGGGCGGCTACACCCTGGGACGACGCACACGGCGCCCTGCCCGCAACGCCGTCGAGGAGGAGACGCCGGAGGCCAGCAGCGAGCCCGAGGACGAAGCCTCCCCCCGGGAAGGCGAGAACACCGGCCACGACGCACCGCCACCGTCGCCCAACGGCGACTCGCTGCGCCTGACGCCCGACGCAGCGGTCAACGCCTCAGCCGGCGTCAGCATCACCGGCCCTGCCGCCGCCGACCTGCTCACCGAACTCATCACACGGCTCGCAGCCGAGGCACCGGGCAACGTCATCGCCACCCGCGCTGTTCTCTCTGCACTCAGTATCGCCGACCATGCCCGCCCTGTCGGCGCAACGGTGACCCCTAGCCTCCAGGCGGCCCTGGTGCGGGCAGAGGCACGCATCATCGCCGCCCACCGCGAGACCGACCGCCCCTCGCCCGGTGACGCCCTGCCTCCCCCGACCATCGTGGTGGAAGCACCAGGACCCGACGAGGACCGCGAACGGCTGCACGCCCTCCTCGCCAGCGACCTGGACCCCAAGCCCACCGTCATCGCCCTGGGCGACCTGGGGTGCGGTGTGCACGTGCACGCCGAGGCCGACCTGCTGCGCATCACCGACCCCGAGGGGACGGTGCGGGAGGTGCCCAGCGGCCTCGCCTCCGACAGCAGCGCTCCGCCCGCCGAGGAACCTTCGGCGGACGCACTTCACACCCCTGCCGAGCACAGGGGCGAGAGCGTCCCCATGGACGGCGCCGAAGCCGTCCGCGAGTCCGAGCCCGCGTCGGGAGTCCCGGCTGAGCCTCCCGGCGATCGGGTGCGGCTGCGGCTGTTCGCACCGCGCCTTGGCGTCCAGATCGGCGGCACTGACGTCGCCGAGCAGATGCGGTCCTCGGCCCGCAGCCTGCTGGCGCTGCTGGCCATCCGGCCCTCCGGGGCCACCGGCGAGGAGATCGCCGAACTCCTCGCGCCCGAGGCCCGACCCGCCCAAGCCCGCGCGGCCCGCAACAACGCCCTCAGCAGCGCCCGCGCCGTCATCCGCAGTGCTGTGGAGAGCCCCGACCTGCCCGTCATCGAGTTCCACGCCGGCCGCTACCGCCTCCAACCCGGCCTCTTCACCGCGGACCTGTGGGACTTCAACGACGCGGCGACCGCCGCGAAGAACTCCACCGGCCGCACAGCGCTGCCTCAGCGAGAAAACGCCGTTTCCCACTACACCCACGAATTGCTCTCCGACGTATCGGAGCCGTGGGTGGAATGCGAGCGCCAAAGGTGCCGCACCACCGCTGCCCAATTGTGCGTGAAACTCGCCCACGCCCACCATGGTGAAGCGAAGACGGAGTGGTTCGAGCGGGCCTGTGCTATCGACCCCTACAACGAGGTCGTGCACCGATACCTGATCGAGGCCCACGCCGAAACGGGTGACGCCGACGCCGCTCACCGCGCCTACCAGCGCCTGGCCCAGAACCTGCGAGAAATCGGAGAGCGGCCCGGAAGGCAACTACGAGAATTCGTGGAGCGCCTCACCTCCGTCACACCACTTCGCGCTACCGCTGCGGCGCGAGCAGGCCACAGGTCCCTCCGGTAAGCCGACGGGGAGGCGCCTTCGGGGGACGCGCGCTTTGCCGCACGCTTTCCCGCTCTCTTTGCCGCGCGTTGGGCGCACGCTGGCCGCGCGTTGGGCGCACACTTTAGGGCGCGCTTAAACCGCGCCCCCCGCGAAGCGCTATCAGCGCAGGTCAGCGTGCATTCAGGGCGCCCGCCCCGGCGTGTGGCTGGTACACCACAGGTGGTGTCCTCTCACGTAGGGCCGGGGCGGCCGTCCTCGGTCACACGATGCGCTCTCTTTCCCGCTCCAGCCGCCTTGTCCATCCAGCGGCCTTCCCTCACCCCCTATCCTCCATTCTCTGTTCAATTCCTTTCATCTTTTTCATTCTTCCCTATAGGGCTGACCGGCGGCCCCGATGATCGCCCAGTCCGCCGCCTTTCTCTAATCGTCGGACGAGTCTCGGCTCCTACGCGCGCGTGGGCGCGGTTCCTCTACAGGGAACCCGCGCTAAAAATTTTCCGCGAACCGTTTGACAAACACCCCCGCCCCAAGTTCACCTTGGCGTGCGGGCCGGACGGCCGCCGGAAAAGCGGAAACGCAAACCGGCACAACCGGCTTGACACGGCGGGGCCACCCAAGGGAACTTGAGGCCCCGGGAAACCGGCCCCGGAAAACGCCGGGGAATGGAAAGGAAACCATGGAAAAGGCGACGGCGCTTTATTGCCCGGAATGCGGCGAAGAAGTGGCCAACGTGCCGCCGCGCGTGTGGAACACCGGAAGCCCGCGCCCTGAGCACAGCCACCTCGACGGTGAGCCGCTGTGCGCGGTCATGACCGAGGAGGGCTACCGCCCGGCCACGCCGACCTCCCGGCGACCCAACGGCGAATAGCGCTACGGCGCAGCGGGGCACTGCCCCGCGATGAAGACGGCCCGCGCCCCAACACCCGGCACGGATTCCAGCCCAGACCGGGGTGGGCGCGGGCCCCACACCACCACTGCGAGTAGCAAGGAGTGTGCTGTGAGCACCAGTATGCCCTACAGCGGGCCGCTCATCATCGAACCCCGTGACATCACCCCGATCATGCAGGGCGGCGTCGGCCACCTCCTCATCTGGAACGAGGCTGCCGACAAGGTCGAGGCGGTCCAACCCGGCCACGTTCCGGGCGAGGAAGCGATGATCCTGGCCGGTGCCGACGACCTCGAGCGGATCGCTGAGGAGGCCGCCGAGGAAGGTGAAGGGTTCACCGATACCTACGCCGCCGCGACCCTGCGCGACATGGCAGGGGACCTGCTGGAGGAGTGGCCTGCGGTCAAGGCGCTGACGGCCGGAGTCCTGGAGTTGCGCACCGACATGGCGCGTCGGTTCTTCTACCTGACCGGTGCCCCGTCCTACCGGGAGTGCGCGCGGACGCATTTCCTTACCGACGTCTACCGCAACATCGACCGGCCTGATGTGACGGTCTCGGTGACCAGCACGTTCATGCACACCACGCCCGCGCGGATCCACCTGACGCGCACCAAAACGGGCCGTGACCTGGCCCGGTTCGACATCCAACCCTCCGGCGCCCGTCCCAGCCTGGCCGCCTACGCCGTCGCCGGTGCCGTTGAGGCCGCGATCGAGGCCCTGCCTAAGCGCTGACCCGCGCGTTCCCCGGGGTGCCGCCAAGGCGGCACCCCGGGCCAGACCACCCGCATGCCCTCATTCAGGAGTACACCCATGTCTGATTTCCCGGAGAACTACCTGTCCCGTGCGGCCGAGGCGCCTTTGAAGACCGTCCATGTCGCCGCCGCGCACTTCAACGGACCCGGTGCGGTCATCGTCTATGACAGCCCCCAGCGGCGCTACCGCACCGTCGCCCCCGGCGACCGGTACCACATCAGCGAGCCCGAGCAGGTCATCGTCTGCGGTTACGGCGACATCCAGCGCCTCCTGGCCGACTACCCCGGCGACGACCCGGTCGATGACCTCACCAAGGACGTCGCCGCAGACGCCCTGCGCCACCTCACGGCATGGGCACACACCGAGCGCCTGGCCGGGCTGGCGCCGATCACAACTCTGCGCCGCGCCATGAACCACCACGGCTTCTACACCGACCGGCGCAGCGACCTGGGCCGAACCGAGGAGGGGGCGCTGACTACCACCGACCACTTCATCCACAGCGAGGCCCACCACCTCACGGTGGTCATCGACCACCTGGCCACGGCGGGCGCGACCACCACCCGAGTCACCCGGGTGCGGCTGCTCGACGGCACCACCGAGATCGCCGCCTGGAACGGCACCACCCGTCCCGACACCGCGTGCGGCCGGGCGTGTGAGATCAGCGCCGCCGCCCACCGCTACCTCGGCCACTGACATTGCGCCCGTGCGGGCGCGGACACACCGCGCCCGCACGGGCCGCCCTCTGCACCGGCCTATGCGCCCGCCTTTTCCGTTGAAGGGATATCTCATGTCCAGCACCGCTGTGCGCGCCGACATCACCGCCCACCTGCGCACCATCACCGCCCCGGCCAGCGCCGCCGAGATCGCGACCGCCCTGGGCAAGGCCCGCTCCACCGTCACCGCCGCCCTGCGCGACCTCGAACAGGCCGGGCACGCTGTGCGTACCCCGGGCGGACGCGACAGCGGGCGCCGCCAACCCGACCTGTGGACCGCCGCCCCGGCCGACGCCCCGGCCGAGGCACCCGAGCAGCCGCGCACCGATGAGGAGTCTTTCCGGTCCGCCGAGGGGGAGGCGACCGACGCCAGCGGCTCCGCCCCCGCCGGGGCAGTCGACCACCCGCCCGCTGCCCCTGGGCGCCACAGCGACACCGGCCCGGGAGACGGCGCGGAGGCGGCTTCGGTCCAGCATCCTGCGGTGGCACCCGGGGTGGCCTCGACACCGAAGACTGCCAACGAAACCGTGCCCGCGCCCGAGGCGCCCGTGGCCATCAACCCCGTCACCAAGACCGCGCGGTTGGAGCCGGGCGCGCTGCGCCTGATGGTGCACGCCATCCTCCGCGATTCCCCGCAGGAGGAGTTCTCGCCCACCGAGATCAGTCACCTGCTGCGCGGGCGCAGCGTCGGTGCGATCCAAAACGCCCTGGCCCGCCTCGTCAACGACGGGCAGGCGGTCCTGACGTGCGAGGCGCCGCGCCGCTACAGCGCCGCCTAACCGGCAGCCCGGCCGCGTTCTCCGGTGGCGGCCGCCTCAGCCCCGAAGGGCCACCGCCCTTCGGGGCTGGCGCCGTCGCCGCCGCAGCCGCCCCCGCCCTCCATGTCCAATCCCGCCCGGCGCCCGGCTCTATTCGGGGGCGTCAGGGCGAAGTCAGACGGAGGCGGGCGGGCGCACACCACATGGCGCCACACGACAACGGCACCACCACGGCAGGGCAGCGGCCGCGACCGCCGCTGGCCGTCTGGCCGTGCGCGCAAGACGGGGGCCTAGCGCCCAAAGCCGAACTGACGCGGCGGCTGATCGCCGACCTCAGCGCACCCGGCGACACCGTCGCGGCCCTGTGCCACGGCGAGGGCACGCCCCTGGTGCAGGCAGCGGTCATGGAGCGGCGCGCCCACGGCATCGAGGTGAACCCGCAGCGGTTCCGCGCCGCCCAGCGGCGCCTGCGCGACCACCTTTCGGCCGAGCGTCGCCGCGAGGTGGTGCACTGGCAGGCCGACGCGCGCGCCGCCGAGGTCCTACTCGCCCCCATTTGGGGCCGCACCCGCCTTGTGGCGGCCACCCTTCCCCGCTCCGCGGCGCATCGCCGCGACACGCACCACCTCCATGCCGACCACCTCGGCCGGCTCACCGGCTCCGCCTACGCCGACGCTGCGCAGGCGCTGATTACCGCCGCCGCCGGCTTGCTGCGGCCCGGCGGCCACCTCGCCGTCATCTGCCCCGGCCACGAGCAGACCGGCGGCCAGGTCGACCGGGTGACGGTGTGCGCCCACGCCGCCCACGCCGCCGGGCTGGCCTATGTCCAGCACATCATCGCCCTGACCCGGCCCATCAGCGGTGACGCGGCCGAGCGTGCGGAGGAAGGCAGCGGCGCGCCCGGCGAACAGGTGCTTGGCGCCGCCCACGCCGAGGCCGCCGTCACGCTGATCAGCCCGTGCCATCACGACGTGGTCCTCCTGCACAAACCCGCCGCAGGACCCGCAACGGCGGTGGGCCGATGAGCGCACAGCGCACCGTGGCCTCGGTGTGGGTTACCGGGCAGCAGCAGGCCCCGGCCCAGCGCGGACGGCGCTACTCACGGCTGTCGCTGGAGCACCCGGCCAAGATGCTTCCCGCCATCGCCCGTCGCGCCATCAGCGAGTTCACCCGCCCCGGGCACCTGGTGCTGGACCCGCTGTGCGGTATCGGCACCACCCTGGTGGAGGCCGTCCACCTCGGCCGCGACGCCCTGGGCTTTGAACTCGAACCCAAGTGGGCCTCCATCGCCCGCCTCAACCTCGACCTCGCCCAGACCCAAGGCGCCCAAGGGCAGGGGCGGGTGCGCACGGGTGAGGCCGCCCGCACCGCCGCCTGCATCGACCCCGCAGAGGCCGGGGCCGCGCTGCTGGTGACCTCGCCTCCCTACGGTGCGATGACCCACGGCCGGGTGCGCTCACGGCGCGACGGCGCCGAAGCGCTGGACAAGTGGGCGCACCGCTACAGCACCACCCGCGACCGCGCACAACTCGCCCACCAACCCATCGCCGACCTGCTCGACTCCTTCACCGCGATCCTGAGCGCCTGCCGCCCGCTGCTTTTGCCCGGTGCCCACGTGGTGATCACCGTCCGCCCGTTCCGGGCCCAAGGCCGGCTGATCGACTTCCCCGGCAAGGTGATGGCCGCAGCCCAAAACGCCGGACTGGAACCGGTGGGCCGGTGCGCCGCCCTGCTGTGCGCCCTGCGACAGGGCCGGGTGGTGGCCCGCAGCTCCTTCTTCGCCAGCCTCGAAGCCACCCGGCTGCGGAGCAAGGGCATCGCCGCCCACATCATCCAGCACGAAGACGTGCTGATCCTGCGCAACCCCACCGGGGAGGCGCCGTGACCACCACCGCGACACCCCACACCACACGCAGCCGACCACCCGCTAATAAGACGACGCCCACCACGCCACCGCCCATCATCGGATCGCTGTGCACCGGCATCGCGGGCCTCGACCTCGGCGTGGCCGCCGCTGTGGGTGGCGCCCGACTTTCCTGGGTGGCGGACACCGACCCCGACGCGACCCGCTTCCTGGCCCACCGATTCCCCGGCGCGCCCAACCTCGGCGACATGGCTGGCGTTGCCTGGGACCGCCTCCAGCCCGTCGACATCATCACCGCAGGCGTGCCATGTCAGGACATCAGTTCCTCCGGCCCAGGCGGCGGCATCGAGAAAGGAACCCGCAGCTCTGTCTGGAAACACATCATCCTCGCCGTTCGCTTACTACGACCTCGCCTGCTCATCGTGGAAAACGTCGCCGCGCTGCGTTGGCGAAACAGGGGCCTCGCCACCGTTTTGGGCGACCTGGCCCGCGCACGGTATGACGCGAAGTGGTGCAGCCTACGCGCAGACACTCTCGGCGCACCTCGCCGCCGCGAGCGCATGTTCGTTGTTGCCTACCCCCGTGGCCAGCGACGCCACCCGGGGGCCGTCTCGCCTCGCCCCACGCCGCGGTCGCGTCCGCCCCAACCTCACCGACCTCGCCCACCTCGGCCTGGACCGCCGCGACCTTCACCAGACCGGGGCGCACCACCTCGCTGGGAAGACTACGAACCCGCCATCCAGCGATGGCAGATGATCACCGGGCATGCGGCCCCCCTCATGCATGAATACGCGGCAACAGGAGCCCGCCGCTTGGCACCTGGCTTCGTCGAGTGGCTGATGGGCCTTGAGCCCGGTTGGGTCACCTGCCCCCAGCTAGGGCTGTCGCGACGGGCTCAACTGCGGGTGCTGGGAAACGCGGTGGTCCCTTACCAGGCCGAAACCGCTGTGCGGCTTCTGCTGACCGGCTCCGTCCTCAATTGGACCGATCCTTCGAGGAGCGCTTCATGATGCCCGCCGACGGCCTCACCCGCCGCGCCCTCGCCGCCCACATGCGCGCGCTGGCCGACTTCCTGGAGGCCCACCCCGACCTGCCGCTCAGCCCGCACACCCGAGTGGAGGTCGTCTACTTCCCCCGCGGAAGCGACCGAGAGCAGACCGAGGGGATCGACCGCATCGCCGCCTTGCTGGGCACCGAAGGCCATCGGGAGGGCCAGCACTACGCCTGCGAGCACTCCTTCGGCCGCGCCGCCTACCGCGCCGTCGCGATTCCCGCCCACGTCCGCGCCCGCCACCGCGCGCTCATGTCCTACGCCGGCGCCATCCGCCTCGACTGACAACACACACGAACGCACCACCAAGCGTCAATACATCGCAGGAGATTCCTACTGACTTCTCGCCCCACTGTTTTCCCAGAATGTCGCCATCAGGAAAACATTAATCAGACGATACCCGTCATTTCGCGCGCCGTCGCCGAGGTTCTTTTGAAATCCGATGGGAACCTCGCCAGATCCGCTTGCCGCGCGGCGCCAAGGCGAGCGGCAATAGGCCCGCCCCGGGGCACCCGCCCCCGGGGCGGCCCACCGCCGCAGCCCGCCGTACCGCGCGAAAGGAGGAACCGCCGTGGGAAGCACCGCCAAACGACGGCATGTCACGGGTAGCGACATTGCCGCGCTGCCGATCGTGCTGGACCCGGTCACCGCCGGGCGCATGCTCGGCATCGGACGCACCAGCACCTACCGATTGCTGGAAACCGGGGAGTTCCCCGCACCGGCATTTCGCGCGGGAAAGCAGTGGCGCATCCCCACCGCCGGAATATGCGCCCTGCTCGGCATCCCTTACCCACCGCCGGACGACAAACCAGGTTGCGGCCGGGCCGACACAACACCCGACTGTGAAAAGTGACAACCATGGCCCGCGAAGGATCGACCTTCAAACGCTGCTCCTGCCGCCACCCCCAGACCGGCAAACCGCTCGGCACCGCCTGCCCCAAACTCAAAAGGCCCGACGGGCGGTGGAACCCCGGCCACGGCAGTTGGGGCTACCAGATCGAACTGCCGCCCACCACGACCGGCAGGCGCAGGCAGGCCCGCCGCACCGGGCTGGGCTCCCAAGACGCCGCACGCCAGGAACTGGACCACATCAAAGACCTCCTCGGCCTGGCTCACGGCGAAGAGCACACCGCCGCCCGCATCGCCGACCTCATCAAAGAAGCACTGAACCGCCATCGGCCCCTGCCCGGGACGGAGGAGGTGCGCGCCCGCACCAGCGCGGGCGCCGCCCACCGCGACCGCATCCCCACCGTCGCCGAATGGCTGGACGAATGGCTCGCGGGAAAAAGGAAACTCGCCGACTCCACCCGCCTGTCCTACCAGGGCCACATCACCAACCACCTCGCCCCCCACATCGGGTGGGTGCGCCTGGACAAACTCGCGGTGGGCCACCTGCAGGCCATGTTCGACGCCATTGAGGAGACCAACGCCCACATACGCGCCTGCCGTGCCTCGTCCGATCCCCGCCTGCGGGCCTCGGTGCGGGGCAGGCGCGTTGTCTCCCTGTCCACCCAGCACCGCATCCGCGCCACGTTGCGCAGCGCCCTGAGCACCGCGCTGGCCCGCCCCGACCTTCCAGTGCAGTTCAACGTGGCCTCCCACCTGGAACTGGACGCCGCCCCGCGCCCCAAACCGGTGGTGTGGACGCCCGAGCGCCTCAAGCGCTACCGCGCAACCGGGACCGTGCCCGCACGGGTGATGGTGTGGACCCCCGAGCAGACCGCCGCCTTCTTGGAGCGCGCGCTGCGCCACCGGCTCTACGCCCTGTTCCACCTCGTCGCGTTCAAAGGGCTCCGCCGCGGAGAAGCCGTCGCCTTGGGCTATGACGATCTCGACCTGTCCGCCGGCACCGCCGACATCTCCCGCCAGACCGTCCAACTCGGCTGGAAGACCATCACCACCCAGCCCAAGACCGCCGCCGGAATCCGCACCATCACCCTGGACACCGAAACCGTGAAGGTGCTCAAAGCCTGGCGCAACCGCCACCACCGCGAGCGGCTCGCGGCAGGTGACTGCTGGAGTGACACCGGTCTGGTCTTCACCCACCCCGACGGCACCGCCCTGCAGCCCTCATGGGTGAGCGACCAGTTCACCCGCCTCGCCGCCGAGGCCGACCTGCCGCCCATCACCCTGCACGGCCTGCGCCACGGCGCCGCCTCACTCAGCCTGGCCGCCGGGGTCGACGTGAAGGTGGTCTCGGCCGAACTCGGCCACTCCACCACCTACTTCACCCAGGACACCTACCAGACCGTGTTCCCGGAGGTCGCGCGGGCTGCCGCCGAGGCCACCGCCGCGTTGGTCCCCCTGCGCCGCGCCCCATCGGCGCCCCGCAGCCGGGG
The DNA here is from genome assembly GCF_013410565.1 of Streptomonospora nanhaiensis. Lineage (NCBI taxonomy): Bacteria > Bacillati > Actinomycetota > Actinomycetes > Streptosporangiales > Nocardiopsidaceae > Streptomonospora > Streptomonospora nanhaiensis. Next base: position 5,144,526 of record NZ_JACCFO010000001.1, read on the forward strand.
CTGAGCCCCTGCCGGGCGGCCCGGCCCGGCAGGGGGCGCCCATGGCCCCGTGACGGCCCCGTCCGGGGGTGTCGCGGGGCCTATCCTTGCGGTGCCGGGCGGCGCACTACAGCGGCGTGTGGTGGGTGTTACGCCGGTCCGATGGGGGGCCGGGGTGTCCGGGTGGGTGTCCAGGAGCCAGCACGGAGCACGAGGAACGGGCGAAAGGGGCGTATCGCCGCCGCCCGGTTTGTCGCCCGCATGGTTTGACCTGCGGAAACGCGGCGCACCTGGCAGGATTCGAACCTGCGACCGTCGGATTAGAAGTCCGATGCTCTATCCACTGAGCTACAGGTGCTCGATTCAATTGTCGCCGTGCCCGGGGTCCGGTGAGGACATTGTGACCTGCGGGTTCGCGGGCACGTTGGCCTGGGGTGATGCGGGTGGGCTGCTGGGCCGGGTGCCTGTGGTCAGCGTGGCGGGCTGTGCCGGGGCGTGGCGCCTGGGCTGCGATGACATTCTAGGGTATTCGGAAGATGTCACCCATCACCGGGCAAAATAATAACAACTACGGACATTCGTAGTTGCGCCTCGTTAGCACGCGCGCTCCACCAAATCGGTCGCTACCGGCCTCCTGGAACACGTTACCCGTGATTAACCGCAGGTGGGGTGCCTACCGCGGGTGTTTCGCCAACTCGGCCCGGTCCCGGCGGCCGCTGCCCCCGCTTCCGCCGGTTCCCCCGGTTCTCCGCGTCCCCGGGTGGGGCGGGTGGGCTGGGGGAACGCCGACCGGGGGCGGCGACGTGGGCCGGGTCCGCCTCCACGGTGGCGGCCGCCGCAGTCCGGCCGGGTCTCGCCGTGCCGAGGGCGCCTTGCGACCGCACTCCGCCGGCGGCCGGGCCGGTGCGGCCCCTCAGTACTCCAACTCCGGCCGCAGCGGGCCGCCCACCGTGTGGAGGTGGCGGAGGACCTGGGCGTAGGAGTCGAGCAGGCCGGTCTCGTGGTAGGCGATGCCGTGCCGCGCGCAGAACGCCCGGACCAGGGGCTGGACGCGGGGTAGCGCCGAACGCGGCATGGATGGGAACAGGTGGTGTTCGACCTGGTAGTTGAGCCCGCCGAGGAGAACGTCGGTGAAGCGCCCGCCCCGGATGTTGCGCGAGGTCAGGACCTGGCGGCGGAGGAAGTCGACCTTGTCGCCCTTGGCGATGATCGGCATCCCCTTGTGGTTGGGCGCGAACGCGCACCCCATGTACAGCCCGAACAGTCCCTGGTGCACCGCGACAAAGCATACCGCCTGTAGTGGTGTGAGCACCAGGAGTACGGCGGCCAGGTAGGCGCCGAAGTGCGCCAGCAGCAGCGCGCCGTCGCGCAGGCGGGCGCCCAGGCGCGCGGCGCCGGTGCGGTCGAACAGCGGCCGCACGCTCGCGTAGTGCAGGTGCAGCCCCTCCAGGAGGAGCATCGGGAAGAACAGCCACGCCTGGCTGCGCGCCAGCAGGACCCCCACGCCCCGGCGGGCCTGTGACTGCTCGCGGGTGAAGGCGATGGCGTTGCCGCCGATGTCGGGATCGCGGTCGACGTGGTTGGGGTGGGCGTGGTGCCGGTTGTGCTTGGACACCCACCACTCGTAGCCGATTCCGGTCAGCAGGTTGCCGTGCAGCCGCCCGACCAGGTCGTTGACGCGCCTGTGGCGCGAGATCTGCTGGTGCCCGGCGTCGTGGCCGATGAACGCGGTCTGGGTGAACACCACCGCCAGGTAGGCGGCGACCGGCAGCTGCCACCACGAGGGGCCGATGAGCGCGAAGGCGGTCCACCCCGCGGCCAGCAGCGCCAGGTTCAGGCTGATGCGGACCGCGTAGGACACCGGACGCCGCCTCAGCAGCCCGGCCGCCTGGACCTCGCGCGAAAGGACGGCGTAGTCGCTGCCTCGGCGGGCCGGGGCCGGCAGGGCCGGGTCGAGGGGGCGGGGGCGGGACTCCTCGTCGGGAGTCGGGGCCTCTAGCGCCATATCGCCCGCTCGCGGCGCGAGCTCCGGCGCGGCGCCGAGGCCGCGGGCGAAGGGGCGGGCGGGTTCGGGCCCGCGGGGGGCCGGACCGGCACCGGGCCGGTGCCCGCGCCGGGGCCGGACCGGTTCACGGCTGCATCGCGCATTCGGGGGTGTCACTCCTGTTCGGGGCGGATGGCGGCCGGTCGGGAAGGAGGCGCGGCCGTGGCGTGCTGAACGTCCGCCGTTCCAGGAGCACCCGGAAAAGTGAACCACCTTGGGCAGGCGTGCTCGGGACCACGGGCGAAAACCCGCCCGTGGTGGGCCCTTTGCAGCTCCCTTGTGCTAACGCGATCGGGCGGGTCGGTGTTCCCCGGCTGTTCCGGCGCCCCGCCCGGTGGTTGCGACAACCGCGCCGGACACGGGCGTGCGGCCGACCCGCCATTCCCGCGCGTGCCCGTGCCCGGCGGCCGAAGCGGCGGCGGCCGCGCCCCGGACTCCGCGCGCGGCCCGGAGCCGTCCGGCCGGGCCGTCGCCGACTCCCCGCGCCCCCCGCCGCCGGCGCTCGCGGCCGCCCGAGACCCGGGCCGCCCTCCCGCCTCACCCGCCCCGACCGGCGGGGATGAAGTTGGCGTACTCCTCGATGCGGGTGATCTCCCCGGTGTCGTTGAATCCGAAGAAGACGGCGGCGTGCACCTCGCCGCGCGTTCCGTCCCGGGTGGCGACGTGCACCACGTGCTGCTGGAGGACCTCGCCGGGCCGGGAGAGTTGGCGGAGGATCTCATAGCGCATCGACTCGATGGACTCGATCCGGCCCTGCATCCCGGCGACGTTCTCCTCGATGGACTCCTCGCCCTTGCCGTCGTTGTGCCACACGGTGGCGGTGTCGGCGCACAGCGCGCGGGCGGCCGCCCAGTCGCGCGACTCCAGGGCGCGCAGGTAGGCGGTGGCCGTGTCCTTCAGGTCCTGACTCATGCTGTCCTCTTTCTGTGGCGGGCCGCGGTAACGGGCAGACGGGGGCGGGGCGGGTCAGTCGCCGCCGGTGGCGGAGCGGATCAAGGCGCGCTCGCCGGCCTCGACGCGCAGGGGCAGGTGGTTGCCGGGCGGCGCGAGCGGGCACACGAAGACCTCCGGGCTCAGGTGGTGGTGGGAGAGCGTGGCCCGGTTGAAGTCCACGTCCACCGCGCTGCCGGGCTCCAGCAGTGGCAGGACCAGCCAGCGGCCGATCCGCGGGGTGGAGTCGCCGTTGGTCTCGTCGGTGAAGACCACCAGGCGCTGCCCGGGGGACTCCTCCAGGACGGCGAGGACGTACTCGGCGCCGTGCACGGTCGCGACCAGGTCGACGGGAGCCGGGATGGCGTCCGTGCTCCGCGGGGCGGTCAGCCGTTCCACCTCGATCCGCCGACCCGCGGGAGCGGCCCGGTAGTGCCCGTGGAAGACCCAGTCCGGGTCGTAGGGGAAGCGGTCGATGCCGCTGAGGCCTGAGCGCGCGACCCGGCTCTGGTCCATGACGACGACACCGTAGAAGCCGTCGGCCCCGCCCGCGAAGCCGTTCAGGCCGCCGGGGAACTCCAGGGCGCTGCCGGAGGGCACGTCCGCGGTTCCGTCGACGGTCGCGCCGTTGACCCGCACGCCGTCCTCGGCCTTGGCCGTCACGGTCAGCGCTCCTGTCCCGGTGGTGGTCCACTCGCCGGGCAGGCCGGGCAGGGTGTGTGCCCCCCGGCCGTTGACCGCGGCCTTGGCGATGACCGCGCCCTTCCCGTTGGTTCCGGCGATCTCCTCCCACCGGCTCTGGCGCCAGGCGTGGTAGTCGGCGGGAATTCGGGGTTGGGTCATGGCGGTGCTCCCTTTCTCGCGGGTGGGGTGGATGAGCGGCCGCCGGCCGGTACGGCGGCCGGCGGTCAGGGGCGGCGGGCGGCCCAGACGGTGCGCTCGGTGCGGAGCGCGAGGTCGCCGCGGCGCAGGACGCCCCGCGGGCTGTCGGCGGCCAGGAGTTCGTCGAGCGCGGCGAGGTCCTCGGGGCCGAGCGCGGGCGCGGCGGCGCCGCGGAGGCGCCGCAGGGCGGCGTGGGCGTAGCGGCCGACGGCCCCACCGCCGTCGTCTTCGATCTCCACGGTGATGGTGCGCGTGTCCTCGACGGTGAACCCCGCGGCGGCCAGCATCGGGCCCCAGTCGGCACCGCGGTGGGGGAGGTGTTCGGTGTGGTGGCGGTCGACCGCGGCATGGGCGCGCTCTTCGAGTCCGGGCCGGTCCTCGGGCACGTCGGCGGGCAGGAAGCGGGGGAAGCCGCCCAGTTCCACGACGGCGATCAGGCCGCCCGGCGCCAGCAGCCCGCGGACGTCGGCCAGCGCGCGGTCGGGGCGGGCCAGGTGGTGCAGGGAGGCGGAGGCCCACACCAGATCCGGTGTGCCCAGGTCGGGCCAGGGGGCGGTGTCGAGGTCGGCCCGCACGGTGCGCACGCGGGCGCCCGCCTTCTCGCGCACGAGCCGCAGGTGGTCGGCCGCGGTGTCGACGGCGGTGACCCGCGCCCCGGGGAAGCGTTCGAGGAGGGCGAACGTGCCCGCGCCGGTGCCGCAGCCCAGGTCCACGATGTGGCGCGGCTCGGACTCCAGCGGGAGCGAGGAGACGATGGACGCGATGTGCTCGGCGAGCACCTCGGCGTCCAGGTCGAGGATCTCGGCCAGGCCGGTGTCGCCGTCCGGCTGGTGGGGGCCGTGCGGGCCGCTGTGGTGATGGGTGTGGTCGTGCGCTGTGCTCATGGCACCACCGTAGGCACCCCATGCGTCTTCCGCACGAATTCTTGCGTACTACGCAAAGAGGTCGACCGGTGCGCTGCCCGGCGCGCAACCGCCTCCTGTTTTCCGCGGCGCCGCCTGGACTCCGGGGGCGCTACTCGCCGGTACCCCCGGAACCGTCGTGGTCGCCGGGGCCGTCGGCGCCGCGCTGGTGCCCGCGGCGGGCGTCGCGGTCGAAGATGCCCAGGATCTCGCACGGCCCGCCCTCGGCGCCGATGGCGTGCGGCAGCATGGTGGGGAACTCGGCGGCCTGGTTGGTCTCGACGCGGAACCGGCGGTGGCCGAGCAGGAGAACCGCGGTACCCGACAGGACCACCAGCCATTCGCGGCCGGGGTGGGCGCGCATCCGGGCGGGGTTGTCGGGCGGCGGCGCGGTCATCCGCTGGCGCATGACGGTCATTCCGGGGTCGCCCTTGATGGGCCAGCGCATCAGGCCGTGGGTGCCGTCGATCATCGGGCTGATGACGACGTCGTCGGCGGCGTTCTCGACGAGCTGGTCCAGCGTGGTGTCCAGAGCGCGGGCCAGGGTGACGAGCTGGTCGAGGGCGAGGCGGCGCTGACCGTTCTCGATGCGGCTGAGCGAGGACTGGCTCAGGTTGGCGCGGCCGGCCAGTTCCTCCAGGGACCAGCCCTGGGCGACCCGCAGGGCGCGGATGCGTTTGCGTACGAGGCTGTCCAACTGCCCGTCTTCTTGCTTCATGGGCAACATGCTATGCCCTGAACGCAAAAGGTGCGTAGCGTCGCCGAGAAGACGGTCCAGTCCGGAGACCGAGACCGCGGAGGAGAAGGAACGCGACATGTCCACCCCGACCTCCCGCTACGAGAGCGACACCCTGCCCACCGAGACCGTGGACGTCGCCGTGATCGGCGGCGGCGCCCCGCGCAACGCCCCCGCCGCGGCGATGCACGGCTTCATCGTCCTGGACGGCACCCCGCCAACGGAGATCCTGGAGAGCACCAACGGCACCGCCCTGGACGAGGACGCGCGCGTTCGGCGGCCTGCCCGAGGACACCGGCGTCACCGACCGCACCGCGCCGCCCGGCTCCGCCTACGCCCAGGCGGTCGCCGACCTCGACCGGGTGCGGCCCGTCGCCGCGCCCGGCGCCCGCCACCAGTACAGCAGCGCCAACTACCTGCTGCTGGGAGCGGTGGTGGAGGCCGCCACCGGGCGGCCTTTTACCGACGTCCTCGCCGAGCGCCTGCTCGACCCCATCGGCGCGGTCGACACCGTGGCCACTCCCGCGCAGGCGGCCGCCGTCCCGCCCGGCCACCGCTACGTCTTCGGCCGCCCCCTCGCCTTCGCCGACGCGCCCTACGATCCCGCCGGTCCCAGCTACGGCTACATCGGCGGCCCGGTCACCGACCTGGCGCGCTTCGCCGCCCTGCACCTCAACGACCGTGTCGGCGGCCAGACACCGCCGCTGGAGCCGGGCGCCTTGGCGCGGACGCACACCCCCCAGGCGCCGGTGAGCCCCACCGCCGCCTACGGGCTCGGGTGGCGCGTCGACGAGCGCAACGCCGACCTGGGCACCACCACCGTGTGGCACGGCGGCGCGGTGAGCGGATACCACGCCATCGTGGTGCTGCTGCCCGAGCGCGAGCGCGGACTGGTGCTGGTGCAGAACGCCCACGGCCCCTTCCAGGACGACCTCGTGGTGGGCACCGGCCTGGGGGCGGCGCGCATCCTCGCCGGCGGGGAGCCCGCGCCCGACCGGGGCGGCGCCGGCTACCCCGCCCTGCTGGCCGGCCTCGGCGCGGTGGCCGCCGCGGCCCTGGTGCTCGGCGTCCGGGACGCGGCGCGGATGTGGACGGGGCGGGTGCGCCCGGCCGCGCCCGCCCGCGCGGCCGCCGGTGCGGCGCTGTGGCTGGCGGGGTGCGCGGCGGTGGGCGGGGCGGCGGCGGTGGGGCTGCCGGCCGCGGCCGGGTTCGACCTGGCGGACGTGCTGCTGTGGGCGCCCGACGCGGGGTGGCTGGCCGGCTGCGTGGCGGCGGCCTGCGCCGCCCTGGGCGCGGTGCGGATCGGCGTCGCCGTGGCGGCCGTGCGCCCGCGTGCCCGGCTGTGAGGCCGGGGCCGCCGCGCGCCTCGGCGGCGGCGCTCGAACGGCCCGGGCCCGCGGGCCGCGCGCGCGGCGGCCCGCTTGACACCGGCCGCTCCGCGGTGCATTGTTTCGTTCATCGAATATTTTGACAAACGAACGGAGATGGGCGGATGCGTGCGGTGATCGTGGGCGGTGGTATCGCGGGCCCAGCGACGGCGATGGCGCTGCGGGCGGTCGGGATCGATTCGCTGGTGGTGGACGCGAACCCGGCCGACCGGGGCGAGGTGGGGTCGTGGTTCACGGTCGCGGCCAACGGCGTCGCGGCGCTGGCGGCGATCGACGCGTTGGAGCAGGTGCGCGGGCTGGGGGTCCCCACCGACCGGAACGTCATGGTGAGCGCCTCCGGGCGCACGCTCGGCACCGTCCCGCTGGGATCGGCGCGCCCGGACGGCACCGTCGCGCTGTCGTTCCACCGCACCCGGCTGGCCGCGGCGCTGACGGACCTCGCGCGGCGGCGCGGGATCGAGGTGCGGACGGGCGCCCGCGTGACGGGCGCGGCCACCGGCGACCGCGGCGCTCGCGTCACCCTGGACTCGGGCGAGGTCATCGCCGGGGACCTGGTGATCGGCGCCGACGGCATCAACTCGGTGGTGCGTGCGGCCGTCGACCCGCGGGCCCCCGAGCGGCGCTACACGGGGCTGGCCAACTTCGGCGGGGTCACCGAGCACACCCCGCTCGCCGCAGCCCTCGACCCGGGGGCCTGGCGGCTCGTCTTCGGCAGGCGGGCCTTCTTCGGGGCGCTCCCCACCCCCTCCGGCGACGTGGTGTGGTTCGCCAACGTCCCCCGCCCCCCGGTCTCGCGCCAGGAGCGGGCGGGCACGCCGTTGGAGGCGTGGCGGCGGACGCTGGTGGACCTCGCCGCCGCGGACGCCGGCCCGTTCCGCGACCTGATCGCCGCCGGCCGCCTTGACCTGGCGGGCGACAACACGTTCGACCTCCCCCATGTGCCGGTGTGGCACCGCGGGCGGCTCGGTCTGGTCGGCGACGCGATCCACGCCCCGGCGCCGAGTTCGGGCCAGGGCGCGTCGATGGCGCTGGAGGACGCGGTCGTCCTGGCGTCGTGCCTGCACGCGGCTGCCACGCCCGAGGCCGCCTTCGCGGCCTTCGAGGGGCGACGGCGCGAACGGGTCGAGGGCATCGTCGCCGAAGGGGCGCGGTCGAGCGGCTTCAAGACCGCCGGTCCGGTGGGCCGCGTCATCCGGGACGCCGTCCTGCGCGCCGTGTTCCACCGGATCGCGGCGCGGCGGACGCAGGCGTGGATCACCGACCACCGTGTCGCGCTCCCCGGCCTCCAGGCCGACCGGCCCGCGTGAGCGCCCCGCGCGGCGGAGACCGGGTGAGGGGCGGCCCGCCCTCTCACGCGGGCGGCGCGGACCGCCCGCCCGCCGCGTCCAGCCACGCGCGGAGCTGACCGGCGGTCCGCACGCCGGCTTCGGCCACCGCCTGGTAGACGAGGTGCCCCGGGACCGGCCCCTCGCCGCCGTCGGCCTCGCGGGTGGCCGCCTTGAGCGCCAGGACGGCGGCGCGCACCTCGTCGGTCATCGACGGACCGAAGCGCCGCACGTGGGCGAGGTCGGGCTGGCGGTCGGGCCGGTCGACGAACCACAGGTCCACCGTCCACCGGTTGCCCAGCGGCGACCGGCAGTCGAGGCCGAGGTAGAAGCCGTCCGGATAGCGCGGATCGCAATTCCAGGGGCCGGTGTCGTCGCGGATGGTGACCTCGCGGACGTCCTCGTGCTCGGCGAGGCGGGCGCCCAGCCGCGCGATGCGCCCCACGGTGTCGGGGTCCAGGCGCGCGCAGGACGTCGTCACGTCGATGTCGCGCCGGTGGAGCACCCGCAGGGCGGCCGCCCCGACGAGCCGGGGTTCACCGATCCGTTCGAGGCGGCGCCGAAGCCCGAGCCGCGCGCCCACCGCCAGGGCCTCGCGCTCCAGGCGCGCCTCGCGTTCCAAAAGGTCCGCGCGCGCCTCCGGCGCCGCGCCGCCGTCCTGCCGCATCGGGTCAGCTCTTGGCGGGCGCGAGCGCCAGGGTCGCGCCCATGCCGATCAGCAGGCCGCCGCCGGTGGCGCGCATCGAGGACAGCCGGCGCGGCGACGTCGCGAACCACGCGCGGGCCGCCGAGGCCATGAGCGCCCAGCACGCGTCGCACGCCAGGGCGATCAGCGTGAACACGACCCCCAGGACCGCCATCTGCAGCGGCACACCGCCGGCGGCGGGGTCCACGAACTGCGGCAGAACCGCGACGAAGAAGACGATGGTCTTGGGGTTGGTCACCCCCACCGTGAAGCCCTGCGCCAGGGTGCGCCACGGCGACTCCGGCTCCCCGGCCCCCGCGACCGCCGCCGGATCCGCTCCCGCGCGCCGGTGGCGGATCGCCTGCAGCCCCAGGTACACGAGGTAGGCCGCGCCCAGCAGTTTCACCGCCAGGAACAGCGGCGCCGAATGCGCCACCACGCCGCCGAGGCCGATGGACACGAGCAGCACGAGCGGCAGCCCGCCCAGTTCGTTGCCCACCACGCTGAGCAGGCCTCCCCGCCGGCCCAGCGCCAGCGTCCGCCCGATCACGAACAGCACACTCGGTCCGGGGATCACGATCAGCGCCAGTGACATCACCGCGAACCCGATCAGCGCCTGCGCTTCCAACACCCGTGTCTCCTTCGTCACCCGGCCGCGCGCCCGGCGCGCCCGCCGTCCGCGGCCCCGCCCACGCTACCCCCGCCGTCCGCGGGGCGCGCGGGAGCGTTCCGCCACGCGGCGGGTGTGCTCCTCGGCGTTGCGCGCCATGCGGCTGATGAGCCGCTCCATCGCGGCGATCTCCTCGGCGCCGAACCCCTCCAGCAGGCGCTGCCCGTCGCGCACCACGGGACCGTACATCTCCCACAGCAGCCGGCGCCCCTCGTCGGTCAGCGCGACCAGGACCTTGCGCCGGTCGGCCGCCGACGCCTCGCGCCGAACCAGGCCGCGCCGGCTCAGCCGGTCCACCAGCGCGGTGGTCGCCGCGGGCCGCAGGCCGACCGCCCGGGCCAGTTCGCCCGCCGGCATCGCCGCCTCGGACAGCCAGTCCAGGCAGCGCAGCTCCGCCGCGCCGAGGTCCAGGGCCCGCCCGACCTCGTCGTCGAAGTTCTGAACCGACCTCTGGTAGCGCTGGATCGCCCGTCCGAACGCCTCAGCGGCGGCGCGGCGCGAGGTGTCCACCCACATCTCCTTCGGCCACCGGATAGTTCGCCGATCATACGGTATCGGCTATGCCGGGCCGGCGGGGCGCGCTTCCCCGGGGGATGCCTGCTCGGCGAGCGGGTGCCGCCGCGAAACCCGCCCGAGCGGATTCCCCTAACCGGAACCGGCCACAAGGGCGCGGGACGCCCGCGCGCGGCGCTCGGCGGCGCCGCGCGGCCGACGCGGCGGCCCCACTTCCTGGCGCGGAGCCCGGCGGCCCCGCGCGGGCGGCCCCCACCGCCTCCGGCGACACAGGTGTTCGGCGCGGGGGTAAGGAGACCGGCGCCGCCGCGGAGGTTGTGGCACGTCAGCGGCGGGGAACGCTGACGTTCGTGTACACCATCGGGAGGGCCCGGACCCGTGACACTGCAGACCGGTCATAACCACCAGGCCGCGTTCACCGCTCTGCAGGAGCGGCTGGCCTCACCGCTCGACGGATCCCCGCACCCGCGCACCGTCCTGGTCCTGCCCAGCTTCACCCTGGACCCGGCCGGCATGGCCAAGATCCCCGGAGTCATGCACTACGAGGAGCGGCTGCTGTCCTTCCTCCACCTGCTGCGCGCCCAGGACCGCCGCCTGGTGTACGTCACGAGCACGCCGATCCCGCCGATCGCCGTCGACTACGCGCTCGGCCTGGTGCGGTCCCTGCCCGCCTGGCACGCCCGCCGCCGGCTCACCCTGGTCGACTGCGCCGACGCGAGCCCCCGGCCGCTCACCCGCAAGATCCTCGCCCGCCCCGACGTGGTCGAACGGCTGCGGCGGGCCGTCGGCGACCCCCGGGACGCCTGCATCCTCGCCTTCAACGGCTCACCCCACGAGCGCGAACTCGCCCTGCGGCTCGGCATGCCGCTGTTCGCCTGCGGGCCGGACCTCGCCCACCTGGGCTCCAAGAGCGGGGCGCGGGAGGTGTTCGCCGAGGCGGGCGTGCCCTCCCCGGCCGGGTTCGGGCACCTGCGCGACGAGGACGACCTCGTCAAGGCGCTGGCCGCGCTGCGCGCCCGGGCGCCCGCGTCCACACGGGCGATGATCAAGGTCAACGACGGCTTCGGCGCGGGCGGCAACGCGCTGTTCGACTTCCGGGGAGCCCCGGCCGCCGGCGGGCTGGAGACCTGGATCCGCGCGGCCCTGCCCCGGCGCGTCACCTTCGCCACGGCTCCGGAGAGCTGGGAGCGCTACCGCGCCAGGTTCGCCGAGATGGGCGGGGTCGTCGAGGAGTTCGTGGAGGGCGCCGACAGCAGGTCACCGTCGGCCCAGGTCAGCGTCGCGCCCACGGGCGAGGCCCGGGTGCTGTCCACCCAGGACCAGTTCTTCGTCGGCGCCGGGCGGCAGACCTACGCCGGCTGCACCGCGCCCGCGCACGAGGACTACCGCCGCGACGTGCACGGCCTGGCCCTGCGCACCGGGCGGGCGCTGGCCCGCAAGGGCATGGTCGGCATCGCCAGCGTGGACTTCGTCTCGGCCCTCGTGGGCGGTGTCCGGCGGCTCTTCGCGGCCGAGATCAACCTCCGCATGGGCGGCGGCACCGCACCGCGCATGTTCCTCGAAGGCGTCGCCGACGCCCGCCTCGACGAGGAGACCGGAAGCTTTCGCACCCCCGACGGGCGCCCCCTCTGCTACCTGGCCACCGACCGCCTGGAGAGCGAGGCCTACCGCGACCTGACCCCGGAGCGGGTGCTGGACACCGCCTACCGCGGCGGCCTGCTCTACGACGAGCGGGCGGGCTCGGGCGCGGTCTTCCACATGCTCGGCGCGCTGCCGGGCTTCGGGAAGATGGGGGCGGTCGTCGTGGACCGCACCACGGCCGCCGCCCACGACCGGTACCGCGCCGTGGTGGCGGCCCTGGACGCCGCCGCGGCCCGCCCGCCGGGGCAGGCCGCGGGGTGACCCGTGCCGCCGCCCGGCCGGCCGACGGCGCGGCGGGCGGCCCGGCGGCCGGCCTCAGCCGAGGGCGACCGCACCGGAGGGGCACGTCTGGGCGGCCTCCCGGACCGACGCGTGGCGGTGCGGCGGCGGCGCGGGGTCGAGGAGGACCACGCGGCCGTCGTCGGGGTCCTGGTCGAAGGTGTCGGGGGCGCGCAGGACGCACATGCCGGCGCCGACGCAGCGGTCGCGGTCGATTCGCGGTCGCATCACGGCCTACCCCTCGTCCCAGGTCACCGGAAGCTCCACGACCCCGTGGACGGTGGCGTCGACGCGCACCGGGACCTCCTCGGGAGCGACCGCCAGGCGCAGGCCCGGCAACCGCGAGAGCAGCGCCCGGTAGGCGATCCGCAGCTCCACCCGCGCGAGCTGCTGGCCCACGCAGGCGTGGACCCCGTGGCCGAAGGCCAGGTGCCCGGTGGGGGACCGGTGCGGGTCGAGGGTGTCGGGGCCCGCGAACCGCAGCGGGTCGCGGTTGGCGGCCTGGAGGGAGACGGCGACGGTGTCGCCGGCCCGGATCGTGTGCCCGGCGAGCTCGACGTCCTCCAGCGCCACCCGGGCGCCGGTGTGGGCGATGCTGAGGTAGCGCAGCAGCTCCTCGGCGGCCGGGGCGACCAGTTGGGGGTCGGCGCGCAGCTCGGCGAGCCGGTCGGGGTTGCGCAGCAGGGCGAACGTGCCCAGGGCGATCATGTTGGCGGTGGTGTCCAGCCCGGCGCCCAGCAGCACGACCCCCAGGGTGGTCAGCTCGTCGTCGGTCAGGTCGGTTGCGGCCAGCTCCGAGAGCAGGTCGTCGGTGGGCTCGGCGCGCTTGGCCCGGACGAGGTCGCCCAGATAGGCGGAGAGCGCCGCCGCGGCCGCGCCGGTGTCCTCGTCGAGGGCCCCGCCGGTGAGGACCTCGGCGTGCCTCTGGAAGCGGTCGCGGTCGGCGTAGGGCACTCCGAGCAGTTCGCAGATGACCATCGCCGGGACGGGCCGGGCGTAGGCGGCGACGAGGTCCGCGGGCGGGCCCTGCCGCTCCATGGCGTCCAGGTGCTCCGCGCAGATCCGGGTGACCCGCTCGGTGAGCAGGCGCATCCGGCGGACGGTGAACCGGCCGGCCAGCAGCCTCCGGTAGCGGGTGTGCTCCGGCGGGTCGATGCCGGTCAGGTCGCCCGGGGGCGCCGGGGGCAGGCCGCCGGGCGGCATCCCGGGTACCGGGAGGCGCATCAGCTCGTAGCGGGAGCTGAACCGGGGGTCGCCGAGCACCGTGCGCACCACGGCGTGCCCGGTCGCCAGCCAGCCGACGTGCCCGTCGGGGTAGGCCATCGGGGCCAGCGGCCGCTCCCGGCGCACGCGGCCGAGTTCGGCGGGGGGATCGAAGGGGCAGCCGGCGGGCCGCTCGGTGGGGAGCCCGGGCAGCGGAGGGGGCGCCGCCGCCGTCTCGGGGGTCGGGGACGTGGGGGGCTGGGGGGTCATGGCGGTGTCCTCCTGGTGTCGTGGGCGGGACGGCCCGGCGCCTCAGTCGGGGGTGGGCAGCTCTCCGGACGCGCGCAGGGCGTCGCGGTGGGACCGCCACTCGGCCGCGACCTGCGGCAGGCGGTCGGCGAGGAAGTCGTAGAAGGCGGCCAGCTCCAGCAGGCGCGCGCGGCGCCGGGGGGAGGTGTCGGCCAGGGCGGACAGCCCCTGGCGCGTCATGGCCGCGTGCTCCCGGTACTGCTGCGCGGCGTCGAGGTCGCGGGGCCCGAACTCCGGGTCCAGCCGGATCCGGTCGACCCGCTCGCCGGCGGGCCGGTAGCGCTGGATGTAGGACAGCCGCTCCAGTACCGCGACGGCGGTGCCGATCGAGCTGCGGCTGGCGCTCAGCGCCGCACTGAGCTGCGCCGGGGTCTGCGCCGGGGGATCGCAGACCATCAGCCAGCCCAGTACGCGTCCGGTGATCGGCGCCATCCCGAACTGCTGGGCGAACCAGCGGCCGACATGGTCGGCGAAGGCCACCTCGTCATCCTTACTCATGCTCCGATAATTCCAGTAATTCCTGGAAAGTCAACAGCTGTCGCCGGGGCGCGGTTCGCGGAAACGGGACGGCGTGCGGCCGGGTCAACGCGCGTCCGTGTCCCGGGCGGGTGCGGCCCCGGCGGCGGACAGCGGTGCATGCTAGCTTGATGCGTGCTTCAGCTGTCGGCCTGACGGACCAGGGGAGTCGGGAACGTGCCGGACACCGGATCGCGGGGCTCCGCCGGAGCCGCTCGTGTGCCGCGCGAGGTGGTGGACGCGGCCCTGCGTGTCGCGCGGCGGCTGGGCAAGGACGTCGCCGACGTCCCCACCCGGGAGATCGCGCTGGAGGCGGGGATCTCGCGCAGCACCCTGCTGCGGCGCCTGGGCGGCCCTCGCGAGGCGCTGGACGAGGCGGTGCGCGCCGCCGGGGTCGACCCGGGCGGGCAGCCGCCGGTCCGCGACCGCGCCATCACGGCCTGCGCCCACCTGATCGGCGAGCACGGCCTGGCCGGGCTGACCCTGGAGGCGGTCGCGGCCAGGGCCGACTGCTCGGTGCACAGCGTGTACGCGGCGTTCGGCGGGCGCAACGACCTGCTTGAGGCGGTCTTCGAGCGCTACAGCCCGATTCTGGACGTCGAGCAGATCCTGGACGGTCCGCCCCGGGGGCTGCCGGAGACCGTCCGCCTGATCTACCGGCGGCTGGCCCAGGCCCTCGACCGGGAGCCGCGCGTGCTGCCGGCCATGCTCGCCGAGGCGTTCGCCCGCCCGGCGGCGCCGGCCTCCCAGGCGCTGGTACGGCACTTCGTGCCCCGCGTCCTGGCGGTGCTCGGGCGGTGGCTCGCCGACGAGGTCGCCGCCGGCCGCATCCGCCCCATGCCGGTCACCCTGCTGCTCCAGCAGTTGGTCGGGCCCATGCTCATGCACTTCCTCACCCGCCCCGCGCTGGGCGGCGTCCGGCAGGTCGACCTGCCCGATCCCGAGGAGGCGTGCGAGGAGTTCGCGGCGGCGTTCGTGCGCGCCGTCGCGCTGCCCGCGCCGGGCGGCGACCGGGACTGAGGTCCCCGGCGCCCCCGCGGCGCGGGTCCGAAGGCGGTCAGCGCCGGGCCGGCGGTCGGGCGGCCGCGGGCCGCCGGAGGTGGGCGGCGAAGCCCAGGACGAGCCCGAACACCACCCACGCCACCAGGACGAGGGAGGGCTCGGCGGCCCCGGTGCCGTCGAAGAACGCGTTGGCGCGCAGCAGGCTGCCGGCGGCGCCGGGCGGCAGGAGTTGTCCGAGGGCCGCCCAGCCAGGCGGCAGCCAGTGGGGTCCGGTGGCCAGGCCGGAGAGCGGGTTGCCCAGCAGCATCATCACGGCCGCCCCCGTGGCCGGCCCGCCCAGGCCCAGCAGGGCCTCCAGGCCGACGAACGCCACCGACAGGGCCGCCACGCCCAGGCCCAGCCCCAGCGCGCTCACCCAGTAGTCGCCGGCCAGCGAGCCGGTCGCGTACTGCAGGACCGCAGTGGCCGCGGCCCCGGCGACCAGGGAGAACAGCACGGCACCGGCCAGCCGCAGGCGCACGTTGGCGCGGCCGGGGAACACGCGGGAGAGGACGGCGGCCGGGAGGATCCCGCCGAAGATGAGCGGGAGCCCGGCCGCGGCGAATCCGGAACCGCGCGGATCGTCCTCGGGGAAGGGCGCGAGGTCGTGGACGGTGGCCGCCGCCTGCTGCCGGGCGGCGGCGGAGTCGGCCATGGCCGTGAGCGCGCCGGCGGCCAGCGGCGCGCCGGCGGTGGCGGTGTAGACGTCGATCCCGTCGGCGGCCAGCGCCAGGCCGCCCGTGATCTCGCGGTCCTCGACCGCGTCGGCGAGGGCGCCGGCGTCCTCGTAGAGGGTGACGTCCCACTCGTCGCCGTCGAGCCGCTCCTGCAGCGGCTCGGTCGCGGCCCGCGGGCCGGTCAGCCCGATCGGCACCTCGTGGGGGCCGCCGTGGACCCCGGGCAGGGCGAACGCGCCCAGCATCAGGACCACCAGGGCGGCGAGGCCGAGCACGGCGCCCACCAGGCGCGCGGCCGCTGCGGGCCCCGAGGCCGCGCTCGGCGGCTGGGGGGCGGGGGTTGCGGACATGGCGATCGTGTCTCCTTCGGCGCCGCCGAGCCGCCGGGCAGGGGCGGCGGCAGGGCTGCGGCGGGATGGGGCGTGCCTCGTGGACGGCGCGGCCCGCTTCTTCCGCCTTTCGTATCGTGACGCACGTTCACAGGGCAACGTGATTCATGTATCAAGTCGGGTGTGCGGCACCCCGCTGGAGGGCGCGGGGGACGGCCTCCGGCGGGTGGAGCGCCATGTTCTACCTGGTCAGCGTGCTGTGGAGGGCGGCGGGATACGCCGACCGCCTGTCACATGAGCGGAAGCCGCGGTGTCCTGTGCTGTTCGCTCTGCGAGCACCAGGCGGAGGCGGCGCCGCGCCACCCCACCGGCGCACCCCCCGGCCGCCGTGGCAGCGCGTCCGGCCGGGGGCGGCCAGGGTCCGCTCCTAGAAGGGCTCGCGGCGCAGGGTCACCTCGAACCCCAGGCCCGGTACCACCAGCGTGCCGTCGTCGCCGGCGCTGATGTCGGAGGCGAAGACCTCGTTGGGGTAGTCGAACGGCCCCGCGCGCAGCTCCGCGGTCACCACGCGGGCGACCTCGGCGGGCGCCCGGGGATCGGTCTCCGGGAGCCTGATGTGCCACCGGTTGTGCGGGTCGGTGCCCTGCCACCCCCGCCCGCGCATCCGCTCCGCGGTTTCGGGGGTCGGCGGCGGACCGGGCACGACGGCGCACGGTTCGCGGCCGGGCGTCCCCGGGTCGTACGTCACGACCAGGTCCACCGGCGGGTTCCACCGGGCGCGCAGCCGCATGCCCGCCCAGTCTCCCGGTGCCTGCACCGGAAGGTGCTCGGCCCAGGACGCGAGCAGCAGCGCCGGCCGCTCCTCGGCGTCCTGCCAGGTGCAGGTGCGGGCGACGGAGGAGTCGTTGAGCCACCGGTCGCGGCCGCCGCCGGGGCCGCCCCGGTCCAGCGCCCAGGCGTAGGGCAGCCCGCCCTCGACGAACTCCGCGTACTCGCGCTCGGCGAACCGCGCGGAGTCGTGGACGGAGAGGACCGCCGCGCCGTGGTCGCCCGAGAGCAGCAGGGTGCGCGTCGGGCGGACCCACCGCACGCTCGGCCCGTGGTCGGTGCCGCCGAGGAGCGTGGGCGGGCCGAGGCGCGCGATGATCGCCGCGTACACCGGGCGCAGTGCCGCGCGCCGCTCCACCGGGCCGCGCCCCTCGGGGTGGGCGAGGACGGTCGTGGGCCGGTCGAGGGCGCGGTCGGCGCCGTTGAGCAGGCGGTCCGCCAGACCGGCCGCGTCCTGGGGCTCAGCGCCGGGGGCGGTAGGTGATGTGCGTGACCAGCGACGCCGAGCGCCCGGAGACCTGCTCCAGGTCCACCCCCGACACGCCCGCGAACAGGCGCTCGCCGGCGCCCAGCACCACCGGCGCGATGTGCAGGCGCAGTTCGTCGAGCAGGCCGGCGGCCAGGTACTGGTTGATGGTCGCCGCCCCGCCGCAGACCGCGACCGGCCGGTCGCCGGCGGCCGCGCGGGCGCGGTCCAGCGCGGCCCCGATGCCCTCGGTGACGAAGTTGAAGGTGGTGCCCCCGCGCATCTCGACGGGATCGCGGGGATGGTGGGTGAGCACGAACACCGGCGCGTGGTAGGGGGGCTCCTCGCCCCACCAGCCGCGCCAGTCCTCGTCCCACGCGCCGCGGACGGGCCCGAACATGTTGCGGCCCATGACGTAGGCCCCCGCCGAGGTGATGGCGTCGACCTCGGCCCGGTTCTCGTCGGGGGTCTGGAACATCCAGGCGTGCAGGTCCTCGCCGGCTCCCTCGCCGAGGGGGTTCTCGCGGGACTGGTTGGGGCCGGCGACGTATCCGTCGACCGAGACCGATACGTCGCACACGACCTTGCTCACGGGTGCCGCCCTCCGGGATCGTCCACGGGCCGGCCGGTCCGCCGGCCGGTTGCCCGCAGCTTAGACGGCGGGTCAGACACCGGCGGCGCATCCCGGGGCGCGCGCCGTGTCGGGCGGGCGTGAGGGCTCAGGGGCCGGACGGGGGCGGCTCGGTGAAGGCGCCGGCCGCCCCGGCGAGGGCCGCGGTCCGGGCGGCGCTCCGGGGCAGATGGGGGTCGGGCGGCGTGCGCAGGAGGACCAGCTGGTGGTACAGCGGCGCGGTGGCGGCGATGAGCAGCCGCCGCGCGTCGGTGCGCGGCGGGAGTTCGCCGCGCGCGACGGCCCGCGCGACGACGATCTCGCAGCGGGTGTAGCGGTCCTCCCAGAGCCGCTGCTGGGCCTCGGCGGCCTTCTCGGAGCGGAACGACGCCGCGATCAGCGCGGCCATGACCGACGGCCGCGCGGACATGGCGTCCTGGATCTCCTGGTTCAGCGCCGTCAGGTCGTCCTCCAGCGAGGCGGTGTCGGGCGGCCGCCAGTCGTCGTCGCCCGCGGCGTCGAGGACGTCGGCGAGCAGGCCGCCGACGTCGCCCCAGCGGCGGTACACCGTCGCCCGGTGCACGCCGGCGCGGGCGGCGACGGACTCGACGGTGAGCCCGTCGTAGCCGTGTTCGCCCAGTTCGGCGCGGACGGCGTCGAGCACCTGGGCGCGGACGCGGGCGGTGCGGCCGCCGGGGCGGCGCCGGGTGGGCGGCCCGGCGGGCTGGGGATCGGGGTCTGCGGGAGTGGTCACTGGCCGTCCGGTTGCTCGGAGGGGCGGGGTTGTGGCACCATCTTAATACATCAGTTGTCGCATTAGTGGAGTCCGCGATGTTCCTCCGAAGCGTTCACCCGGCCGCGCGGTACCCGACCGCCGCCCCGTCCTCGAATGCTTGGGAGAACACGCATGCCCACTCAGATCACCGCGCGCGCCGTCAGCAAGGCGTTCGACGGCAGGCCCGTCCTTGACTCGGTCACCTGCTCGCTCGCCGCGGGCGAGCGCACCGGGATCGTCGGCGAGAACGGTTCCGGAAAGACCACGCTGCTGCGCCTGTTCGCCGGGCGCGAGCGGCCCGACCAGGGCGAGGTGGTGGTCCACGCCGACGGCGGTGTCGGCTACCTCGCCCAGCACGAGTCCCTGCCGCCCGAGGCCACCGTCCAGCAGGTGGTCGACCGCGCGCTGAGCGGACTGCGCGCGATCGAGGCGCGGATGCGCCGCCTGGAGGCGGCGATGGCCGGCGGCGACACCTCCGCCCTGGCCGAGTACGGCGAGCTGGCCACCGCGTTCGAACTGCGCGGCGGCTACGACGCCGACTCCCGCGTGGAGCGCGCCCTGCACGGCCTCGGCCTGGGGCTGGTCGACCGCGACCGCGCCGTTGGCGGCCTGTCCGGCGGCGAGCGGGTCCGGCTGCGGCTGGCGGCCCTGCTGGCGGCCTCGCCCGAGGTCCTGCTGCTCGACGAACCCACCAACCACCTCGACGACTCCGCGCTGACCTGGCTGGAGGACCACCTGCGCACCCGGCGCGGCACCACGGTGGCGGTCTCCCACGACCGGGTCTTCCTCGAACGCGTCGCCACCACCCTGCTGGAGGTCGACGCCGACACCCGCCGCGTCGTCCGGTACGGCGGCGGCTACCCGGGCTACCTCGCCGAGAAGGCCGCGGCGCGGCGGCGGTGGGCCCAGGCGCACGCCCGGTGGCGCGACGACGTCGACCGGCTGCGCGAGACCGCCGCCACCACCGCCCGCCGGGTGGCGCCCGGGCGCGCGATGCGGGACGGCAACAAGATGGCCTACGACCGGGCCGGCGGCCGCGTCCAGCAGGCGCTGGCCGGCCGGGTGCGCAACGCCGAGGAGCGCCTGCGGCGGCTGCTCGCCGACCCCGTGCCGCCCCCGCCCGAGCCGCTGCGGTTCACCCCCGCCCTGCGCGCCGGCCGGCGGGAGGGCACCGTGCTCGACGCCGCCGGGATCACCGTCGCGGGCCGGCTCGCGCCCGTGGACATCACCGTCGAGGCGGGCGGGCGCCTGCTGGTCACCGGGCCCAACGGCACGGGCAAGAGCACCCTGCTCCGCGTCCTGGCCGGCGTCCTCGCCCCCGACGGCGGGAGCCTCACCCGGCGCGGCCGCACCGCCCACCTCCCCCAGGACCCGGTGCCCGGCCGACCCGACGACACCCTCCTGGCCGCCTTCGCCCGCGGCCGCGAGGGAGACCCCGGCGACCACGCCGACCGGCTGCTGGCGCTGGGCCTGTTCGCCCCCGCGCACCTCACGGTGCCGGTCGGGCGGCTGTCCACCGGGCAGCGGCAGCGCCTCGCCCTGGCGCGGCTGCTCAGCACCCCGGCCGACGTCCTGCTGCTGGACGAGCCCACCAACCACCTCTCGCCCGCCCTCGTGGAGGACCTGGAGGCCGCGCTCTCCGGGTACGGCGGCGCGGTCGTGGTCGTCAGCCACGACCGCCGGCTGCGCCGGCGGTGGCGGGGCCACCACCTGGCCCTGGGGCCGGCCCAGGCGCCCGCCGCCACGGCCTGACCCGCTCCGCACACACCGTTCCCGGAAGAAAGCGTTTTGCCATGCCCGTGCCCGCCGACCCGACAGCGGTCCACCCGATGCCCGGCCAGCCGCGCCTGGTGCTGCTCAAACCGCTGGTCACCTCCCCGCTGATCGAGGTCGGGGAGTTCTCCTACTACGACGACCCCGACGACCCCACCGCCTTCGAGACCCGCAACGTGCTGTACCACTACGGCCCCGAGAAGCTGGTGATCGGCCGGTTCTGCGCGCTGGGGGAGGGCGTGCGGTTCATCATGAACGGCGCCAACCACCGCATGGACGGCCCCTCCACGTTCCCGTTCCCGATCATGGGCGGCTCGTGGGCCGACCACTTCGACCTCATCACCGGCCTGCCCGGCCGGGGCGACACCGTGCTCGGCCACGACGTCTGGCTCGGCTACCGGGCCATGGTGATGCCCGGCGTGCGCATCGGGCACGGCGCGATCGTGGCCTCGGGCTCCGTCGTCGTCGACGACGTCCCCGACTACGGCGTTGTCGGCGGCAACCCCGCCCGCCTCATCCGCCGCCGCCACAGCCCGGCCGACATCGACCGCCTGCTGGCCCTGGCCTGGTGGGACTGGCCGATCGAGCACATCACCGAGCACGTCCGCACGATCATGTCCGGCAGCGTCGACGATCTGGAGCGCGCGGCGCCCGGCAACGCAAAGGCCGGCACCGCGTGAGGTGACGGCGCGGCGCCGGGCCCGTCCGGTGAGCGATCCCGGCGCCGCTCTCCCTCCGCGCCCGCACCACGCCCGCCGCCGTGCCCCCGTGCCGGCGGCCCGACCCGCCCCCACCCAGTCTCCCCGCGCCCGGAACCGAGGAACCCCATGCCCACGACCCCGCACGCGCCGTTCGCCGACCTGCTGCGCGCCCACACCGTCCCGCTCACCCACCTCGACCCCGACGCGCCGCTCGACGACCTGGAGCCGCTGGACGGCGTCATCGGCGACGCCCGCGTCGTCGCGATCGGCGAGCACTCCCACTTCGTCCGCGAGTTCGCGCTGCTGCGCGACCGCCTCCTGCGGTACCTGGTCGAACGCCGCGGGTTCACCGTCCTGGCCTTCGAGTACGGCTTCAGCGAGGGGTTCGGCCTCGACGCCTGGGCCCGGGGCGAGGGCGCCGACACCGACCTCGCGGCCCTCCTCGCCGGGGCGGTCCCCGTGGGGGTCGAGGCCCCCCTGCGCCGGCTGCGCCGATACAACCGCACCGCCGCGCGGCCGGTGGGGTTCGCCGGCGTCGACGTCCCCGCCGCGGGCGGCTCCCTGCTGCCCGCGCTGTCCCCGGTCGCCGACTACCTGCGCCGGGTCGACCCCGAGGCGGTCCCCGAGGCCGAGGCGGCGATCCGCATCGCCGCCTCCTTCGCGGGCGACTCCGGTGCCGTGGCCGCCCCCGCCTGGGCCCGGCTGGCGACCGCAGAGCAGGACGCCCTCAGCGCGGCCCTGGCGCGGCTGCTGATCCGGTTCCGCGCGGTCGAGCCGCTGTACACCTCGCGCGGCACCCGGCACGACTACGACGTCGCGCTGCGCCGCCTGGAGGGCGCCTGCCACGCCGACTACACCTTCCGCGCGCTGGCCGGCCTCTTCGCCGGGAAGGGGCTCACGGCCGACACCTCCGCCCGCGACCGCTACATGGCCGAGTCGCTGCTGTGGCACCTGGAGCGCGGCGCGCCCGGCACCCGCGTGGTGCTGATGGCCCACAACGCCCACATCCAGAA
The DNA here is from genome assembly GCF_013410565.1 of Streptomonospora nanhaiensis. Taxonomy (NCBI): domain Bacteria; kingdom Bacillati; phylum Actinomycetota; class Actinomycetes; order Streptosporangiales; family Nocardiopsidaceae; genus Streptomonospora; species Streptomonospora nanhaiensis. Next base: position 5,166,741 of record NZ_JACCFO010000001.1, read on the forward strand.
GGCGCCGATCTCCTTCGACGGCCGCCTCACCGGGTTCCCCATGGGCCGGCACCTGCGCGAGGCCCTCGGCGACGGCTACTTCGCCCTGGGCCTGACCAGCGTCACCGGCCACACCCCCGAGATGCGCCGCGACGAGAACGCCCGCTTCGGCTTCGTCCTCGACACCACCCCGCTGGGTCCGCCCGAGCCGGGCGGCGTCGAGGCCGCCTTCGCCGAGGCCGGCCTCGGGCCCGGCGTCGCCGATCTGCGCCGGATACACGCGTCGGCGGGGGAGGGCGCTGATCCGGCCCCGGGGCCCGACCGCGTCCGGATGCAGAGCACCCACCTGCGCACACCCGTCCTCGAGGCGTTCGACGGCATCCTGTGCACCCCGGAGTCCACCGCCGCCGACGTCCTCGGCGCCGGGTGAAGCACTCCGGCGCCCGCGCCGCGCCCCGGCCGCCGCGGCGCCGCGCGCGGCCCCCGTAGGCTGGGCGGCGCCCCCGCGCGGGCCGGGGCGCCGCCGCGCGCCCCCGCCCGGCTCCCACCCGCCCGCCCCAGCCCCGGGACCGCCCATGACCGACACCGAGCACCG